>CAMFIS010000097.1 GCA_945952345.1 uncultured Fimbriimonas sp.
GTGATACCGTTATGGTATCTGACATATTTGGAGTATGCAGCCCATAATCGACCATAAAGTTTGGATTTTTTCTTGGATCTTCAAGGCTCCAGAACAAACCGTTCGGTCCACCGACCCGGAAGATTCTTAACCAGCCTAATGGTTCTCCAGGGTCAACAGTTGGACCAAGAGGGACACTGCTGGGACCTTGTGGTTGCGATCGCTGGGCATGCTTACGACCGATTTCGTCAATGATATCAACAATCGAGTCAGATACTTCGATCAAGCCCTTTACAAGCAATGCCACCATTCCAACTCCTGCAATGGTTAATCCTGCAATGAATCCACAAGGAGTTGCGACGGCAGTTGCTGCCACTGCCATTTCGCCCGTAGAATCAAAATACTTTCCAGGATTATTTTTGCAGGTCGAATACCAGTTTCGACCGTCGAGCGCCGGGTCACGGCTCAGGAAACGTCCCGTCTCTGATTCGTAGTAGCGATAACCAAGTAGCTTATGCCCAGATTCGCCGTCTTCCTGGTAACCAAATCCACTGTCAAAACCCTTCTGTGTCGCGTTCGTGCCCGTTCTCGACACCACGTTCCCAAACGCGTCGTAGCTAGCGGTGTCGGTGACGGTTCCCGAAGAAGACAGCGCCTTCATCGAACCCAAGTGATCCGAGTGCACAAATGATGTCGTCGAACCCGTCTTCTCCGAGATGCCGGGCACCATCGACGCCAAACCATCGGACAAGACTGGCGCAGTGACCCCAACGCCGTCCCGCTTATAAGTCCGAGATCCAATCGAGTTGGACTTCGAGACCCGCGTCCCAACCCCGTTGTACGTGTAGTTCGTACTCGGAATTGTCCCCGCGACAATGTTCGTCAGGCGATCTTCATAGTCCCAGGTCAGCGTCTTGGTAACGCCACCGCGCTGAATAGAGGTCGTGCGACCACAATTGTCGTAATAGTAATAACTGGTGGCCCCAACTCCCGACCGGGCCAGAAGCTTAGCAAGTCTCTCTCAAGCTGCCTGCCCACTTTCATGGCTTGTCCAATAGTGGTGAGACTTACCCAGCACAAATTTATTGGCTTGCCGATGACTCGCCAGACACATTAGTCCTCCTCGACCACGGCCCAAGGCGGATCCTCAAAAGGAAGACCGTAATGTGAATACCATCGTTTCACATAGCTGATCGTCTTTTGTTTGCTTGCTAGAACAACTCCGGGATGAGCGTAGGCATACTGGGCTGCTTCGATAGGTGCACGAACCTCGGTCACAATCGGCACCATCCAGTTTCTTGCTAAGAGGTCAAAGTGGTGTTGAAGATAAGTTGCGTCAAATTGACCACCATTGAGGTAAATGACACCTTCATCCATTTTGAGTTGGTGCCCGATAATATATTGAAAGACAGGATAATTGCGTTCCAAGCCTAAGCGTAGAATATCTTTTAGTTCAGGGCAATGCAATGTTCCACCTACGACGACGAGTTGGTCAGACCTTAAGTAACCATGAGAAAACGTATGCCAAAGTCCGTCGAATTTGACTGACGTTCCTGGTAAGCCAGCCTCGCGCAATGAATTGCGAAACAGGACATTTAATTCCTTCCGAAAATCACGATTCAATTCAGACCTGCACTATAGGTGCCCAATTCCGCCGTTTATCCTTGATCGATTCGTGCGATAACGAGGCATGACAATCGTGGGAAGGCCCATAGTAATTTCGATAAACAGGTCTTTCATTTCCTGCATTTCGCTTCGCACTGCATTACCAAATTTGCACTCAATAAAATATATAACTTTGTCACCTTCATAGACAGCGATATCTGGAATGCGCCGGCCGAGTGGTGTGTTCACGGCCTGCTTGAACATTTTTGCATTTATTCCCATCCGAATCAAGTCTGCCAAGACTTCCTTTTCGTAAGCCTTTCCATTTGCGGCATTTTGGGCTAAACGCGCTGCTGCCATCTGCTCGGCAGATACAGCTACATCGCTTGCAAGTGCACCACCTGCACCGGGCTTGGGACATCCTGCAGAACATATCAGCCGTCCCAAGGAACCCATGTATCTACCCATGAATGGCGCTAACTTTGAAAATGCGTAACCAAAAGCTAAGGCAAAGAGTCCATCCATTGCCGCGTTCTTCACCGCATCTTCAGCCCCATCACCATCAAATAGTGATCCGATGAAGCTACCCACAGCCGCTCCCGCAGCGCCCGTAAAGATTGATGCCACACCGGTTCCGAGGCATCCGCCGATAAGTCCCCCTACTACCGCGCCGATTTCCCGACCACTTAGACCTGCGGAGTCAATTGCGCGAAGAGGATTGTTAAAGACGTAGCAATACCAATTGGGCCCGTCCATTGCCCTGTCGCGACTCAAGAAGCGTCCAGTTTCGGGATCGTAGTAGCGATGCCCAAGCAGCTTGTAGCCAGACTCGCCGTCCTCTTGATATCCAAATCCCCCTGCAAAACCCTTCTGCGTTGCGTTCGTGCCCGTTCTCGACACCACGTTCCCAAACGCGTCGTAGCTCGCCGTATCCGTCACCGCGCCCGACGACGACAACGCCTTCATCGAACTCAAATGATCAGAGTGCACGAACGATGTCGTCGAACCTGTCTTCTCTGAGATGCCGGGCACTATCGACGCCAAGCCGTCAGACAGAACTGGCGCAGTGACGCCAACGCCATCTCGCTTATAAGTCCGAGACCCAATCGAATTCGACTTCGAAACCCGCGTCCCAACCCCGTTGTACGTGTAGTTCGTACTCGGAATCGTCCCCGCGACGATGTTCGTCAGTCGATCTTCGTAGTCCCACGTCAGCGTCTTGGTCACGCCACCGCGCTGAATAGAGGTCGTGCGACCACAGTTATCGTAATAGTAATAGCTGGTTGCCCCAACTCCCGACCGAGTCAGAAGCTTGTCCGCCGCATCGTAGCTCAGGATCTCCGTTCCCGCCGTCGAGATCTTGCTCGTGCGGTTACCGTTCGCGTCGTAGCCGTAAGTGTTGGCGAGTCCACCGCCGTTTTCGGTCAGAAGCTGGTCGATGGAATCGTACGTGTAGCTCGTCGCAACCGAGTTCACGATCTTCGTCGTCAGGTTGTTCGCGTAGTCGTAGGTGTAGTGCTCTTGGTGGAACGTGCCCGACGAATTCGCATGAGCGATATCGTTCAAACGGTCGTTCGCGTCGTAGCCATACGTCGTCGAAGTCGCCCCGTCATTCTTGGTGATCAGCCGTCCGTACGAATCATAAGACAGCGTCGTCGAAACGGAATCCGCGCTCTTTGCGATATTCGTCAGCTTCTCGTTGGTGTATGTGTAGATGGTATCGACCGAACCTTCGGTCAGCTTCGACCGGCGATTCCACACGTCGTAGACGTAGTTCATCGTCCCCTGCGGCGTCACGAGCTGCGTCACATTGTCGGCGTTGTCGTACGTCCACGAGGAAGTGCCCGTGCTGTCGACCATCGTCAACTGCCGACCGTCGTAGTCGTAAGTAAACGCCGTCGGCGTCCCGGTCGGATACGTCACCGTCGTCAGGTTGTCGCATGTATCGTAGTCGTACTGAATCGTCTGGGTCAGGCCATTGATGCGTCGCGTTTGGTTGCCATTGCCATCGAAGAGATACTTCTCCGTGTTGCCATCCGCAAAATGAATCTGCTTCCATTCACTGTGAGGCGTCCAACAGTAGGTTCAAAAATGCACAGTAGATTTCAAAAGGAAATGAAAGTTAGGTTCAAGAAGCCGCACAATCATTGACCGTTTGGAGCATATTCTTTTGTCCGGTGAAACTCAATTGCTCAATTCACTGGAACTTCGTCTACTATTCTAACGTCTATTTTTTTGTGGGGATTGGGGTTGCCGACCCCGTTGGTTTATGAATTACGAGACGAAGAATAGTCGCACGTCGCGGCACGAGTTGTCGGCGAGGCGGTTTCAGACAGAGGTTCGGGAGTGTTTGACGGAGTGGCTGGGGATGATGCGCGAGCATATCGAGAAGCTAGATAAGGAAACGGAGACGCCGGAGATGCGGCGTCGGTTCTTGCATGTTTTGAGCCGGGTGGTGGCAGTGTTTGGCCGTTTCTCGGGTTATCAGAAGCTAGAGGTCGAGGTGTCGAATCTGCAACCGATTACGCGGATCGACTTTGGAGGCATGTCGATCGAGGAGCGGCAGCACTTGCTGTCGATGCTGGAGGACGACTCGACGCCATTGCCGAAGTATGACTTGACACTTGAACAACGAGCGGCGGTGGAGCGTCACTTCTATGAAGAGTACGAGGACATTCGATAAGCTCTCCTTCAGCCCTTGATAGTTTAAATTCTATACTGAGACTCTCAGTTCATTCCTCGCAGTGGTAGCATGAATATGCTACGACATTCTGGATGGTTTTCAGGTATCAAAAACGTCCACTTTAGTGGCCCGCCGGAGAGGCTTGCGTCGTTGGAGCAACCCTTTTGCAAAGATTTCATGGAGATTCAGTAAACGATCAGCGTCTATGAAATTCGAACTTCCCTCTTAATCTAGCTAACTCCTTCTACTTTAAGCATTCATAAGCGCGTAGGCATGTCGGACCCCATGTCAAAGGCATTAATAGGTTTGTGCCACTCTAAAATTCTCAATTACTGTTCAAGTAATTATAGAGCTTATTGATTAGGTAACCATTAACCAAAAGCGCCGCCACCGGATGGAACAATTCTGCCCCAACCAAAAAAGGCTGCAATTTAGCAACGCTTCGAACAAAATGCTTAACATCATACACTAGATAAAGCACTACAAAGGTCAGCGTTACTTTCCAAATACGACGCTTCCGATATCCAATCAATGTAATGACCAGTAGCATTGAGCATTCAACAAACACATCGAGCCACATAGTCAACCTATTCAACCACACTCCGGTTACAAGCACAGCAATCAGCGGAATATAAAAAGCCACGATGGCACTAATGACTGAACCTAACGAGACCTGTAGCCAAAATGGCAGTTTCTTAAATAACTTATCCATTGCATAGACTTCATCAAGGTGATCAACATATTCTTTCATTTAAGAACCTGCACCTCAGTATCTTTAGCGTAAAAGGCAAGTGGCCAACTAAATCCATCCATTCCTTTCGAAGCCAGGTGAAGCGTCCTGACTACCGAAACCGAAGTATCCTGTCGTGCCGACAAAACTGTCGTTGGCATCTTGCAGAATCCACCTTGACATGAACCTACTGGGGGGGCGTCTCCCGAAAATGGCGAAGGAATTGAATCCGAGTAGAAGATGGAAACAAAAAGTGTTGGATTGCTAGGCTTAGGCATTTGAGCTAACCCCTCGTTTCCACGCAAAAGCCTCAAACCACGGACGTATGCATAAGAGCCCACCAAAGGATCCTGAGACTCTTCAGTACAATTGTGCCTCCAGCTATCGTTCGGATCACACGTTATTGACTTGGGGAGTATGGACCTTACAACATCGATAGAAGGCAAGTCTGCGGACGAATCATAATCCGCGAGGTACAGATTGATAACTGTTGCGCATTGTTTCATGTTCGATGCGCTTGCCGATCGTTTGCCTGCAATGCGAGCACTCGCGATGACAGGATAAGTGATTCCCGCAATAGCACCAATTATCGCTATGACAACGAGAAGTTCGACGAGTGTAAATGCTGATTTCAATTGTCCACCATTCATATATTATATCTCTAAAGAATCGATCTGGGCCGCATTCTGCGGCTCAGATCATAGATTTGCCTAGTTAGGAGGCGGTTGAAGTGGGCAACTGTACGCGGTGTCCGGATCGCAATGCGGATCTTCGTCAAGGTTATTGCAACAACCTCCATTCAAGGAGTAGTCGCAGTATGTTCGGATACCAGTGTTGTTTAAACTTCCATTGACGTAACAACAGAAATAGGTCTTATTCCATACTATGCCTACATTCGGATGCCACCACCCGCATCCGGTTCCAGTAGTACACCCGTTTGGGCTGCTACTTACGCCCGTGTGCTTGTCGCAACCTGGAATGTCGTTCGGTGGCTGGTCATGCTCGGCCGCTGCGTTTGTCAACATTGCAGCCAAGAATATGGTTGATAAGAATAGGGCCTTACAAAGGTTTATTCCTTTACTTGTTTTCATTTCTTTTCTTCTACGACCTTGAGTTCGGTCAAAAGCAGTTCCGGATTTTCACCTTCTATGCCTCCAAACCTTTGGTACGTGACTAGGTCATGGCCATCACATCGTAGGATGAGCGGCAAGGGGAAAGATGAGGTACTAAAGAATCTTAGTGAAGTAGCATCCGAGTTGGCTGACAGTTCAGTGTATTTGACGCTGTGGTCAGAAAGAAAGGTCTTAAGGTGAACACATGCATTACATCCGCGCAGAGTCACGACGAATAATCCCGGATGTTCTGGTACAGTTGCAGTACCAATAAATTCCCGAATTGAATGACCTACAAAGTCTTCAGTGTGATGTGCCTCGCCGATGCCGTTACTTACAATTCCAGCGGCAACTAGTGCGCTTCTCAATGAGATAGAAACCAATGCAAATGCAGTGAAAGTATTCACGACGCGAGGCAAGCGATAAATGAGTTTGTTTTCACTGCAACCAAACCAGCCAGAGAAGTAGCTTACTGCACAGAACGTAACGGCCAAGCAGGAGGGACAAAGTTTAGGAGTTTGCGTAAGGAGTACAAGTTGTAGCAGCGGCACCAAAGCAGCAAGTAGTGCATATAGAGTTCGATATATGCTCTTCGAGGGCTTATTTATTGTAAACAGAATAAAGCCGACAGCGAAAAACACCGATCCGAGTAGGGGTGCAATATTGGAGTATATTTCATGATCACTTACTCGACAAGTTACGCAACCGCCCATTATACCGGCGAGCGCAATTGATGCTATTATTGGAACGGCAGGCATACTGAGACGTGCTTCTTTGGGATAGAACAGCGCTATCGCGGCGACCAAGACGGTTACTATTACTGCAGTTCGGCCCTTGGAATATTTAGACTGGTCTGACAGGAGCGGTGCGATGGCTTTCGACACAGCATAGGTTCCGGAATACCTTAGCTCCCCCGACCTGCTATCGGGAACAATAAGTAGTGGAGTCGCCACTGAAGCTGACTTTGTCAACTTTAAAACTTTGTCGCTGGCGCCAGGTTCAGCAGCATCGACCAGGCTCATCGACTTGATTCTTATTAGCTGTGGTAGCAGGGAGGTCGTGGCAGTGTCGGACCTTGTGTATATGAGAGTTGACCTGGACAAATTTTTATAAGCCTCAGAGCCCTCAATAGACAGGAACTTAAACGAACCATATGCCAAGACCAAGAGGATCGTGGCGTAAGCGCCGATTGTCCATGTCTTAATTCTAAGTGAGGGCATGGACGGATCATCCATTCTTTACACCGACCAGATGATCGACGGTAGACGGCAAGACATGCAAGGCGACTCTGTTGCTACATCCTATGACAAAGTTGCCGCGTAAATTGCTTGGGCCTGACTGTACCGCCCGCATCGACGCTGCGGAGCGGAAAACGCTGTTGAATCCCTGAGCCGATGACGAATACGCCATGGCGAGAACGGCGATCACGCTAACGACTTTGCGTGACTTGCTACCAACTCTGAATAGTCCCACTTACTTAAACCCCGATCCACTCGACCCAGCGAAAATGCCAGGAGGCGAACCTATGAGCAGCATCATACAACAGATTTTTAGAAAATGTTAGATATAAGTTCACAAATAGCATACAAAAAATGAGTCACTATTAATAACGGATATCCTGTGATAATAATATGTATAAGTACAAGATAGAAACTTGTACGATTTGAATGCAATCGTCGAACAAGCCCGACCATACCGTCGGCAAGTAATATTTGCGTATCTACGCAGGAGAAAACTAAAATGTGTTCCGATTCAGGAAGTAGTCATTCGGGTCGAGCTTGAGACCACCGATCTCCGAGTCCATCGCCTCGCGCGCGCCGCGCGACCGGAACCAACCCACCAAATATCCCTGCAACTGGCATTCGCTGGGCATCTCTTCTGCCGGATAAGCCGGATTGAATGACTCCAGGGTCCAATGGTCCGTGTCATAGCCGATGATCTTGATGCGGTATCCGTCGCTGGAATCCTTCACTAAGAAAGGGTAGCCGCGCCGAGGCGTGGATGAGCGTTTGAAGCACGCGATATCGCCCGGCTGGAGAGCCGGCATCATCGAGTCGCCATCCACCACAAAACCAAAGTCCGTAATCGCCGCTAGTCGGTCCGGAACATAGTATTCAGATTCATCGACGTCCACATTGGTAGCGCCTTCGCCTGCCGAGGCCACACCGAGAATCGCGATCTCATTCATCGGCGTGCCTTGCACGGACAGCTTTTGACGCCCACGAAATCCCCCACCCGGCCAGTCGGATGGCAGACCCAACTCGGCACGAACGCCATCCACAATCTCCGCGCGCGGGCGTGTACGCCCAATGCACACGCTGCTTAGGACATCGTACGTCGTCCCAATGCTCGCCGCCACCTCACCAATCGTTCGTCGAGGGCGCGCAACCTTGATCGCATCGCGGATCGCATCGCAGATTTCTTGTTCTTCGTTCGTGAGTCGCATCGCCACTTCCAGTATATCCAAAGTTATCCACACATTACGTATTTACGCAATATATGGATATAATATATACATATGTCTACATAAGTGTATCACGAGACGAACGCGAATTGACATAAATTACTCAGCCGAACGAACAACATGATGTCTCCCGATGTACTGCCAATGCTTTCGAGCTTCGATGTCGAAGCCGATCAAGCCGATTCTCAACCCTTCTGGCGCGTCGACGACGGCCTCGTCGCCCTCCGCTATTACGACCAAACCCGTGGCTCGATCTCCATCGAACCCGCACCCGAACCAAGAAGGAAAGTAGCCGCCTAGCTATATGAAGGCACTTTCCCCGTACCAGGTTCTGCATGCCTGGCTTGAATCGCAAATTGGAACCACGAAGCATCTGACTCCTCGAGGCTACGAGATGCCAGGTGGCAACGAATCGACCTGGCCACAGACTCGTCAAATGGCGGTCTCCGCAGTCGAATCGGTGCCAAATTACATCGAGCACAAATCCAAGTTGGTTCAGTGGTGTGTAGGTGGACTCGATGAAGAAGATTTGCCAGAGGTTGATGAGTTTATGGCAAAGCTTGCCACGATATTGCAATCGAATCCCATCTATCCGTCGCAAAGCGACGAGTCGCAAGAACCACGCCTCAAAGTGGAGTGGCTCACCGACGAACAAGCCGCGAAAAAACTAAGACTGACTCGGGCCCAATTAAGGCTAATCTTGAACGCCCCAGGTACGACATTGCCGTTTGGCACCTTTCGGTACAAGCGAACATGGCATATCCACCCGCTGGATATCGAACAGCTAGCTGCGAATAACCGCTAGCAGTTCGGCAGTCTTCGCCTTCATCATTGCCTCGTCGCCCCGAGTCTCGACATTGAGCCGGATCACCGGCTCGGTGTTCGAGCCTCGAAGATTGAATCGCCAATCGGGATATTCAATCGACAGGCCGTCAATCCGGTCGATCGTTCCACCCTCGGAATACAAAGCCTCCACGCGCGCAAGAACCGTAGGCACATCCGCCACTTTCGAGTTCACTTCACCCGAACACGGGTAGTTGCGAACCATCTCGCCGACCAGGTCACCGAGCGTTCGCCCCGTCTGAGAAACCAATTTGGCGATCAACAAGAACGGAATCATTCCGCTGTCGCAATACCAATGCTGCTTAAAGTAGTGGTGCGCGCTCATCTCGCCTCCATACGTGGCGTCCTCAGCTCGCATCTTTTCCTTGATGAAAGCATGTCCACTCTTGCAGATCACCGCACGACCACCCAACTTTTCGACGATGTCCAGCGTGTTCCACATCAAGCGCGGATCGTAAACGATGGTGTGGTTGGGATCGCTCTGCAAGATCGATTGAGCGAGTATGCCCACGATGTAATAGCCTTCGATGAAATTTCCATGCTCGTCGAAGAAGAAGCATCGATCGTAGTCGCCATCCCACGCTACGCCGAAGTCGAATCCGCCGCCCTGCAGGATCTTCTCAGTATCCGCTCGAGATTCTTCCAGGATCGGATTCGGCACCCCGTTCGGGAAGTTGCCGTCTGGTTCAAACAAGCGCCGCTCGACCTTCAGGGGCAAATGAGGCAAAAGCTTTTCCAATGCGACCCCCGCCGCGCCGTTCCCCGCATCACACAACACCCTCAGAGGCTTTAAGGTATCCGGAGCGACGATCGATAGTAAGTGCTGAACGAAGTCGTCGTAAACATCTTTCTCCTCTCGCGTGCCCGTCCCAGTTCGCTCCCATTTTTGTTCGTGGGCCCGCTCTTCGATTTGATTGAGTCCGGAATCCGATGAAACCGGCCGGCTCTCTTGACGAACCATTTTGAGACCGTTGTACTCGGGAGGATTGTGGCTAGCCGTGATCATACATCCGCCGTCATAGCCGTAAAATGCGGTGGCGAAATACACCATCTCGGTTCCCACCAAGCCGAGGTGAACCACATCGACTCCGGCGTCGTTGAGACCCCGAGCGAACGCGTCATAAAGTTCAGGTCCCGAAAGGCGAATATCATATCCCACACAAACCTTCTTCGGTCCGAGCTCATCTGCGTAGGCTCGACCGACCTTGTAAGCCAAGTCTGGATTCAGCTCGGTCGGCACGATACCGCGAATGTCGTATGCCTTAAACGCCGGGAAAAACTTGCCCATGGGATAGTGTAAGTTGTACCGCACCGGGAGGTTACACCCGTCGGCGCAACAGCCCAAAGAGACTAATTCCGCAAACGATTGACAACCAGGTGCCAGATTCAGGCACGCCATCGGCTGGATGGTTGAGCAGCCACATGCTTGCATTCATGACGAGTTGCTTATCCGACGCGCTGTCCCATCCATTAAACAGCGTATCGCCGGGATCACCGGTGCCGTCGTCGAAGGGTGAACTATCTCCCGCCGCCGCAACCCTGCCAAAGCCGAAAGTCGCGTGAGCAAACATCACACTCGAAGAACTCTTCGCCGAGGAACTCCAAACGTCGGCGGCGACGGAGCTATTTGCCGTCGTGTTGAGTGTCATGGTGCAGCCCGAACTGTATGCAAAATTCGTCACCGTTCCGTAGCTTCCATGTGTTCTGAGATTCCCGATGGAGGTATCGGCGACCGGCGAAGCAGGCGTGACGTTGTCCGAGTTAAAGGAAATCCCAAAAGGATTGGAAGCAATCCCATTGTTCGTCATCAGGTCGTCCCAAATTTGCAGCGAATCCTTGCCGTCGTTATTCCGGTCCGATCCTGTATGGTCGGCGATCATGAATAAGCTGCCACCAGCCTTCACGTAATTCAAAATCGCTTTCTTCTCGGCTGCGGTGAAAAGGATGTTCGGCTCGCAAGCGACATACATTTTGTAATGGCTCAGGTCCTGCGGATTGCTCGCATCGCCAAAAGTGATCCGACCATTGAAGGGAAGGCTCTCCGACTTATACCCAGCCTTCGCCAGAGATACGCCCCAAGCAGACAACGCACCTGTCCACACGGTCTCCGCACTTGACGAGGTGATACTGCCATAGCCCGGCGTGGGGTACCGCTGGGGATTGGAGTCGGTCCCTCCGCCCACAACGCCAGACCCCTGGCCGGAGGCAACACCCAAATTGTGTTGGTCGGCGTCGATAACCCAATCGGCATTGCCCGCCATTTCAGCTTTGGTCGCATCGAACAGCACTTGGGCGCAAGCATTTGCGCCAAACAGCATAAGAAGGCCACAAGTAAAAAATGAAAGTGCTCGCATGGAGACGGAAGCTATTTTACAGGCAATCGATGGAAGATAAGTACAATAGTTGAGTGATAGCCAAGCTCATCGGCGCCCATATTCCCATCAAGAACGGCCTTGGCGGAGCCGTGAGACATGGCAAACAAATCGGATGCACGGCCATCCAAGTCTTCACCAAGAGCCCCCAACTTTGGAAGGCAAAGCCAATCACTGACGAGATGGTCGCCGACTACAAAAAGGCATGCGAGGAAACTGGCATCACTGAGGTTGTCTGCCACGATTCCTACCTGATCAATATGGCTGCCGCCGGCGAGGAACTTCGCGAGAAGTCAATTCTTGGCCTTACCGACGAGATGAATCGGTGCGCTCAGTACGGCATTCGTTACCTCAACTCGCATATGGGCGCACACGTCGGGCAGGGTGTGGAGGAAGGCATCAGGCTCTTGGTCAAAGGTGCCGAAAGCGCTCTCAAGAACTCGGATCCCTCCGTGATGCTTCTCATGGAAACGACCGCGGGAACAGGCAGTTCACTTGGTGCGACGTTCGAGCAACTGCAAGAAGTTCTCGATGGACTCCATGGCGATCAACGGGTTGCCGTTTGTATTGATACCTGCCACATATTCGCCGCCGGATACGATATTCGCACGAAAGAAACCTACGAGGAAACGTTCGCGAAATTCGAGAACGTCATCGGATTCGACCGCTTAAAAGCGGTCCATTGCAACGACTCGATCGGAACGCTTGGCAGTAAAAAGGATCGCCACGCTCACATTGGAGAAGGTGAGATTGGCGAAGAAGGATTCCGCCTCCTAGTAAATGACAAGCGCTTCGAGAATATCCCGATCCTTCTCGAGACCCCCATCGAAAATCAGGGGCACGAACGGGACCTCGCTAAACTAAAATCCTTTTGAGAGCCTTAAGCTGAAAGCCATCTTACGGCATCCGAGCCGTAACTTTGCCTTTTTTCAGGGTGAGAACCAATGCCTCTTGAGATTTCATGTCCTTTTGTGAAAAGGTCAGCGTCCCGTCGAATGTCTGGACTCTCTTACTGTCGTCGGGAAGTTTGATCAGAAAAGAGGCCGTTCCAGGCTGAGCGATCCTGAAATCCGTCTTCGCCTCATGCGAATGGACCGTCTCGACCAAAGTCTGAGTATAAGTTACCGATCCTGTTTTTTTCTCGAACTGGCGCACCTTCCCGTTGACGATCGTCAAAACTTGAGGTTGCTGCTTGGGGTCGGCAGAAACAATATAAAGATTCCCAGAGAAGGTTGCCCACTTATCCTTCGAAAGATCGCTGAGTTTGGGCAATGAGTGCACATCTTTACTCGCAAGGTAGGAGCCAGGTCGCATTCTCCCAACCATATGGATGTCTGATCCAATCGGAATACGCGTCGGAGTCTGTTGGGCAAGCAAAACGAGGGCAACGCAAGCGGTCATAAGTTCACCAATAGTGTACAGCGAGAATAGAAAATCTCTTACAAAAATACGCCGCAAGCGGGCTGACGTTAC
>CAMFIS010000098.1 GCA_945952345.1 uncultured Fimbriimonas sp.
CTACACGTAAGGAGTCGTCGGCAGCGTCAGATGTGTATAAGAGACAGGCACCACAGACTCCGGGCACTCCACCAGGAAATCGGTCAGCCATTCTTTGGCAGGGATGTCGAGGTGATTGGTCGGCTCGTCGAGGAGGAGGATCGTGGGCTCGGCCGCCAGCAGACTCGCGATCGCGCCCTTCATCTTTTCGCCGAAGCTGAGGGTTTCGTACGATTGATGGAGGAGATGGCTGGCAAGTCCGACTCGGGTTGCCGCCTTAGCCAGTGCGTGGAACGGTACCTCGTCGTACAGTTCGGTTAACGATCCGGTGAACGAGCGGGCGAAGTCTTGCGGCAGGTACGCCACCGACGAGCCCTGCGTGAGCACAACTCTGCCGGAAGAGGGGGAATCGAGCCCAGCGAGGATTCGGATGAGGCGCGTTTTGCCGACTCCATTGCGGCCCACAAGTGCGACCTTTTCGCCATCGCCAATGGCGAGGTCCAGATGTTCGAAGAGGGGTCCGACGCGCGGATCCACAGTAAGGGATAAGTCAAAACCTTGAAGCATAGATGATCGAGAAACAGACACGGGCGACCCATGCGCGGGCCGCGGAAGGAACGATTGAGTGTCAGTTCAGGTCGATCATAACGTCGAGGGTTGCTCGACAACTTCATAATAGCACGGATCGTAAATAGGGTTTGGATGTCTCGGGAATCGAAGGAGCTTGCGACGACTTTCCCGAGACTAACGAGTCGACCTTTTAGTCTCGCCATATACGGCTAGTTGTCCTGCAGTCTGGAGGTCGACCATTCGGTTTCTTCTATGGGCGAGCCATCCTTATCACTTGCCGTATAGGTAGACAAAGAATTACTATTCGTGTTATGCTGGCGGCATGAGTCAAGCATTGCGTGCCGCCTGCCAGGAGATCTTTCGCGAGACGTTTTGGGGAGTCGAAGTCGGCAAGAATTACACCTACTACGTGCAGGGCCGAGAATCGGTTTTGAATTCAATTGCTTCGCTAACGCCCGATCAGGCTTCGCGTCAAATTCCAGGCAGCCGGGCGACAATCGGAGCTCATGCCAACCACCTTTGCTACTACCTCCATTTGTTCAACGCGACCTGCCGAGGACAGGAAGAGGATGGCGATTGGGAAGGGAGTTGGGCGGTTCAGACATTCGATGAAGACTCTTGGAACAAGGTAATGGCGATGATGGCCATGGAGTACGAAGAAGCCCACGCCTGGTATCGGGATTTCGATGGCGAAATATCGGACAACCGAGCGATTTACATGATCGCGAACATCGCGCACGCGGCGTTTCACCTTGGAGCAATGCGAGCCCTGATTCCGATGGTGCTTGCTACCGACTAGTGATAGTGGTGCATGGTCTCGAGGTGGCCATGCGATTCGATGATCGATAGCAGCGCTCGTCGGATTTGGTCCTGGGACTCGCCGTGCAGTTCCGGATCCCACTCAGTATCAGGATGGGTTCGGATTTCCTCTGGGTACGAGAGCGGCGGAATCGTGGCAAACTCGGGCACTTCCCACTCATATCGGGGCCACACGTGGGCGTGGAGGAACGGATCGACATTGCCATACATCGCGTAATTCACGCGAACACAGTCCGTCACACGCTGGATAGCCTCACCCAGCAAGGCCATGTCCTCGAGGAAAAGGAATCGACGCTTGGCATCGAGCTCATTGAGCTGGCTAATCTCCGGATATGCCAACAGCAAACAATAGCCAGGGAGGAATTGGTTGTCGGCAAAAACCGCGAACCCACTCCGCATTCTCAAAATCTGCTTGGGATTCTTCCCGTCGATCAACTCTTGTAATCGCTCTGCTGGCGTCATTTTCCTATTATCACCCCTTCAACCGGAATACGGAAGGTACCCCACAAAAGTTCGCCGTCTGGGTTGGATGTCAGAAAAACTCCTTGCGCAAATTTTGAGCGTGGTCTTTCGAGCCCCACGTTCGACATACTTTCAATTGATGAAGACCTCCCTTATGGTTTTTGGATTGGCTCTCGCGAGTATTTCTGCGGCTCAACCCAAGTTCAGCCATCCCAATCGCATCCGATACGACGGTCAATGTTTTACCATCGAAGGCAAGGACACCTTCATCTTCAGCGGCGCGTTTCACTACTTCCGCTGCCCGAAAGAGCTTTGGCGCGCCCGATTTAAAAGCATCAAAGAAGCCGGCTTCAACGCAGTCGAGACGTACGTCGCTTGGAACTGGAGCGAGCAGACCAAGCCGAAGAATCTTGGCGATGTGTCGAACGTTAAGCTAGATGACTTAGACGAATGGATGCGAATGGCGGAGGACGAATTCGGGCTTTACACGATTGTCCGGCCTGGTCCATACATCTGCTCCGAGTGGGCGACGGGCGGTTTTCCCAACTGGCTCCAGACCTTCCGACCGAACAACACCAAGCGCCCGGTTTGGTACCGAAGCGACGATCCCGTGTTCCAAAAATGGTCAGACCGATGGATGGCGGAAGTCGCCAAGGTTGTCGATAAGCACCAGGTAACCCATCGCAAGCCAGGCCAGAAGGGCATGATTCTTTGGCAGGTCGAGAACGAATACGACTACTCGGCTCAGCCGGACGACGCGAAGCGGAACTACGTGCGCGGCCTCATCCTCGCGAGCCAAAAGGCGGGCATCGACGTGCCGATCTTCACGTGCTGGACGTCGCAAGTCCGATATCCCAAGGGCGACACCGTGCTCGCGCAGGCGTTCGATAACCCCAACGAGTACCCAAGGTGGAACATCCAAGACGCCGCCAACGCCATCGATGCTCAGCATCGCGCTCAACCGTGGGCGCCCAAGATGATCACCGAGTTTCAGGGCGGATGGTTCGGCGGAGTCGGCGGCCAATCTGCCATCGAGCAAGGCGGCATTAACGACCAGCAGATCAAATCCCTCACGATCTGGTCGATCGCAAACGGTCTCACCGGCCTGAACTATTACATGCTGTTCGGCGGCACCAACTTCGGCGACTGGGCCGGGCAAGGTATCACGACTTGCTACGACTACAACTGCCCGATTCGGGAGTGGGGCGGAGTCGGTGCGAAGTTCGCGGCAGTGAAGTCGGTCGGCGATGTGCTGACCGCTCATGGCGTCGACCTCGCTCGCTCGACCGAGGTACCGAGTTCGAGAACCAAAGATGGCGATGTCGTTTCCATTTCTCGTCGAAGCAAGAGCGGACTGACGTACGTTTTCTATTGGAATCAGAATCGAAATTCGGGTCAATCGATCGATGCTGGAAATGGTGCATCGGTCGATTTTCCAGCGTTCGGTTCGGGGATCTTTGCATACCATTCGAAGCCTTCGGATGGTAGTTGGTTGGTGTCGCCACGGCCCTGGTATCCCAAGCCAATGGCTCCCACGGTGGTCCGCCTCAAAGAAGCTTCCGCTTCGACCCTCATGCCCTTTAAATGGAAATCAGCACCATCCGTGCCCAGCACCACGGCACTGGGAGTTTGGGATAGTCGATTCATCAGTTATCGAGTGAGCGCTCCGCTGGGCAAATTCGTGTGGCTGCAGGCTCAGGACAGCGAACTGGTTGGAGATAAACAACCCATTGGTCCAACCATTCGCGGTGGCGGAGTCTGGAAGAGCAACGGCACCAACGATTTCGTCCTCTTCAATCCAGGTTGGCCGAACGGTGGCACCGGCATGGAGCTGGCCCACGGCATCATTGGCGCAAAGGTTTTGGACAAGGCGCCTGACGCGGCGGGAATCGGGGGATGGAAGATGAAGATGCTTTCCGACCAGAATGACCGCAGTCTCACGGCCGAGACTGTCGATACATCGGACTCGCGGAAGGGCGTGACTACCGCTATTATTCGGCCCCACACGACGGCCGTCATCCGGACTACCGTCGAACTCGCGAACGACCCGAAACCAGACATGACGTTTAACTGCAGCGGCGTGGACGACGAAGGCTGGTTCTACGTCAACGGCCACCTCGTCGGCGAGATCCACACCTGGGATGTGCCGGTGACGGCCACCGTGGGCAAGTTCCTGCACAAAGGTACGAACTCGATCGCGATCGTGGTTCGCAACAACGACGGCCCCGGCGGCCTCACCGGAACCGTGACCTTGGACCAGCCGCTGCCGAAGAGCGCAAACGCGAAGTTCCAGTGGACCGACCAATACGCCGCATCGAAGTCGAAGGGCTACTCGCTCGACTTGAGCAAGGAGCTTTTGGAGAACGAGCATCCTCGCGTGGAAGGTCCCCGACCGATGGGTTCGGCTCATCTAACGCGATCAACTGTTCGGTTCGATCTTCCTTCGAAGGGCAAGATTTGGGAGATGCGACTGGATGCGGGCGGCGATGGATTCTTGACGCTGAACGGGCATCCGCTCGGCCGGTTCTGGGAAGTTGGTCCGCAGCGCGGGTTCTATTTGCCGGAGCCGTGGCTGAAGGCGAAAGGCAATGTGCTGGAGCTGACGGTCGTGCCGGGGCGATTTGGCGATCGGATCAAGGCGGCGGCACTGCAGAGTTTGCCGGAACGCGAATAGCTTCGAGTTAATGGGAGTTGCGGGCATCTTGCCCGCAACATTTGGTGGGCTAGAAGCCCACCACTCCCAATGGGATCGCGGCACCTTTCGATAGGCGTCCGCTTGTGTCCGCTGCCTCGGGCCGAATGAATGAGTTAGGTCATTTCGATGCCCATGCCGCCGTCCCGGGGCAAAGACTCTTATAGCCTCAGGGCCGCTGATGACTCCCTTAAACATCAGACCTCCCCACTTGGACCTGAGGCAGCATGACTGAGTGTGGCACTCGTACGCAGAGCGAGGAACGAGTGGCGCTTACCAGTGGAAATGATCATTCGAGAACACTGGCAAACTCGCGGCTGTCGACTTACGAATTGAATCGGAGTTCGGCTCGCGTGCCAGTGCCACGACTATCTGATTATTTACGCCGAGTCTGCCAAGGATCGAACGATCTGGGACATCCGGCGGCAACCCATTGGTCGTAGTGTTCAAGGTTTTTCTCTTCTAGCGACGTTCGATAAACGATCTGACCGAACAACACCAAAGGAATAGCGATTGGAATAACCAACGAATCCCAGTGGAATTGTCGATTCATTGCCGCACGTACGAAATAGAAGATTGGCGGTGCGAACAACAACATGACAGTACAGGCGAAGAAGTACAAACGTCGCTGGCTTCCCAAAATCGCCCGATACGCCTGAACCTGATCGTCTTCGGTAGCCGACACGTACTCGGGCTGAATCAAAACTGGGATTTTGCCAAGTACAAACACAACATCCAGGCCTTTGGGGCGTCCATTCATCTGCCAGTAGGCCTCGAGTTTGTCTTGTTTGATAGGGTCTTTCAAGCTACGCCAAAGAAGAATCGACCGGACTATGGCAGGCAGAAAGAACAAGCCGATGAGAATCGCGAGAATATTCGCTTTGCCAATGAAGATCGCGACCAAAGGCGCGACGATGCAGGCGGTCAGGATCGTGTAGAACCCTCGCTTCGCGGCACGTTGGCATTCTGGCGACATCATCGTCCACGCTCATTATAGCGAGCGATTGGACAAGGCAGCGAGATAAATCTCGCCCCGATGAAGCTTCGCTTCCTCTCACTTCGTCGGGGTCCAGCGACAGGACAAAGCGCGAATGAATTCGCGCACTCCAAATTGAGCCTACTTGCGTCGCGAGATGTAGGCGTAGGCGTTGTGGTCGTGGATCGACTCGTGGTTCTCCACTTCGATCTCGTACGCCAGAATCCGATCGTTGGCATCGAAGGCCAGTGCGACTTCGCGCACCATATCCTCCACGAACCGTGGATTGTTGTACGCCTGCTCGGTGACAAACTTCTCATCCGGGCGCTTCAAGACCGGATAGAGTTGCGCCGAACCCGCAGCCTCGATCATGTCGATCACGTCTTCCAGCCAAAGCATGCCGCTCGGTTGGACTTTGACCGTCACATAACCTCGCTGGTTGTGCGCGCCATAGTCCGAAATCTCCTTGGAACACGGGCAAAGCGTAGTCACAGGAACCACGAGCGAAAGCCAGAAGTCTTCCGTCTTTCCGCCCGAAGCGATGAATCCACACTCGTAGCCCATCATGCCCACCTTCTTGGTCACCGGGGCTTCTTTCGCCCTAAACAGCGTGAACTTCACCTCGAGGTGAGAAGTATCGGCGTGCAGCCGTTCTCGAAGCTTGGTCAGGATAGTTGGTATCGTTTCCCAACTTACGACGCAATCATGCTCGCCAAGGATCTCGAGGAACCGGCTCATGTGCGTGCCCTTAAATTCGTGCGGAAGATCGACTGTAAGAGTGAACTCGCCAACCGTCTGCTGCTTGCCGTTGTCTCGTTCGCGCACAACCATCGGATATTTGACTTTTCGCACCCCAACCTTATCGATCGAAATGTTGCGATGATCTCGCGAGCTTTGAATATCCACTAGGGTCGTCGGGCTGTCCACAGTTCACTCCATTTTGGCGGGCGCAACACAGGGTGTCGACCGCAACGAATTTGCCAAGCCATTCTACGCGCACAAATCGAGAAATGTTCTTAACCAGGTTTATCCTCAGGACTCAGGTTCAAAATTGAATGTTCATAACGTTTCCTTAACACATCCTTAACACTCCGTCGGTACGTTTTGGACATCATGAGCTCTCTTCGCGCATGGACAATTGGATCCTTTTTCACTCTCGCCATCACTTTGATTGGCTGTAGCGGCGGCGGCAGCGGCGCAAATAGCTCGGAGAATCCGACTCCGTCTGGCAATACGGCATCGAATGAACCGGCTGGCGGAAGCAAGCCCGCAACTGGCGATGTCAATATCGACGGTAGCACCACGGTATATCCGATCGTCTCCGTCCTTGCCGAGGACTTCCAGAAGGATAACGCTGGCGTCAAGGTAACTGTCAACAAGTCAGGTACGGGCAGCGGTATGAAGAAGTTCATCGCCGGCGAGATCGACATCGCTACCGCTTCGCGAGCCATCAAGGACGACGAAGTAAAGTCGCTGGCCGACAAGAAGATCGACTTCATTGAAATCCCCGTGGCCTATGACGGTGTTTCGATCATCGTCAACAAGGGCAATACCTGGGCGAAGGACATCACAACCGACGAGCTGAAGAAAGCCTGGAGCAAGGATTCCACCGTTGCGACTTGGGATCAGATTAACGCTAAGTTCCCCAAAGAGAAAATCACGTTCTACGGTCCGACGGACAACCACGGCACCTATGAGTACTTCACCGAAGCGATCAACGGCAAGAAGAACGAAATCCGCAAGGAATACCAGCCGAACCAGGAATACACTGCAATCGTTACCTCGGTTGCTGGCGATAAGGGAGGCATGGCATTCGTCGGCTACAACTACTACGCCGACAATAAGGACAAGGTCAACGCTCTCACCGTGGGCGGAGTCGCTCCGGACGAGAAGACCATCGCTGACGGTACGTACAAGCCACTCTCGCGACCTCTCTTCCTTTACGTAAACAAAGCCTCGCTTGCCAAGCCGAATGTTAAGAAATTCGTGGACTACGCACTAGGCGAGAAGGGCAAGGACGCGGTAAAAGAAGCTAAGTACGTCTTGTTCTCCGATGCCCTGATGAAGATGATCCAAGATCACGTGAACGGTGGAATGACCGGCACGATGATGAAGGACTTCAAGCCAGGCATGAAACTCGACGACGTTTACAGCAAAAAGTAAATGACCGTGACACCGCAAACCGAAAAGGCAGTGGTTGCGGGGCCAGAAGAGCCTCGCAACCGGCCGACGCAAAAGCATGTGAGCCTCCACCTTCAGCGACGTATTCGCGAGGGTGGAATCAAGCTTTTTTGCGCGATGTGCGCGGTGCTCTCCATATTCGTCACCTTCGCGATTGTGTACACGCTTCTCACCCAAGCGTTGCCATTCTTCGCGAAGGTGAACCTCAAAGACTTCTTCACCGGCACCGAGTGGCAACCCACCCCCGAACCGGGACATTACGGAATTCTGCCGCTCATCAACGGCACGCTTATGATCACCGTTGGAGCGGGAATCTTCGCCGTCCCTCTCGGCCTTCTCAGCGCAATTTACCTTTCGGAGTACGCAAAGCCAAAGGTCAAGGCAATCCTCAAGCCCGCACTTGAACTTCTGGCCGGAATTCCTACCGTTGTGTACGGTTACTTCGGCTTGTTTTTCGTGACCCCACTCATCAAACAGGTCCTGCCCGAAACCCAAGCGGCAAACGCACTGGCCGGTGCCATCGTGGTGGGAGTCATGATTCTCCCGCTCGTTTCTTCGCTGTGCGAGGACGCTATTTCTTCGGTTCCCCGTGCTCTTCGGGAAGGCGCCCAGGGCCTCGGCGCAACCAAGGCCGAAACCACGATGAAGATCGTCGTTCCCGCCGCACTCTCGGGCATCGTCGCTTCGTTCATTCTCGCCCTCTCGCGCGCGTTGGGCGAGACCATGGCGGTGACGCTCGCCGCTGGTTCCAACCCCATCCTCACCTTCAACCCAACCAAGGGCATCGAAACCATGACCGCATACATGGTCAACACCTCGAAGGGCGACATCGAAACAGGCAGCATGAAGTACCTGTCCATCTTCGCCGTCGGGTTAATTCTGTTCTTGCTCACCTTCTCGATGAATCTCTTCGCTCGGCGAATGGTCGCCAAGTTTAAGCTGAACTACCAATGATTCTCGATCCGAGCACTCATCGAAACCTCCAGAGCCGCAAGCGGTTCGACGCGCTGTTTGCCATCCTCTGCCAATCGGCGGCGTGGGTTGGTGTCGGACTTCTCGTCATTTTTCTTACCAAGATTTTTATTGACGGCGCCGGACACCTCAACTGGAAGTTCATCACGAGCGAGTTGTCGCAACGCCCAGGTCGCACCGGCATATGGCCCGCCGTGGTTGGCAGCTTGTACGTAATGATTCTCACGACCGCCATCTCGGTTCCGGTGGGAGTCGCGGCCGCGATTTACCTCGAAGAGTTCAACCGCCGAAAGACGAAATTCATCAACATCGTTCAACTCAATATCGCCAATCTTTCTGGTGTACCGTCGGTCGTATATGGCTTGCTCGGGCGCGTCCTCTTTGTGTACGCCTTTGGGTTCCAGCAGAGCATTATCGCGGGCGCCCTTACAATGTCGCTCCTAATTTTGCCGACCGTCATCATCGTGACTCAGGAAGCTTTGCGAGCGGTCCCCAAGTCGTATCGAGACTGCTCGATGGCGCTCGGCTCCACGCAATGGCAAGCAATTCGCCTGCAGGTTTTGCCGAATGCCTTGCCTGGAATTCTCACCGGCATTATTCTTTCCATCTCACGAGCCATCGGCGAGACAGCGCCCTTGATCGTGGTCGGCGCGGCAAGCTACGTCTCGTTCCTCCCATCGAGTTTGGGAGATAAGTACACGGTTCTTCCAATCAAAATCTTCGATTGGGCCAATGACTCCAAGAATGAATTCCACTCGGTAGCCGCCAGCGCAATTATCGTGCTCATGGTCGCGCTGCTCTTCATCAACTCCTTCGCCATTTACTTCCGCGCACGGTCTCAGGCCAAAGCCAAGAAATAGGTAACATCGGCGGATGCGCCCCGAGTCCCTCGAGTTTCTAAAGGCCATCGTCAACGTCCCTAGCCCCTCTGGATTTGAGGAGCGAGCCGCCGAGGTTTACCGGTCTTACACCAAGAACTTCGCCGACGAAGTGAGGACGGACGTGCACGGAAACGTTGCCGCCATTTTAAACCCGAACGCGGAGATGAAGATCATGCTTGCCGGGCACATGGACGAAATCGGATTTCTCATCCATTACATCGGCGACGACGGACTGATCTACTTCAGCACCATTGGCGGACACGACAGCGTCATCCCGCTCGGTCAGCGTGTGTGGATTCACGGCAAGGAACGCGTGGCCGGCATCATCGGCCGCAAAGCCGTGCACTTGCTCAAGGACGAAGAACGCAAGAAGAAGCCGGAGATCGAGGACATGTGGGTCGACATCGGAGTCTCGTCCCGAGAAGAGGCTCAAAAATTGGTTTCCCTTGGCGACCCTATCACCTACCAGTACGAGTTCCAAATGCTCCAAGGTGACCGGGCCAGCGCTCGAGGATTCGATAACAAAATGGGAAGCTACATTGTTGCCGAAGCCCTTCGCTTGCTAAAAGAAGACGGCGGCCTGGATCCCAATGTCGGTGTGTACGCCGTGGCCACCGTGCAAGAAGAAATTGGCCTCCGTGGAGCCCGGACCAGCAGCTATTGGATCAACGCCCAATCCGGACTTGCCGTCGACGTGAATCATGCCATCGACTACCCGAGTGTGAGCAAGACCAAGTACGGCCAGCTCGATATCGGAAAAGGCCCTTCGGTCATGCGTGGCGCGAATGCAAACCCGATCGTATTCAAAATGATTCGAGAAGCTTGTGAAGCCAACGAGATTCCTTACCAAGTCGACGTGACCGCCGGGGGAACGGGAACCGATGGCAACGCCATGCAATTAAACCGAGCCGGTATGGCCGTGGGTATCGTCGGAGTCCCGCTACGGTACATGCACACCCCCGTCGAGTTGCTCAGTCTTAAGGATGTTGACGATTGTGCTCGCCTCATGGCCGCCTATTGCCGTACCGTAAAACCGGATACTGACTTTACTCCGCGCTTGATGTAGCGAAAGAGAAACATTAGAAAAGGGCATTCCTGGTAAATTTACGGGACCTATGTCACGTTCAGGGGGTACTCGAAGGTTTATACTTGTATCGTCTACGCCCTATGTGGGGCGTTGGGTTTTCTTATGAAAGGGCATTTTTCTTTTGGAATTTTGTGTCTCGGCGCGGTCAGCTTTGCGACCCCGCTCGATGATTTCATGACTGGGGCTTATAACAGCGGATCGTTTTCTGCAGGATCGGTCAGCGCTTGGACCACAGGTGCGGGCGCCGTCGGCGGCATCCGATACACCGATTTAACGATCACCAACAATCCGTTCGGTGGCGATGCCAAAACCCGAGTTATTACGACTCCCGGCATTCTCGAGGTGAGCACGGACACTGAAGTCGACACCCTGTTCACGCTGGGCTACGGCTACAATACGCTTTCGACCACGCCAGCGTCGAATCCGCTCAACTTGAACTTGTCGAGTACACCACTGGTGAATCTCGATTTCCGAACGAACGACCTGCTGCAGCCTGTGACGGTCACCCTATTCACCAACGGTGGAGCATCCAGCTACACCCGGTCGATGAACATCCTCGGCGGACTTTCCGGCCCATTCGTCCAGACTTACACGTTTGACTTTTCGTCCGATGCTGCAAGCCTGACCGACGTCGATGGAATCCGGATCGACTTCGATCCAGCTGCCGGCGGAGATTTCTCCTTGAGCGGTATCAATACCGTTCCAGAGCCAATGAGCATCGCCGCGATTTCGATTGGTGCTGCCGCCCTTCTACGACGAAAGAAGAAATAATCAGATTCGCCCATTGCTTGCCCCGCTCCGTTTGGCGGAGAGGGGCATTTTCGTTTCTTTCATAATAGAGTTATGTCCGAAGGAAAAGTCCGCATCGTCACCCTTGGGTGCGCCAAGAACGACGTGGATTCCGAGGAGATCGCCGGAGTCCTCCAGCAATCCGGGTACAGCATCGACGGCGAGTCGAAGCGAACGGATGTCACCGTCATCAACACGTGCGGATTCCTTGAGGCTTCGAAGCAAGAATCGATCGAAGCCATCCGACAGGCGATTAAGGACAAACAGAAAGGTTTGACCGGAAAGGTCATTGTGGCCGGATGCCTTGCCCAACGCATGGGCGCCGAACTCATGAAGGTTGTTCCCGGAGCCGATGCCTACGTTGGCGTTGGCCAGATGGGCCGCTTCGATGAAATCGTCAAGACCACGCTTTCATCGCAAGAGCGATTGGTCGATGTTGCCCCGCCCCACCACCGATGGGCCGACGTCGAGACCCGCGCTCGAAGTGGAAAACCCTGGAGCGCTTACCTGAAAGTTAGCGAGGGATGCGACCACAAGTGCACCTTCTGCACCATCCCCAGCTTCCGCGGCAAGCACGATAGCAAGCCGATCGAGCGCGTGATTGCCGAAGCCCGACACTTGGCTCGCCTGGGTGTGCGAGAAATCAACCTCATCGCTCAGGACGTGACCCAGTACGGCTATGACTTGTACAAGGCGTTCACCCTCCCTCGCCTGCTACGAGAGCTGAACGCCATCGATGGCATCGACTGGATCCGAATCCTCTACTTCTATCCAAACCGACTAACGGACGAAGTCATCGAGGCGATGGCAACGCTGCCGAAAGTGGCGAAGTACATCGATATTCCTCTCCAACATGCCCATCCCGAAACTCTTCGACGCATGAAGCGACCGTGGGACGGCGAGCGGTACCTCAGGCTTTTGGAGAAAGTTCGCAGCGCCATGCCCGACGTGGCGATTCGTACAACTTTCATCGTTGGCTTCCCTGGCGAAAACGACGAAGAATTTCAGTATCTGTCGGACTTTGTTGAGTCCGCCCAGCTCGATCGGGTGGGTGCATTTGTTTACTCGCAAGAGCCGGGAACGCCGAGCCACGACATGCCCGACCAAGTCTCGCCACGCGTGAAACAGAAACGCTTCGACCATCTCATGACGCTTCAGCAAGGCATCTCTCAATCGGTGAACGATTCGTGGATCGGACGCGAGCTATCGGTGCTTGTCGAGGATCAGCATCAGGGCTGGCTGGTGGGACGATCGCATCGCGACGCGCCGGACATCGATGGCTTGGTGTTCTTCAAGGGCACGGCGAAGCCGGGCGATCTGGTCACGGTGACCGTGAACGAGGCCGAGCCGTACGACCTGTTCGGCGTCGAAAAGGATTCGGGAATTACGGCGCGGAAGCGGATTGAACCGCTGCGGATGGCCGCGCCAAGGGCTCCGCAGTAGCGCGGTAAACCTCCTATAATGGAGCTATGAAGTACGCGTTCGGCTTAACGGTGATTCTCTGTGCGTCTGCTTCCGGCTACGTTACGGCGAAGACCACGCATCGCTTCGTCCCAACACGTCCGGTCGTGCTGCTTCAGATTGCCGATGCAGAAATTGTTGGCCAATACTACCAAGGCGACGGCCTCGGCATGAACCTTACTCTCCGGGTTGAAGCTGACCATTCCTTCAATTACACGTGGCGAGGATGTATGGGTG
>CAMFIS010000099.1 GCA_945952345.1 uncultured Fimbriimonas sp.
CCCAACAGCCGAATCGTGGCACTGAACTAATCTGCAAGTTGTAGATTCATGTGGTAAAATGAACCTAGGATGATAGCAGTTGTCTTTATCGTTCTAGTCTTTGGGGCTCTTGTTGCTGCGATCTGGGGACGCGAAGTTGCACAAGGTTGCTTTTCCAAAGCCTGGCAAATCCTGGCTTGGACAGCCGCTATTGCTCTCACGATCGCAGCGCCAGCTGTTATGGTGCCAATCCTAATCATCCTGGCATTTATCTACTTAGTGATCTTGGCCAGGCAAAAGGGTATTGAGAATCAACAGGCTGCAGACAAAGCCAAGTTAATCGGAAATATGAAAGCCGTGCAAACATCGTTGGCACAGTCAATGGTCCCTGCGGGACAACAACGTCTGCATGCTGCTTTGGCAAATGCCACTTCGAAGCCCCAGAGATTCATACCGCGATCAAGAGCAACGTCAGTGATGCCTGGCGCTACGGCCACCTCTGAGTTCTGGGCGACCCATGTTCGAGATGAAAAGGGTGCTCGGTACGTGATCGTTGAAAAGACCACCAATCAATTCATCATCCTCAGCTCATCACAGTTTCTCCAGGAATGGGTGCCCTGGCTTCCGCCTGCAACCGTTCCTGCTCCCACCTCTCCACAATGGAACTCCGCCAATCAATGAATTGTCAAGTTACCATCCCTACTTCCAGAGAAACCCCTTCAGGCGGCAATAGCTGGGGGTTCATTACCGTTGTTCACGGAGAAGGCGGAATCGACTACCACTCGAAATATTGGTTCGACACGGCGACGGCTATGCTGTTCTTTCTCTGCCTCGGAACGTCTGAATATGCTCCTGACAATCGATCAATGGAACAGTTGCTTCTGCCTACAATCGAGGAAGTCAGGTTAGACCTTGGCAATATTGCGAAAACCATTGAGGCGTTAGAGCACGCCTTTGGCGATGAGCTGAAGATCGTCTGGTTTGGCCAGTTCTCTGACTTGCTTGAAGGAAAAAGCAACTTTGCGGAGCGACTTCGAAATGCTTTTTGCTCACCTTGCGATTCGGAGCAAATCACTTGCTCGAACGCCGATGCTTTTAGTGAATGGCTGCTGGAGTTTGACGGTTTCGTCAGCACGCCAGTTTAAGGATAAACTATGCGGGTGATTGAGCCTGCACCAGCCTATCCAAATAACCTTCGGGCGCTTAGAGAGTCTGCGGCCTTAACAAGGGCTCGCCTGGCGGCACTCTGCGCTCAGTTAGCGGATGAGGATTCCATTCGGTATACGGCAGTAGGAGAAAGCACGATCAAGCACATTGAACTCGGTGGTTCGCAACCGAGAGCTTCCACGGCTGCAACACTGGCCAAGGCCTTAGACACAACTGTTGACCTAGTATTTCCGAAAGGTATTGATACAAAGAATAGGCTTCAGTCGAGCAGCGCTAGTTGAACATTGTTCGTTTCTGCTCTTGAACTGCAGTTTGCGCGACTTCTTGATAGGTGATCCCAAGGTCCTCGTGGAACGAACCGATAGGCGCGAAGTCCCATGATGCGTCTGACACAGGATTGGCGGCTTCATCTGCAAGCTGAATCGCTCGTGCTCTCAATCTGGCAGCCATATCTGCTCTAGTCAATTGCCGTCTTTCGTTAGCCATATGAACTCCTTTAAATGCTTTCTTCCATTATAGGGACGTTTAATGCTGCCTATGCACTTCATTTCGGCTCAAATACCTCTCTCCACTAGGGCCTGATCAGCCTGTTTAGCCTGAGTGCAGTCATATTCTCGTCGATCTACGAGGATTTTACATCTATCCGCGATAGCAGAAATCTCCATGGATGGCCCTCCTGTGCCAATCACAATTTCCGCTTCTTTGAGCCCATGATGGGCAAAGTATCCATTGTCTACAAGAACATCCAGCAAGGTCTTTTCAAACGATATTTCAGTAACGATTAATGCACCAACCCTACCCGCAGCCTTGCAATAATGCATGGCCCCAGATTGCAAAAGGCTCCAGGAAGAGAGTCCTCTATGGGGGACACTGACGCGCGAGTTCTTTGCCAGCCAAGAGTCCACTATCGCTCTTGCAACGGAATCAGATTGTACGCCACGATATGCAATGAAATGATCTGGAGTTTCCTCACACCCCGCCGCGTCGCATAAAAGTTCCCACCGTTCCTGACGAGAAGCGACGATCTGGAAAAGCACTTCTTGGCGATAATTCAGCTTATTATTTTCAAATAGGTCAATAAAATCTTCGTTCTGAGTTAGTTCTAAATCAGCACAAAGGTCAATTTGAAAAGTGTCTCGGGAATAGGTGCTATACCACTGGCGCTGAATATCGACCATGTTTAAGAATATGCTGTCATTCCTGTACCAAGCCTTTTGTCCTGTAGGTACCTCCAATCGATCTTCATGACTATATTGAGGATAGTCCTTCTTCATCTGAGTCATATCAGTCAGAAACTGGTGTAGTTCATCGCAATCAATCAGATCCAACGTCATAAGCGACAATTATATCAATCCAAAGCAGCGAAGAATGCATTGGGTCAATCAATGGCTAATTAGGTGGCAATTATGTGGTAATATAATTGAAACGACCTGAATTTCATCACAGAAGGGTGAAGTTGAGTTCGATCAAGAAACTTACCTATGCTGAAAATGCCAAAGAACAGAAGTACGTTCGAAAAGGAATTCAACACAGAGGCAAAGTGCCGCAAATACCTATTAAAGGAACGATGGCCGAACGGATTCGTCTGCCCTCGCTGTATTGCAAAGAATGTGTATTCGAAAGGCTATCTCCTAAAGAGCCGAGATAAGTGGGAGTGCGCAGCCTGCAAATACCAGTGCTCCATCCGCGCAGGTACCTCGATGGAGGGTTCGAAGTATCCACTCCGAATGTGGTTTGAGGCCATGTTCTACATGATGGTGGAGAAGGTTGGCTGCACCGCTGCCGACTTGCAACGAAAACTTGGTGTGAAGTATGAAACCGCTTGGAGTTGGTTCACCAAGATTCGAAAATATTTCCCCTTGAACAGACCTAAATTGAGTGGCACCGTCGAATTCGATGAAATCTCGATCGGAGGGAAAGGAAAGGGCGTTCGTGGAAGAGGCTCAACCTGGAAATCCAACGTGCTCATGGCAGTTGAAAGGCGAGGCCGTGGGAGTGGAGAGGTCCGAATGGAAGTGGTGGCGAACGCCAACAAGAAGGCCATCAAGAAATTCCTTCTCGAGAATATCGAGGTTGGAACCACGGTATGCACCGACGCGGCCAAGGAGTTTGGCGATCTCACCGAACTTGGCTATAGCCACGACAAGCGTGTGATGAAAACGAAAGAGGACCTTGAGAGTCATCTTCCACTCATTTACAGAGCTTCGCGAAATGTCAAGCGAGTTGTAATGAGCACTCACATGGGAGCTATCGCTCCTTGGCGACTGCTTACGTATCTCCATGAATTTGAATTCAGATTTGCAAGGAAGAAAGAGGCACGGCGTGAATCATTATTCGAAGATCTGCTGAGACTTTGCATAACGCAGAAGCCTTTCACCTTGAAGCAAATTGCGAAGGAAGGCAACGATGCTGAGGTTGCCTATTCGAAGATCACGCAAGAACCAAAGGGGCGAAAGCGAGCCAGGCAACCAATCGTTCCGTGGCAAAAGGTTATTTTCCCCCTGGCTTGGCCAAATCCGCGGAGGTGGATGAATTGGGAAGCCTAAGAGCACGTAAATTCAGCTTCTCTCGCTTCAAAACATTTCAGAAGTGCAAGAGATCGTTTTTCTTCGAATACTACTTCAAGGACGAGATCGAGGAGCATCAACTTAGAGATCTGAAGCGAGTGAAGAATCTTGACATGGAATGCGGCACGGCCGTCCATGACGCCATTCGGATGATCCTTGTGGGATACATCAACAAGAGGGCGATTATGACTTCGGCGAAGCAAGCAGCGAAGCAAAATTTCTTCGAACGCTGTCACCTGGGAAAGAAGTCAGCTCTGCTCATGAGAGAAGGCAAGAATCCCTTCAAGCAGGGATCCATCGCGCACGCTATTCTCTACAATTGCTACGATGGGAAGCAGTACAAAGACTGTAATCGGAAGATCGAGCAATGCATCGATAACTTCTTCAATTCCGAGCACTGGGCATTCATTCAACAGACCAATCCCAAATTGTGGGAATTTCCAATTGATCCTCAGCCGAGCCTGATGCCAACCTTTAGACTCTCGGCAGACGATCTGAGTCACGTCGAAATCTACTACTCATTCGACTTCGCGTTTGAGCATGACGGAATCACTCATGTCATCGACTGGAAACTTGGCGAGAGTCGGGATTCCGATTTACAGCTTGCAATCTACGCCCTCGGCCTTGCCAATCGGAAGAGGAAGCCGATTAGATTGGCGGATATTCGCGTTCACTGTGTCAACCTCCAGAACCCTGGCCCGTGGAATCCACAGCCGATCGATCCATTTAAGCTAGCTAGCGTCAAAGAGATGATCGAGGATCACATCCGACTGGAAGAAGAAATGTCAGTCTGGGACAGGGATGCCGAAAACGTCCTCGCATCTGTGGCTAATCGAGAGGATTTCCCTCCAGCGCCAACACTCTGGAAATGCGCTGGATGCAAATTTGCCCTTGTCTGTAAGGAAGGGCGAGCGATAGTGGAAGAGAATAGGCAGCAGTGGGAAGTGCCACTGGCCAAAGTTGAATCTGCTGATTCCCGAATCCCAGTTATTGCGTGAGCTGTTGCTCTCAAACCCACCCTTTGGCAGACGCTATCTTCAGCATTTTTTCCTTAAGAAACTGTTTGAGCTCCATGCTGACCTCTCCATCAAAGTTAAGTGCATCATCATAGGCGTTATACTTAGCTTTGGCCAGGGCTTCATTATAAGCAGCTTCCAGCTTGTCGGCATATTCTGATTTCGCGCTGAGCGATTCGCGGGTTCGATCCAACTCCTTCGAGGTAGCGACTAGCTCAGCTGACAAAACTTTGATGTCCGCAAGTGCCTTATCCAGTTCATTCGGGTCCATGGGGCGATTTGTCCCCGATGTTACCTTCCAAAGCTCCTTTCTTAATCCACCTGGCGAGGGTCTCCAGCTGATACTGAACGGATTCAGCTTCAGCCTCCTTTGCTTGAATTGCGAGTCGCTCCAACCACAAAGCTAAAACTCCTGGAGATAGCTTAATATCCTTTTGCATAAAGGACTTGTACAGATATGGGCCGTGCACCTCAAGGAGATCTATCCGACGCTACCTGCTAATAGGGGGTATTTAGATTTATTATTGTTCTGATTCGGATCAGACAGGCAAATTTGGACCAAAACAATGATAGGTAGTTTGGCTGCGCTCGTGCTTTCAGTCCAGGGCAGTCCCCTGGACAACCACTATTTGATAAGATTGGTATCGGACCGAAATTTTCAATACCAAGCTCCAGGTTATTGTAAGCCTAGCTTCAAATACTATGGCAGCACAAAGGAAGTTGACCAAGCAGATTCAAAAGCAATCGCGATTTCCACAGCTCTGTTGAGAGTTACAACTATTGAACTCTTCAGGAAATCGTTAAGAGAGCTTTATGATCTCAAGGAACGATCTCTGGGGCGTGATGCGAATTCAAAAATAAGTGGAAACATAAGTACCTATTTTGCCAATAGGCCAGAGATGGCGAAAGCCCTTAGTCGACAAGACGTTTGCGTGTTAGTTCTCTTAGATAATGATTTGTCGTATATTGTCTATCCTAAGAGCATGGTGACGTTACTCCGACATTTCAAAGACTTAACCAAGAAGGATTTTGAGTCGCTGGATGTTGCACTAGCTTTCCTCCGGTTGGCCAATTCAAATCTAACGTCGGGCGAAACCTGGAAATACGAGAGAGAAGAATGGGCTCTGGGGACTGCTGGAAGGCTGGACGCGATGGGGTCGATTGCCGTCGGATTGCGTTCCTATCGGCTGGTTGCCGAGGGAGTTCGAAAAAGGAGTATTAGTTTGATTGACCAGGGCATAGGTATTCAAATCCGGGCAAAGAAGCTTTGTTTCACAGAAGATGATCTAAAAGGGATTGACGATAATGTTAAATACTTGACAAAGCAAAGGGCATTGCTTTTGAAGAGGCTGAAGTAGATCGGTCGGTGATGTTGGGTAAGTGCCCAACTGGCGGGTAACCTCGCCGAATGCCGTCCATCCGGTTTGACCGTTACTACCGCTTCGCGGAAATGACCGAGCTCTTGCAAGCCTATGCCAGCGAGTACCCGAACTTGGTGCAGCTCGATTCGATCGGCAAGAGCCACGAGGGACGCGACATCTGGCTGGTCACGGTCACCAACAAGCACACCGGCAAGCACGAGGACAAGCCTGCGTTCTGGTGCGATGGCAACATCCATGCTAGCGAGGTGAGCGCTTCGACTTCGGTGCTCCACATTCTCAATCGGCTGGTCACTCAATACGGGATCGACGAGACGATTACCCGAGCTTTGGACACGCGAACGTTCTACCTGGTGCCGCGCCTTGGTCCCGATGGCGCCGAGTGGGCGTTGGCCGATCAACCAAAGCTGATTCGAAGTTCGACGAGACCCTATCCCTACGACGAAGAAGACCCGTATGGCCTTGAAATCCAGGATGTGGATGGCGACGGCCGCATGCTCAACATGCGCATCAAAGACCCGAATGGGCCGTGGAAGATTTGCGAGAGCGAGCCAAGGCTGCTTCAGCTAAGAGAACCCGGGGAGATTGGAGGCACTTACTACCGGCTCATGCCCGAGGGGCTTTTCCATAACTTTGACGGCCTCACGATGCGGAGCCGCCGAAACAAAGAGCGGCTGGACATGAACCGAAACTTTCCGTCGGCGTGGAGGCTGGAAGCGGAGCAAGTTGGGGCAGGACCCTTTCCCACCAGCGAACCAGAGATTCACGCGGCCGTCTCGGCGATCTGCTCTCGGCCCAACATCTGCGGCGCAGTGACATTTCACACCTTCTCGGGCGTTCACTTGCGACCACCGGCCCGTATGCCGGACGATGAACTTCCGCCCGAGGACATTTGGACCTACAAGAAGATGGGCGATGTTGCCCAGAAGATGACCGGCTACCCAGCGATCAGCAATTATCACGAATTCAAATACCATCCTAAGGAGGTCATCACCGGCGCCTTCGACGACTGGATGTATGAGCATCGAGGTGTGTACTCGTGGACGACGGAGATTTGGTCGCCCCAGCGTCAGGCGGGGATTACGGACTACAAATACATCGACTGGTTCCGAGATCACCCAATCGAGGACGACGTCAAGTTGCTGGCGTGGTCGGACTCGGCTCTGGAGGGCAAGGGCTACATCGATTGGTATGCGTTCAACCATCCTCAACTTGGCGAAGTCGAGCTCGGCGGCTGGGATTCTTTCTATGCCTTCCGAAATCCGCCACCTCAATTCTTAGAGAAGGAAATCTCTCCATTCGCCGATTGGGTGGTTTGGCAGGCACTGGCCTCACCCAAGCTCGAAGTGCGAGAAACGCAGGTCGAGGAAGCTGGATCGGGCGTGTACCGAATCCGGGTCGCGGTGCAAAACACTGGCTGGCTGCCTACGAATGTGACGAATACCGCGATCAAGAATAAGCTATGCCGTGGCGTGGTCGGAGAGATTTCGAAGGATGGCAACGACCTCGATTCCAACGGAAACGACAAGCCGAAATGGCTCGTAGCGGGCGATCCGCGCGAGGTTGGCGATCAGCTTCGAGGATGGGATCGAGTCGCGGTTGGCGGGTTCGGATGGCACATGGATGCCACCGACGATGTAGCGGTTTTCGAGTGGGTCGTGGGCGAGAAAGGGACTTACGATATTGCCGTTTTCCACGAGCGGGCAGGGAGAATAGAGCTAAAAGTTAGCGCCGGTTCTTAGGTTTTGGCTAAAGTCTGGAAATCTTAACCCGATAAATGTACTGGGTTAGTACGATGATCTTGAACTTTTTCATGCCGCCGGTCCTGGACGACGCCTTGGGCTTCGACCTCGATCTTCGAACGCGATTCGGGCGGCGAACCGACCGAGACTTCTCGGCGGCCACCAACGATAACCGCTACGATTTCCTGACTCGCATCCGAGTCGGCAAGTCTTTCGAGTTTAACAATGGCTGGACGGGCTATGCCCAATACCAGTTCACGAACGACCTGCGATGGGGCTTTCCGAACAACGGGTCGGTAACCGATAGCGATCTATTCCAGGGCTACCTGCAGCATAAGACTGAGGGTTCCGACTTCAAGGTTGGCCGCCAGCAGATGAAGGTTGGTTCGGAGCGACTGATCGGGTTTAGCGACTGGAGCAATCGAGCTCGAAGCTTCGATGCCGTTCGGTGGCAAAAGTCCAAGTTCGATTCCTTCGGTGGTGCGGTCGCTGGTGCGTCCATGCAGTCCAAGTTTGGCCTTTCCACCGTCATCTATAAGCACGATCAGATCCAGAGCGGCAGCGTCGATCATTACACCGTCGATCATTGGACATCGGGCAAGGTGATGGGATTGGCTTACGATCTCGACGGTGCCTTGCAGGCCGGACGGAACGGTGGTCGCGACCAGAGAGCATGGGCCTTCCATGCGCAATTGGGCAAAGATCTTTCGTCCAAGAGCAAAGTTTCCCTTCGATGGGATGCTGCCAGCGGCGGCGCGGCAACCGCGAGTTCGGACCATTCGTTCGACAATCTTTATCCATCAAACCACAAGTTCTTTGGTCTGATGGACATGATGACCTGGAGAAATATGGACCAGGTCGCCGCTGAGATTAACCACAGCTGTGGCGAGAAGATGGACTTTACGGCTCGTGTTTGCCGGAACTGGCTGCACGATAGCCACGACGCCTGGTACGGTTCGCATGGCGTTAACCAATGGTCAGGCGGAACCTACGTCGACCCAACAGGTGCAAGCGGCCGAGACCTCGGCTGGGAGTACAACGTGGAGTCGAACTGGAAGAAGAGCCATAGCGAGTCCGTCTTGTTCGGCCTCGGCGTCTTCAAGCCTGGCAGCTTTGTCACCGCCATCTCTGGCCCGACCAAGCAGCAGGTCTACGGCACCATCAGCTACTCGGTCAAGTTCTAACCACACTACCTTTAGAAAGGAAAGCCCTCCGGTGAAAGCCGGGGGGCTTTTTGTTTAGGTCCAGAGTTCGCTAAGTCCAGCGAAGGTAAACGTTCTCATAAAATATCTCAGCACCCTAAGGATCGATTGATAAAATTTCGATAATAAAAGCTCCGGGGCTTCAAGAGTTCCTTCTTTTCACCTGGCTTGGATTCCAGTTTCGGCCAGGTTAATCTTCCTTCACTTACCCGCCACACCCTTGTGGCGGGACTTTCTCACTTTTCAAACAGTGGCGTGCTGTCTTCGAAGTGCGGACCGCTGTCATCGCACACCGCGTAGCGCGATCTTCCCGCCATGTGTACTCCCGCATGGCGGCCTTTGGCATCCAGCACATAGAAGTTCAATCCAAAATTCGGGTGGCCCTGTTCGTTGCGAAGACGCTTCTCGATCGTGTTCTCCGAGACGCGTTTGAGAGCCGCGAGGCCGGCGTCTTTGGGATGCGCTCCCCGGCGGAGTTCTTCGACCACCAAGAACGAACAAAGGTTGTAGAGGTTGGCTTCGCCTCGGCCGGTGGAACCTGCGGCCCCGACGTTACCATCGACATAGAGTCCGGCGCCGAGGATCGGAGAGTCACCCACCCGGCCAGGAATCTTGAATGCCAGTCCAGACGTGGTGGTGACGCCGCAAATCTCGCCTTTGCTATTGATGCCGTTGCAGTTGATGGTTCCCCAGAGATGCTCGGGATCGATCATGCCTTCTGCAACCAACTCGAGGGCAACACGGAGCGATTCGCCGCCTCGCTTGGCAGGATCGAGATAATGTTCTGGGTCGATGCGCCGCTTCCACTCCAGCCACACCCGTCGGCTGCGCTCGGTGTTGAGGTCGGCCTCAATAGTCATGCCCATGTTGCGGGCAAACTCCGTCGCGCCACGGCCGACGATAAGATGATGATCGGTACTGCTTGCCACCTTCTGCCCAACCAACGAAGGAGTCTTGACGCCCTCACATGCTGCCACTCCACCCGCCCACTTTTTCGGACCGTGCATGCAGCACGAATCGAGTTGAACGATGCCGTCCGCGTTCGGGATGCCGCCGTATCCCACACTGGTTTCGTCCGGATCGAGTTCGACGATGTTGACGCCTGCGATGAGTGAATCGAGAACGTCCCTACCTTCCGTGATCATGCGGAAAGCTCGCTGAACGCACGTCTCGGTGCCGCCGTTCTTGAACTGGTTTCCATTCCCGCTCGAGATCACCACCGGTTTTATGTCGGTCGGGAGATAGATGGTGGGAAGCGCATTCGCGATCGGCGCGGCGGCGAATGCGGCCGCAGACGAGAGGATTTGACGGCGGGTAGGCATGGGAAATTGTAACATGCCCCGTGCCAGGGCTAGTCGAACTTATTAACCTTGCAAGACTCAATCTGTTCTCAATAAGGAGTGATCGACCGTCAAGCGAAATATATGAATAGGAACGTTGAACACAACTTATACAATTCTCCTTTTATCGCCGTTCAATGGGACAGCGGGAGGGACAAAAATATCTTTTTTATTCTCCGAAAGATACTTGATTCAAAAGCTGCCCTATAATGATTTTCACCGCGGCCAGCAATTTTGCGGGCCAGTTATTGGGGATTTATGAAATTTAATCGCAAATCTAAATTATTCAAACGAGTGACTTCAATCTGCTTGGCGGCCAGCCTATTTTACGGCTCCGCTTCGGCTGGAATCAATTCTATTGCGCTCGGTTCTGTTGGCTTCTTGGCGCACATTAAAGCAAAGAACGCGCCCGACTTCTCGCAAAAGCCGGGCAAGGTGTATCTTGGAGCCCATCCCGGTAGGGATCCCGAGCGTTCACGCTGGTGGACCACCAAACTGAAATCCGATCGAGATAAATTCCGATTTGAGCGAGCCATCGCTTCCGGTGAGTTCCTCTTCGCTTCCCTCGACCCGGCTTACCCTCAGGTTGGTGGCGGTGGTGGCGGCGCAGGAGGCTCTGGAGGCGGTGAGGGCGGCATGGGCTCTGGCGGCTCGACGGGCGGAGGAGCCGGCGGCTCTGGCGGCGCCGGTGGCGGACCTGCCGGCGGAGGTGGCGCTGGTGGAAGTGGTAGCGAACTCAATTCGAACACTGGCGATAATCTCCAATCATTCGACCTCGTAGACTGGAAATCTTTCAGTACCTCGGGTGTTAAGTTTGCCTTGTTCCACAGCAACATGAACAAGGACAATAGGGCATTCGGAGCAGGATGGGGACATAGCTATGAGGCCTATATCGCGTATACGCCAGGTTCCTCGGCAATCTTAAATCTGCCGGATGGCACAGAAATTCCGTATTCGGAAACAGGTGGAATGTTTACTAGACCCCCTGGTTGGTACAACAGTCTCGTCAAGAATACAAGCGGCACGTTTACATTGACCTATGTCAATGGAGCAAAGACCAATTTTAGTTCGACTGGCCTTCTCACCTCCATTGTCGACCAGAACGGCAATGTTACGACGGTCAATCGAAATTCCTCAAGTCAGGTCACGAGCATAGTATCTCCCGATGGGCGATCCCTAACCTTCTCATATAACACTGCGGGCAAGGTTTCATCCGTTACCGATCCTTTGGGACGAAGCTGGACGTTCACTTATAATACGACCTCGGATTTGACGGGAATTACGTACCCTGCAGTAAGTGGTACCGCCTATACTAGGTCGTTTACCTACAACTCCGTTCACGACATTTTGTCGGAGACTAATTTGCGAGGCTACACCTGGTCGTGGACCCTCGACGGCTCAGACCGGCTTACAAGCTCGACAAGCCCAGGTGGGCAAGTTGCAACGTTCGCTTACTCGACCTCCGCTGTTACGATGACCTTGCCGGGTGGGCAGCAATACATCCACAACTACAGCAGTGGTCTGATCGCTTCGAAGGTAGATCCTGCGGGTTATAGCGTGTCGCAAACATACGACTCCAACGGAAACGTTCTTACCGCTACAGATCAGAACGGAAAGGTCACGACCTACACCTACGACGCATCCGGAAACGTCACCTCGATGACGAATCCCTTGTCGCAGACGACAACATATGCCTACGATTCGAGCAACCATCTCACATCTCTGACCGACCCCTTGAGCCATGTAACGACAGCCACTTACGACTCGCACGGAAACCTCAAGACGGTTGTTAACGCACTTGGCAAGACGGTCCTCACGCTCACCTACTCCTCGACGGGGCAAGTGTTGAGTTCGACGGATGCGATGTCTCGGACCACGAGCTTCCAATACGATGGCTACGGAAATTTGAGTCGCGTGACACCTTCAAGTGGCCATTACACGGACTATGTGTACGACTTACTGGGCCGAAAAACGCAAGTGAAGGATAGCAGCGGCAACACGTGGGCCTATGCGTACGATGGCTTGGGACGCCAAACGAGCACAACGTCTCCTACAGGTGCTGTCAGCTATGTTGCCTACGATCCGGGAAGCCTGATCACATCGGTGACAGATCCTTTGGGGCGCGTTACTTCGAAGATCTATAACGCTAACGGGCAGCAAACGAGCATGACCGATCCGAAAGGTCAGACCGAATCGATTGCTTACAACTCAAACGGCTGGAAAACTTCGGTGACGAATGCTCGGGGCAAGACTCGAACCTATGGTTACACAAGCCGAGGTGAGACGAAGAGCATTACGATGCCCGACGGAGCGGTCGACCAATGGACCTATTCGCCCACGGGCAAGACCGCAGCCTATACGTCGCCGCTTGGCTACGTAGTGACCTATACCTACGACAACGCGGGCCGCGAATCGGGTGTGACGTATCCAACGGGTACGAATACAACGTTCACTCGCGATGCCGCGGGTCGAATTCTCACAATGGTCGATGCGACAGGCACAACGTCGTGGACTTATGACGCGGCAGGGCAGACAACTCAGATTGCTCAGCAGCAAGGCACGATCAACTATGCCTTCAACGATGCGGGCCAAGAGACGTCGATGACCGAAGTGGGTAAGGGTACAAGCG
>CAMFIS010000100.1 GCA_945952345.1 uncultured Fimbriimonas sp.
GGCATTCGAAGCTGGATGTTTGGCAAGACCCATGAGACCACCGACAATGCTCAAGTCGCGGGAGATGTGACCCTGGTGTCGCCACTCGTCGCTGGGACCGTCACCGAGATTCTGGTGGACGAGAACAGCGAAGTGAAGAAGGGCCAAGTACTGGTCCGATTGGACAAGAGCAAGCTCCAAGCCGCATACGACCAAGCAAAGGCAAACCTAGCTTCGGCTCAGGCCGAAGCCAGCGCGGCCGGAGTCTCGGTCGACTATGCCAAGGCAACAACCTCTGCGAGCCAAGCGGCTTCCCAAGGAGTCGTTGGCGAGGCAAATTCCGACGCACTTGCTGCTCGATCGGCGGCAACGGCTTCTGAAGCCAGCGTCCGAAGCGCATCTTCCCAGGCCGATGTCGCTTCGAAAGGAATCGAAACGGCTAACGTCGCTCGCAATGTTTCGGCCCAGAACCTGAAGGTCGCCCAAGCCAATGTCGAAGCCGCCAAAGAGAGGCTGAGTTCGGCTCGGTCGGAGCTGGATCAGGCCAAGAGCGGAGTAAAGTCCGCCGAGGCGACCCACTTGCTGGCGCAGCAAACTTTGACGCGAACCCAACAGCTTTTCAAGGAAGGCGCCAATAGCCGAGCCACGCTCGACGCTGCCGCAGCCAACGAGTCCACGACGGCACAAGCGGTCGACGTCAGCCGAAGTAAGGTCACCGAGGCCGAATCTCGAGTTCGCCAAGCTCAAGTCGACCTCCAAACCAGTCAAGCCGGCGTCGAGTCGGCCAAGCTCGGAATCCGCGAAGCCGATACACGAATCGCCACCGCGAAGTCACAGGCCAAGTCTGCCCAAGATGCGGTCGGTGTTGCCCGTGCCCAAGCGTTGGCTCTTCAGGCCAAAGCCAACACGGCTCAAGCGCACGTCGCCACGACGCAAAGCGAAGCCGCCAAGACTGCGGCTCTCACCATCGATGTTGCCAGAACTCAAGCCGGCAAGCAAGAAGCTGCGGCGAAGGTCGAGCAAGCAAAAGCCGCCCTGAAAGCGGCTGAGATCGACCTTGGCCATGCTGAAATCGTCGCGCCTTGCGACGGCCGGGTAAGCAAGAAAGCGATCGAGCTGGGCTCGTACGTTCAGATCGGGTCGGCGCTCATGTATGTGGTGCCAAAGACTTCCCTATACGTCGTCGCCAACTTCAAGGAGACTCAGTTGAGCCATCTCAAGGCCGGCAATCCGGTTGAGGTCACGGTCGACGGTGTGCCGGGTGAAAAGTTTGACGGCGAAGTGGAAAGTCTTTCCGCCGCGACCGGATCCACTTTTGCGTTGCTTCCGCCGGATAATGCGACGGGCAACTTCGTGAAGGTCACGCAGCGAGTCTCGGTAAAGATCAAGTTTAAAGATCCGGCCGAAGCGCAAAAACTGCGGGTTGGAATGTCGGCCGACGTCACGGTTAACACTCAATGATTCCGGCCCGCGACCAAGAAAACCCGCCGAGTTTTTACAACTGGCTCATCCTGGTTGGGCTCATCATGGCCGCGGTCATGGAGGTGCTGGATACGACGATCGTCAATGTCTCGCTGCCCCAGATCGCGGGAAACCTTGGCAGCACATCGGAGGAAATCGGCTGGATTTCGACCGGCTATATCCTTAGCAATGTCATCGTTTTGCCCATGACGGCTTGGCTTTCATCGCGCTTCGGTCGGCGAAATTACCTCAGTGGTTCAATCCTCATTTTCGTCGCTGCATCGGTGATGTGCGGCATGTCGCACAGCCTCGGCGCGCTCGTCTTTTGGCGAATTATCCAGGGAGCAGGTGGAGCGGCACTGCTCTCCACAGCGCAGGCGACGATACGTGAGATCTTCCCCAAAGAGCAGCAGAGCTTAGTGCAAGCAATCTATATGCTTGGCATCATCGTTGCGCCAACCTTGGGCCCGACGCTTGGCGGATGGATTACGGATAACTTCAGCTGGAACTGGGTTTTCCTGATCAACCTTCCCATTGGCCTCATTTCGTTCTTCCTCGTCTGGTCGTTCCTCCAGGACTCCAAGTTCGCGATGAAGATCACGCAGATCGACTGGACTGGCATTGTCTTGCTTGCCATCGGTCTCGGTTCGCTCCAGTACTTGCTTGAGGAGGGCAACTCCAAGGACTGGTTCGACGACGCGACGATCCAAATCTTGGCTCTCGTCTCCGGAATCATCTTGCCCATCTTCGGATGGTGGCAGATGTCTCCCAAGAATCCTTCGCCAATTGTGAATCTGAAGGTGCTGCAGAATCGGGACCTTGCGGTGGGTCTGATCCTGTTTGTCGTCCTCGGTTTTGGACTCTATGGCGGCGTGTTCATCTATCCGATGTTCGCGCAAAATGTGATGCACTTGACTCCGACAGAGACAGGTTTGACCCTGCTCCCAGGCGGCATCATGACGGGATTTGCTGCCCTCATGTGCGGTAGGCTGCTAGGCGGCGCCAAGCCCAAATTCGAACCCAAGATCGCGATTGTTTGCGGCCTGGGGATTTACCTCATTTCGGTTTCATTCCTCGCCCAGATGCCCTCAACGGCTGGTTCAGCGAACATCGTGGTGCCCTTGTTGCTTCGTGGCATGGGACTCGGCATGCTCTTCATTCCCATCAATCTCGCCGCTTTTGCGAGTCTCGAAGGAGTGCAAATCGCTCAAGGCGCGGGCCTACTCAACCTCTCTCGTCAGCTTGGGGGTTCGTTCGGAATCGCGCTCATTGGCAGTTTCGTGACTCGACAGCTCCTGACGGCGCGGGCGAGTTTGGTCGAGAATATCAACACCGCGAATCCGGCGGTAATCCAGCGCTTACAGCTAGCCAATAGCTTCCTTTCGGTAAAAGGAATCCCCCCGAACAAGGTTCAGCAAGCATCATACGCCTTGCTCGATCAATCGGTCATGATTCAAGCGGCAACGAAAGCATACAACGGCGGGTTCATGCTCATCTTGGTGGCCTCGGTATTGGCGTCGCCGACGATACTATTATTAAGGTCGGGCAAAAAACGTGGCGCACCTGCCGGTGGTCCTCCTCCGGATGCTCATTAGGCAGTGCGCCAATACTTTTTTGGTGCGGTGAGCTCGTAGGCTTCAATCAGGTGATCCTCTGATGTTTGCCACGTGAGATCTTCATCAACGACGATACCAATCCAGCCAAGCTTGCCGTTGGGGTGGGGACAAAAATATCGAATTGGATTCTTGCTCATGAGAGTATGCTGGATGCCAGGTCCAGCTCGACAAATTATTACCGGACGATCAAGTTCCCGCCATTGCGCAAATGTCCTGAACCGAAATTCGCACAGGGTATCTCCCTGATTGATCTCGACCGTCCGAGTTTCCGGCAATGCTTCGACGAACTCGATCAGTTTCCTTTTCACGGGGTGCACGTTTCGATGTTAGCATTCGTTAGCCCGGCAACATGATATCCTTGGGAAATGAGACGAGCCTCGTTCCTATTTGCTTTCGCGATTGCGAGCGCAACCTGCTTTGCCCAAGAGCATTTGGCTGACCAGATTTACATGAAGGACGGAGGTGCGGCCTTCACAATGGACGTTTTTAAGGCCGCCAAGCCCAACGCTCCTTGCATCATTTGGGTTGTGAGTGGAGGCTGGGTTTCGAACCACAAAGACATCAATCCAGCGTTAGCCAAGACTTTTAACGATCAGGGCTTTGCGGTGATTCAGGTCGTCCACGGCGCTCAGCCAAGATACACCTTGAACGAGATCGTGCCGCAGATCAAGCGGGCGGTCCGGTACATCCACTACAATGCCGAGCGGTTCGGCATCGATCCGCACAAGATCGGAATCTCTGGCGCAAGCGCGGGTGGACACCTATCGCTCATGATTGGTGGAACCGGAGACTCGGGCAACCCTACCGCAACCGATCCGGTGGAGAAAGAACCGAGCTCTGTAAACGCGGTTGGCGCATTCATGCCTCCGACTGATTTTTTGAATTGGGGCAGCCCAGGTGTCGTTCCGTTTGGCAATCCGATGATGGCCATCTTCATGCCGGCATTCGGAGTCAACAAGGACACTCCAAAAGATAAAGCCGAAGCAATTGGGAAGTTCTTCTCACCAATTCAGTACGTGTCGGCTTCCTTCCCTCCCACGATGATCATCCACGGCGACAAGGATGGCTTGGTTCCGATTCAGCAAGCAAAGACGATGGACGATGCTTTGGCGGCCAAAAAGGTTGATCATACTTTTGTTACCATCGAAGGCGGAGGTCACGACGCGAAGACTCTGCTGGGTGGACTACCGAAGCTGATCGACTGGTACAAGGCGCATCTGAAGTAGTCAGGGGAGTGCGAGAATCACAATATTCGAACCCTCCGTCCTATCTACCTCGTGGATGACAATTTAAGCGCCACCTCAATCGCTGTCCCACCCCCTCCGCACCGCGACAAAGTCACCGCGGTGCACCTCCCCCAGGGGCGGAGCGTGGTCAATCGGCTCGAACAAAATGCTTTGCTAACCCTTGTGACCTCAACCCTTCCCCCGAACTAATGGAGGAAGGGATAGAGATTCACTAACTACTTTTTCGCTCGACGACGTCGCAGAAGGCAGCCGAGTCCGAGGCCGATGGCAGCCATGCTCGTCGGTTCGGGAACCGTTTCGAACGGATGGTAGAACCCGCAATCGCCATTTCGCAGTGAGATTCGAATAATTGACGCCTCGTTGTTTGTGGTGCCGTTATCCCAGTGCGTGCCAACGCCCGCCGTGCAACCGTGGTAACCACCATTGTCGAACTGGGTTACATAGAACGCGCAGTCGGGTCCAACTTCGGCAAGGTCACCGTAAGCTTGGCTACCGGTGGCGATATCATTGACCGACGGAACACCGAGGTATCCCGCGCCAAAGGTGTATTCCGTGATCGTGCCATCGTTGTTATTGGCAAAGATCTTGTTGTTGTTGATTCCGTCGCCGAAGGCGAGACCATCCGGAAAGTGAGCGGCTGACCATGAATTCACAAACGTGCCACCGCTGGTGATGACAGTCAGATCGCTATTTACCTGGCCGGCCAACACAATGTATCCAGACGGGTCCGACGCAATGTCATCGATCAATGCGGAAGCAGTGTAGATGAGAGTGTTGGTCGCAGCAACGGGATCATACATATAGACCTCGTTGGTTCCAGCCCCAGCCACGTACGCGATCTTGCCATCGGCCATCACGTGGATTCCGTAACCTTGGCCGCCAACCGTTCCGCTCAGCGATTGAGCAGGGGCGGCCCAGTTGTTCGGATTGAACCTTTCGAGACCCGTGTTGGTCGTCGTGTAGATGTATCCGTCGAGGCCGTTCGTCATGCCATAACCCGTCGTCGAAAGGCCACTGATCGAGTGAGTCGTGTAACCGTGAACATTTGTTCCCATGTGGGTCGTGTTCTGGGTCATGCTGTATTCGTAAATGTTGGAACCGTCTCGGGTGAGCAGGGCTCCCGAATTGGTCCACGCCATTCCGGGACCACCGACGAGCGGGCCCGTGTAGATCTCCTGCGTGTAGGATGGGTCAAGGAACGGATATTGGACTGCGAAGGCAGTCGAGGTACCCAAAGCGCAGCTAAGACTGGCTGACAACAAAGCAATTTTTTTCATGATCGTCTCTCTCATGGCACCATCGCCCTCCACCGGGTTGGTCCCAAGTGCGGCAATAGTAACATGGTTCTAGGACGAGAAGTAACTGGTAATTGACCCAAGGATGGGACTAATGACTATGAATCTTAATATCCACCTTATGATTGTATAGCTCACAATTTGACTCTATCTGAATTCAATTTCGTATAGTCTTGAGGAAATTCTTGATCCAAAGTTGGGACAACACCATTTCGACTTTTTGACCAGAATGAGTTCGACAAATCGATAAGTAGCTCTGGGATCGGCTCTCCAAGCTCGACAACGTGTAAAATCGCCAGGATGACCAAAGCGTCGTACGTGTCTCTTACGCTTGCAAGATTCGAGACCCTGACTACGGCTGGCCGAATCGACACCCTCGGTATCGATGGCGTCATTTTTGCGGGTGTCGGCACGGACACGCGCGCAGCGGGAACCAAGTACTCATCTGGTCGAGCCTACACATTTGTCATTCCCGGCCTGCATACCTCGGAGAAATCGGCACATGAATTGGTTGATCGGCGAGCCGAATCATTACCATGGATTGAAGGCGCTTGCGATGTCTGGAGCGGAGTTCTGCGTCCAATCCGCCATGTCGGAGAATGCAACTTCCTTGACCGAAACGAACCTGGACTGATTTACGACTGTGGCTCGGACGCGACACCAGATGGTCCGTTCCTCGTACTGACCACCGCAGGATTTGACGAATCAGAAGACTTGCGAGATCGAATCCTTGAATTCTCCAACGGCGTAAACGCGGTACGAACATCGATGACGGCCGTCCCGGGTCTTCGCTCTCAGCAATCCTTCTTCATCGACAACGACCTCGTGATCGACGGAATGACGGTGACGTTTTGGGAAGACTTCGCCTCTATGCGGGACTATGCCTACGGGGCCGGAGTTCACCGTGATTATGTGGTGAGGCAAAAACAGGAGCGACTTGCCAATCGTACGTCCTTCTCCCGAATGGCTATCGAGCGATCCGTCGGCACCTGGCGTGGTTACGCCCCAATTTCCAATTAAACAAGAACTATGAAGACTCTTCGATTCCTTCCTCTTGCCCTACTCGCCTTCGGATGCCATTCGGCAAGTGTCAACATGGTGGGCACTTGGACGTCCGGCTTAGGTGGAGCCCTCACGACTTACCACTTTCGGCCAGACGGCACCTTCACCGTCGAGAACCTTTACGCTGGAACCCATGCATTGATCGAAGGAAAATACGTGGTTGAGGGCGGCAAACTTGCGCTAACTCCTTCGAAAGCCGACGTTCAGGGAGAAGGACCCGAGGCGGACCACATCCGCTCGGTCGCCATGCAACAGTCCCGGGTGACCATCAAGGAGATTTCTCCGAACGACTTTCAGCTCGGCCTCGAGTCACCACCCTTGATGGTTCACCGGATGTCGCCGAATCCCTAGCTACTTCCGCCGGTTCGGTTTCTTCGGGCGTTACTCAAAAGTCGGGCTTGAGTTTGTCAAGGCGCCCTGAGCTTCGACACTTCAAGACGACGAACTCGCCGCCAGTGAGGGGGTCGGCTAGATCCAGCCGACCCTCGGAATCCTCATTGAATCGGTCGTACTTCGATTCCGAAACCGTACTCTTCACCAAACATGGCGGCCGGATGGAGCGATGCCACGGCAACCGCTTCGTCGATGTTGTCCGCTTCAACAATGAAGAAGCTTCCGAGCTGCTCCTTGGTCTCGATGAACGGTCCATCCGAAACCGTTGGCCGACCTTTGCGGGGCCGAATAGTTTTCGCCAGGCTGGTGTGCTGGAGTCCTTCTTCTACAAGAACTTTTCCGGTTTCTCGGAAGGGGACGCATTGAGCGAAACAGGCTTTGAGTACTTCGCTCTTTACGGCTTCGGGAGCCGAGTCGAATGATTTCATGTCGAGATATCCAAGGCAGAGATACTTCATCTTTTCTTTTCTCATATTGCACCGGGCGGCTACTTTCCCGCTCGGGCAAGTGTCGGTCGTGACACAAAAATCTCATTCGACATTTTTTCTTGAGCGTCTTGCCGAGATTGCTCACTTAAGTACTGATTGAACCTAAATTGCCTGTTAACATCGCATGAAACTCGTATTTTTACGTGCCAATTGGATTGACCAAAAAGGAGTCCACCCCTTAACCTATTACCGCTTATGCGTTCATTGTTTGTTCTTGGGGCTTTTGCAAGCGCAGCCTTGCTTAGTACTAGCGCTGCCAACGCGCAGTTCACCACTCGACCTCAATCTCCTGCCTCGGGTTCGTGGCAGCGAACTGCCTCCAATCCACCCGCCAGCGTGGGAGTTCCGATTCTGCTCACCGATGGCACGATCCTCTGCCATGGACCACAAACCAGCAAATGGTACAAGCTGACGCCAAATTCGAGCGGAAGCTACCAAGCAGGTACTTGGAGCACGGTCGCTTCCATGCAGTCGGATTACGGCCCGCTCTATTTCGCTTCTTCGGTCTTAGCCGACGGTCGCCTGGTGGTCATCGGCGGTGAATACAACCTCAATCAAGGTGGTGTTTGGACGAATAAAGGTTCGGTTTACAACCCGGTTACCAACGTCTGGACGCCGTTGGCTGCGCCGAGCGGCTGGAGTCAGATTGGCGATGCTCAATGCCAGGTTCTGCCCGACGGACGGTTCTTGCTTGCCCACCCTTTTGACAGCCTATTGGCCGTGCTCGACCCTGGGACGATGGCCTGGACGAATCTTGCTGGAACCGGAAAGCTTGATCGCTTCGATGAAGAAGGATGGGTATTGCTCAAAGACGGCACGATTGTCACATGCGATGCCATCAACGCCCCTCATGCCGAGAAGTACGTACCTTCGCTGGACAAATGGGTTTCTGCGGGCGACACGCCAGCATCCCTCTGCGACGCAGGATCTCAAGAACTTGGTCCCATGATCTTGATGCCGGATGGAAGAGTATTCGCATTCGGCGCCACTGGTCATAACGCCATCTACACCCCTGGCGCGAATCCCACCGATCCAGGCAGCTGGGTCGCCGCACCCGATTTTCCCAACGTTGGTGGCCAGCTGGACATCGCGGACGGCCCTGCCGTCATGATGCCGAATGGCAAAATTCTCGCCTATGCCAGCCCGGGAGTGTTCAACTCTCCCAGCCACTTCTATGAGTGGGACGGTACTTCCCTGCTTGAGGTCGCGAACCTACCCAACTCCAGCGGCAATCCGTCGTTTGTGGGCAACTTCCTGGTGCTTCCAAATGGGCAGATAATGTTCACCGACTTCAGCACCGATGTCGAAATCTACACGCCTTCGGGAAATATTCCTAACGACGGTTGGCGACCAACGATTTCGTCGAGCCCAGACGGAGTACTCACCGGCAAGACCTACTCGATTTCCGGAACTCAGTTCAATGGACTTTCGAATGGCAGCGCTTACGGCGATGATTCGACGAATAACACCAACTATCCGCTGGTTCGGATTCGAAACAACGCAACGGGTCACGTTAAGTATTGCCGAACCCACAACCACAGCACGATGGGAGTTGCCACCGGTGCGACCCCCGTCTCCACCTTCTTCGATGTCCCAGTTGGCACCGAAATAGGACCATCGGTTATCGAGGTCGTATGTAACGGAATCCCTTCGGCTAGCCGAAACATAACAGTTGGAACGGTGAAGGTTATGCCCCTCTCGTACCAAATCATCACCGGTTCGTACTCGAGTGGTTCTCTCACTAGCCTCTTCAGCCAGGACTCCGACCAGCTCGTTGTTCAATCCGATCCTAGCCCAGCCAAACCGATCGAAGTCATCATTTCGTCGGTATCGCCAACACTCACGCCCAGCGCGATTACAGTGAGTTTTGCAGGAAGCGTCAATACGACTAGTCGGTTTGAAAACATCTCCATGTTTAATTTCACAACAAATCAGTGGGAGGCCGTGGATAAGCGGATGGCGAGCATTACCGACCAGGGCATCACGATCACGCCTCCTGGACTCCTGTCGAGGTTCGTGAAGCCAAGCACTGGCGATATCCAGTTGTTCATTCAGTTCCAGGCAATCACGCTGAATAAGGGCCAAAGTTGGAAAGGAAACCTGAATCAGACCACTTGGACCATCAGTCAATAGGACGCATCTTGGCTGGCTCCTCTTCGCGGGAGCCAGCCAATTATCGTTTAAAGTACCCGTCTGAAAGGCACTTGAGGAACGCGACAATCGCGTCCTCTTCGCGCTTTGAAAGGCGCAGGTTTCCGATTTGCATCGCATCGGGATCGGACATGTTAATTGCTCCCGATGGTCCTCCCTTCGGGGCGCCACGCATCAAACTTAGGCCGGTGGGATTGATCAACGTATTGGGCTCAAGATACTCCGGAGGCGGAAAGAGCGGCTTGCCCTTCAGCGAGCCATACGGATTAGGCTTCGTGTAGTCAATCAACTCACCTGGGACATCGGTCAAGTTCCTCGCATTGTAAAAGTGCACGACGTCGTACAGGCTCTTGAAGTAGCCGTTGTGCATGTAGCTCTTCACAAACTTGTCGTTGGGTCGCTTGTCGACATTGCGCAGAGTTGGTGCTTTGAACGTCCCAATGAGTTGGAGAGGGTCTGGCCCGTGAGGCGTGCGCGGCGTCCATCCATAGTATGGATAGATCGTCGCTGCCAAGCCCATGTCGATATAGTCCTTGCCTTTTGGGTTATAGCCATGAGGATTGGACTTACTGTCCGTCATTCCAAAGTAGGGGCTTGCATTGTTGCGAGGCACCCCTAAGTTCGCATAGCAGCTATTGGTCCATAGATCTGGACCATTTTTGAGGTCATTGCTAAGCCCATGACAGTCGGTGCAGTGGGCCGATTTCCGGAACGGAAGCGCGCCGGGCCGCCCCGACAAGCTGCCAGTCGTGAGGCGCATGCCGAGCAATTCCTCGGGAGTCAGTGTGGCCTTACCTTCCAAGTAGGCATCGTACTTCGACGTGAATGGGGATACTTCGGGCGAGGCTTCATAGGCGACAATCGCCTCCGCGAGCTTGTCCATGAGTTGCTCGGGCTTCAGCGAGAAGACGTTGGCCCCGTACGCTCGAATGAACAATGGAGCAAGCGGCCCAGACTTCAGCTTCTTGGCCAGCATCTGGGGTTGCCCCACGTTGTGTAGCTGGTTGTTCATCTCGTTCGGATCGAACAGGGGGAAATGGACTTGGTCCCGAGCATCCTTGGCTCGCCCATCCCAGAACATGCCGCCAACCCAGGCGATCGCGGTTTTATCGTAGACCGGAATGCCGGATCTCATGAACGGCGCATAGGCGACGGAAGGAGGCTTCCGACTACCGAATCGGCCCGCCGTAGCTCCAGGGGCAACCCCGTGCTGCTCGTTGATTTTGGAGTCTGGAAAAGTGTAGCCCGTCGATTGATCGTGGCAGCTGACGCACGCCTGACCCGCCGGATTGGAAAGGCCCTTCTCGTGGAAGAGCGCCTTTCCAAGGGCGATGACTTCAGCGGAGGCGATGGGCTTGGGAAGATTGACTGCAGGTTTGTCGAGTTTGAAAGCTGCCACGCCCGGCAAGACGCAAAGGGCTACCGAGGCCCAACGCGCTGCCGGTGAAAGTTGAGCCAAATCCACGGTATCTGAAGAAATTATACGCGAGAAGCTTCGTGTGGCAGTCTAAGAGAAGTGCAAGTGCGAAGTCAAGCTTGTTATTGCAAACGGTTTTGTCGCTCCCGACCCAACTACGCAAGCTTCGTTGGGCAGGCGGGATACCCTTCGGGCGATTTGCTAACGAACCCCAACTGCTGCGCAGTTGGCAAATGCTCACCCAGCCGCTATGCCAAATTTAGAAAGCCCACCGGCCAAAGAGCGATGGGCTTTCAAAATTTGGTACACCGAAGTGGACGCACTTAGAACCTCTGTGGGCGCACCGAGCAGCCGGTAAGCGCGGTGGCCTCCGGACAGGTCAGGAGCGTCGACTTTCGCCGAGATCATCTGCACTAAGTCGCGCAAGACTAGTGGAGAAGGAGTCTGCCGTGCGAACATTCATGCTTTACAATCGAACGGAGTCGATTCGGGCACCCGATGTCTTCCCTGGCTCAAAGATGCCGATAACATCACCTTCGCCAGGAATGATTCGCTTGTAAACATCCAGATACTCCGACCCGTAAGTTGAATATCCTGTAGTCGTAGGAACTATTAACACATGTGAGGGAGACTTCGCTTCGTCTGCAAATCCTATTTCCCAAGGACACCATCGGGATGTCATCGAGTGTTCAGTGGCGAGAAACACGAGGGCATCAGATTCGCGAATCCGCTTCTTTATCTTATCGGCTGTCTCACTGTTTGGCCTCTCAGGCATTGTTTCGTCCAGCCAGTCTACGTAGACATCCCAATTGGAGTCTGCAAAAAGCCGTATCAATCCCTTAACTAAATCTTGATCCTTGTGGCTGTGGCAGAGAAACACTGACTTCTTGCCACTCGCCCTAGCCTCTTGAGCAGTTTTCACGCTCTTTGTGTAGAAAGCCGCTTTGGCCTTAAGAGTAGCTTGTGAGATCGCCATAATTAGATCTACCTCCCTACCGCCTTCGCAGCCTCTTCAATCCACTTCGGAAGGTTGTTGTATCCATCATCATTTACCCAGTCGTAGGTTTTGTACATTTTGGAAAACGTAACACGCTGTGCCCCTTCGCCAACACCCCAGTAATCTAGAGGATTCTTTCCTTTAGTGTCAGTGCCGACTGATGGATCCTTTATGTTGTGAATATAGATGCCAAGTATCCCTTTCTTGAGTTCGTACGCTCGTTTAATCTCATAGCGCACCCACTCCCGATCATAAGTTTCCAATCCAATGAGAACAACCAAGACAGAGGTTCCGGTGAGTTGCTTCTCAATCCAGCTTTTGACTGCTGTATCTCCAGATCGCTTGATGGTCTCCCATTCAGCCTTATCCAGGAACGGCTGAGAATCGCCATCCGGACGAACAACCCATGAGTTGCGCACTTGTGCTACCCGCCTTACATCTCGCTTGTAGTGAAAGCTGAAGAATACTTTTCGAGCCATGATTTAATTACCCTTTGATAACAAGTTGATTATATCGAGAACCGGTTGGATGAGTTCATTTGGGGCCTCATAGTCCTGACCTAAGCGAGCTAGTGCTTCGCGCAATTCAACTGTGTCAGCATGCAAGAATCGAGGCAGGTCTTTCTCAGCCTCCATCCACCTAGTCCGGCTAACCCAGCCTGTCCCTCCTACAGGCACCACTTGAAGCCCCAGCGATATTGCGATGTCAATCTCCTCATTTAGTCCGTTGGCATCGACCGTTTTTCCTTCAACTTGCTTGTTCCCGAAAACAGCCAAAAAGATTCCTGCGGGTTCAATGATTTCCTGGCGGTACTTGGTATACAGTTGAGCGAGAGTGACTC
>CAMFIS010000101.1 GCA_945952345.1 uncultured Fimbriimonas sp.
AAGTTCAACACAACCTTCGACTTGAGAAGGCTTGACACTCAACTATAGAATCTCTTCCCCGAGGAGAAGGGGAATTAATCCCTCAACTTCCCATGCGTATCCCCAAACAAGCCGCGCTTACCAGTGAAGGAAGACTTTCGCTGTTGAGCTAAGTAGCTCCTTCCCAAAGATTGGGATGGTGGCACGCCGCGCCAACGGCTTCGTTTTGTGAACGGCCTTGTGCGGCGTGACGGAAGAGATGATCCCTTTGAAAAGTCGCGATCATCCACCCCGTCGCTCCGGTGGCCGCGTAAGAGGTGGCACTGGTACGCAGAGCGAGGTACGAGTGGCGCTTACCAGTGAAAGCTATCGAACCGAGAACACTGGCAAACTCGCAGTAGACCCATAGAGAATAATTCCGAATTCGGCTCGCGTGCCAGTGCCACGACCTGTGCAGGAAGAATTGCTGCCTCGGGCCGAATGAATGGGGAAGGCAGCACTAGTGCCCGCGCCGCCGTCCCGAGGCTAAAGAAACTTTGTAGCCTCAGGGCCGCTGATGACTCCTTCCGAATTTGATCGTAGCCCATTGGACCTGAGGCAGCGCTTATGCCTACGTTCCCCGAGTATCCCCAAACAAATCGATCTGCAGCCTCGGGGCGAGGCGCCAATTGCGTTCCATACAGATCGGGACCAGAGTGCGCGCGGTCTGCCACAGCGCGGCCGAATCCCGCCCTTCGGGCATAAGCATGATGCGGCCAGGTTCAACGTTGAGATTGGAAAGGAGGGCGCCGATTTCAGGGAGGTCGGTGGTGGGGTTTTGAATGACGAATTTGAGTTGGTAGGGATAAGTCGAGATAAGCCGGTTGAGAATGTCCGGTTGTAGGCGAGTCGCGTCGTGGCGCTTCGCCCAATCCGCGTCTTCACTTGGAATCGAGTTCGCAAGCTTCGGACTAATCGACATGAGATCGCAGGGGAGGTCTCGGAAGGTCGTCCCGGCCGTTTCGACCGTAATCGTCTTTCCATTCTCCTTAAGGGATATCGCGAGGGGTTCGATTGCGTCGAAAAGCATCGGCTCGCCGCCGGTGAGGACGACGTGGTCGAGGTTCGCCTCATCGACTTTGGCGATGATTTCGTCGATCGTCATCGTGGGGCCTTCCGGCGTCCAGGATGCGTACGGAGTGTCGCACCAAACGCAGCGGAGATTGCATCCGCTGACGCGGATGAAGGTCGATGGCACGCCCGCCCATTGTCCCTCGCCTTGGACGGAATGAAATATCTCGGCAATGCGAAGCTTCATGGGCGGTGTGAGTTTACTTGGGAAGAAAGTAGTCCACAGTTTTAGCCGCAAGCCGCAAACAACATGGTGGCAAGCTGTTTCGAAGGCAAGTCGAACCAGCGGATGAGCTAAAACCAGGCCCGAAGGGTCGTCGCTTGTTGAGCCCTGGGCGCAGCCCAGGGAATTTAAAGAGAAAGATTTGCGGGCTGAAAGTCCGCGCTAGCTCCAGATGAACTGTTCGTTGTAATCGACACCGTTTTCTTTGAGCAGTTTTCTCAGCTCGTCCTGGAAATTGATCTCTGTGTGGTGAGTGGATTGATTGCGGATGTATTGATCCACGCTTGGGACGTCTGCTTCGGATATCCCGTACGCGGCGTATCCTGCCTGCCAGTGAAAGTTTTCCCATCGACGTCCTTTGGTTTTGATCCACTTCGAGCTTCCAACTTTGATGTCCTCGACCATGTCGGCAATGCATTGAGTTTTGGATAACACGAAGAGGAGATGAACATGATCCAAATGTCCTCCGACTGAAATCGGTTGATGTCCGTTGTTGCGAAGGATGGTGGCAAGGTAGGCAAAGACTTCGGGTTGGATATCGGAGAAGAGGATGGGTTCTCGATTCTGAGTGCTGAAGATTGTGTGCACCATGATTCGGCAGAGAGATTGAGCCATGGTCGATTTTAGCGCGACCCTTCAGGCCGCAGACAACAATCAAATTACATCCCCAGGCGTTGCCTGGGGCTCAATAATGGCCGACCCTTCGGGCCTGGTTTGTTCGCACTCGACAAACGCGGACCCCCCTCGTGGATCCTCACTATCACCGGAGGCATCAGAAGATCGCGAAGGGGATATGACGCCCTTGGCCAAGCACGACTTGCTAAGGAGTGATTCGCTCCTAAAGGCATTGTCAACGTTTCGAAGGTAAGTCGAACCAACGGATGAGCCAAAACCAGGCCCGAAGGGTCGTCTTTTGTTGAGCTCTGGGAGCAGCCCAGGGAATTTAAAGAGAAAGATTTGCGGGCTGAAAGTCCGTGCTAGCTACTTGTTAACCATCAAACCGAGCCACCAGCGGATCGGTCATCCCCAGCGACGCGAATCCTTTCTCGCGCAGCAAACACGAATCGCAGTGTCGGCAAGGTCGACCTTCTGGCGAAGGATCGTAGCAGCTGCTGGTGAACTCATATTGAACGCCTAAATCTAACCCAGCGGAAATGATCTGAGCTTTCGTGAGGTCGATGAGAGGAGTATGGATCGTTAACTCCGCCCCTTCCACACCAACCTTTGTAGCCAGGCGGGCCATGGTCTGGAACGCAGAAATGTACTCCGGCCGGCAGTCGGGATAGCCGGAATAGTCCAGGGCGTTGACGCCAATAAAGATGTCATTCGCGCCGAGAACCTCAGCCCAGGCGAGGGCGTAGGAGAGGAACACCGTATTGCGCGCGGGCACATAGGTGATGGGAATGTCGTGGCTCATCGCCGCTTCGTCACGATCTTTGGGAACCTCGATGTCCGCCGTCAACGCCGAGCCGCCGATTTTTCGCATATCGACGTCCACCGTGATGTGCTTCGCAACGCCTTGAATCGAGCATTGCTGAGCCGCAAGCGAAAGCTCGACGCGGTGCCGCTGACCGTAATCGTACGAAATCGCGCACGTCTCAAAGCCTTGCGAGCGAGCGATGGCGAGGGCGGTGGCGGAGTCCAATCCGCCAGAAAGAAGAACGACAGCCGAGCGATTCAAACCTAAATGAGGATAGACCAAACGTCATAATAAATGTATGCGAGCAACGATGTCAGGTGGTGGAGGATTTCGACCCCAGACATCCCCGGTCACCTACGGTCTCACCGGCGTAATCCTTCTTGGCGCGCTCCTCACATGGGGCAATCCAGTTTGGATGACGGAAACGTTTGCCATGCTGGGGCGGCCGTTCCCCAAGGTTTGGACCATCCTCACCTATCCGCTGGCAGACACAGTTCTGCTCCATGCCGGAACTGGTCCGATTTTTACCGTTTTCCTCGTCATGTGGTTGCTCGGAATGGGCCGAAACCTCGAACCCGAGCATGGATCGGCCAAGTTCCTCGGTCTTTGGTTCGCGTTGACGCTCATCGGCGCGATTCCATTGGCGATAGCCGGATATTCGGCGGGTGGAACGCTCATTCCCGTCGCCATGCTTTCGGTGATTTGGGGCATACGGTTCAAAGATGCAACCGTCATGCTGTTCGGCCTGGTGCCGATCGCAGGCAAGTGGCTCGCGGTGATGTCGGTCCTCGTCGTCTTCTTCAACTATGCGGTCAGTGGCAGCCAAGTCTTGGCCGGACTCCTCGCCTGCCTCGGATGCGGAGTTGCCTACCTGTACGCGGACAACAAGATTCCCAAGGTACGGTACGGCCTAAAGTTCGCCCAGGTCCAAACGCAACATAAGCCGACCAAGGCGCAGGTTGAGCGCGAGAAGCAATACTACGATGACGTTCATCGTAGAGAGAAAGAGCGAGAGGAGCGTGAGCGGCTACGCAAGTTGTTCGAAGACAGTTTAGGAGATGGATCGCGGTCCGAGTGTGAGCGGTAAGAAGATGCTGATCGGAGTGATCGGCGGCCTAATCCTTTTCACCCTCGTTTCGCTCTTCGTCACCTTCTTTGTCGGCCGCGAATTCGGCCACATCCTCAACAAGAAGGCAATGGATCATGAGCGAGACGTCCAGTCTCAACGCATGATCGACCGCGAAGCTCACGAGAAGCATTAATGTTTCACGAATCGGTTCCGGAATCCTGGACTCAGCGATTCGGGGGGAAGCGCCCCGGAGGGATTCGAATCTTTCGCGCGATTACTTGCCCAGCGATCCGTGCGGCGATATCTACCTGAGCCCATCGCGGATGATGTGGTTTCCGTCCTTGTTGCTGCGGCCCAAAGTGCGGCCACTAGCAGCAATCTTCAGTCGTGGAGCGTCATCCAGATCGACGACCCTGAGCGTCGGCAAGCCATCGCCGCCGCGTGCAGCAACCAAAAGCAGATCCTCACCGCACCGCTGTTTCTGGTCTTTCTTGCCGACCTGCACCGAATCCGCCAATTTGCCCTCAAGCATGGCATCGAACCAGACGGATTGGATACCGCCGAGATGTACACCGTGGGCGTCGTGGACGCCAGCCTTGCCGCCGAACGCCTGGTCTGTGCGGCGGAAGCAATGGGTTACGGCATTTGCTACATCGGTGCGATGCGTAATCACCCCGACCAGGTGAAGGAGATTCTCCGGCTTCCAGAGAACACATTTGCCGTTTTCGGACTTTGTGTGGGTCGCCCATCGGAGAATGCGCATGCGGACATCAAGCCGCGTCTGGGGCAGGACCAAGTTTGGTTCAAAGAAACGTATCCGACCAGATTGGACAGCGCAGAGTACGACGCGCGGATGCAGGCGTTTTTCGCCGAGCAGGGAATGGATTCCACCAGCCCGTGGTCGGAGAAGTCCGGCCATCGAGTGTTGATCACCGGACTATCGGGGCGCGAAGCCCTGCTGCAGCACTTGCAGGGTCAGGGTCTTCTCGAGCGTTAATTCGAGACGTCGATCACCTTGATACCGGTGACCTTCTTCGGAAGTTTGAAAGCGAAGTACGGCCGCGTCAACGAGCCAACCCCACCACCGACAACGATGGTTTTTCGAACGTAAACCATGGCGGTTGGTCCGCGGTAGGCGACTCGGTCGATAGTGTAATTCACTTGGGAATTCACGTTGCCAAGGTAGGCCACGCCGAGGTTGTTCTTCGCGTAGTTGAACCGCTGAATATCTTCCGGCGCGTTCGTCCAATTCTTTCCCGTTAGCCGGTCGTAATCGGCTTGCGTGTTGACGACCATGGTGCCCGAAGTGGCGAGCGGAAAGTCCATTCCGTTACCCAGGTAGCACTCGTCGCTGCCGACGATGTACTCGACCACGACGTTCTTGCTTTGGCGATTGACGGCCGCGAGGACATAGCTGCGCTGGGTCGAATTGGTCGCGACGCCATTGCGCTCGACCTGAACGACAGTGAGTTGTCCGCTGGCAAAAACATTGCCGACACGCAAACCGAAACCAATTCCGTAGTCGCCGGCCGAGATGTACAGCAGTCGGTTGATGCTGAAGTCGATCTGGCCGTAGCCGATTGGAGCGTCGAATCGATTGCGATTGCACCAGTTCTGGAAGTCGTACGAGTTATCGAATTCATATCCGCACGGATCGCTCCAGCTTCCGCCGAGTCCATAGCCGCACTGGTCCCAGGGGATCGGCGTGAAGGACGTGAGCGGGTTGATTTGGAACGACGGAAGTCGGTTATCTTCCACCTTTTGGATGCGCGCGCTGATGTCGAGATAGCTTCGATCGATCGCAATCATGACCCAGGGCGAGGTTTGGCCCTGCGTGGTTTTGGTCTTTGGCGCCGGGGTCAGTTCATTGACGCAAACCGTGGCTGTGCTGCCGCCGCCATTGATGACATCGGTGACTTGCGCCGAGTATCCTCCGGTCGAGCGGGCGCCAACGAATATAATTACAAGGCGATCTTTTGAGAAATCGACCAGTGGTTGGCTCCGATTTTGCTTTAATACTGGTAGCCAATAATTTTCCAACTCAGTTCGTTCACTGGCGAGAACAACCTTTTGCCGGGTTTCCGAACTTAAATTTCCCGAAGCAACAGTACGCCATCGAACCGTCTGAGTAGGAAACTGTGCGAATCCGAGAGCTGTTATAGCGCTCAGAAACAGAAGACACATGAACGCGCGCGAGAAAACCATATCTTCTGATTCTGACGTCTTTCGTCAAAAACCGTTACCTTCGAGCGGGACTTCCGCACGACCGACGCGCCGAAAGAAAAAGTTCTCCGAAGTCAGCACCAAGCTCGAGTTCATCGAAGGCATGCGCGCCATCGCGGCATTGTATGTGGTCATCGGCCACATTTGCGGCATCGTCGATGCCAAGTTCCTGGACACCGGCAAAAGCATTGCCATGCCCTGGCTCCAAGTCCTGATGCGGCCTTTTTGGTACGGCCATTTGGCGGTGGCCGCGTTCATCGTCATCAGCGGATACAGCCTCCAATACGGCTTGTACCAACGAGGCGACGGCCGGGTTTATGGCCTTGGGAAGTTCTACCGACGGCGGGCATTGCGTATCCTTCCCGCCTACTATGCCTGCTTGGCCTTCTCGTATTGGGTGTGCCAAACCGTCACGATTCCGCACGCCTCGTCGCCCCCATTTGACCGGTATGTGCCCATCACTCCTGAGAGCCTGAGGGCGCACATTTTTCTCGTCCACAACTGGTCCGTGGATTGGCTTTATAAGATCAACGGCGTGCTGTGGAGCATCGCCATCGAGGCGCAACTCTATATCCTTTTCCCGTTTTTGATCCTGATCATGCAGAAGCGGAGTCCACTAACGCTGCTTGCGGTGGTGATTGTGCCGACGGTGCTGATCATCAATTACCTGCCGGGAGCAGGCAAGACCTATAGCTGGTTTGCGATTCTGTTTGCCTTGGGAATGCTGGCGGCGCACTGGTCGTATCGCCCCAGCCTAAAGATTGGTCCGAAAGCCCGAACTGGGTTCTTCCTATGCTTGGTTGGCGCGGTTATCACAGGCAAGATCGTGACGTACTCGCTGAGTCAAGGCAAGGTTTACGATACGCCGACGCTGATCTCGTCCGACCTTACTTTCGGTCTCTCGATCGCGACGCTGCTGTACGCAATGACAGTCGCCCCGGGCGGATGGATCGAGAAGTTCTTCTCGATGAAGTGGTTTGTGCGGATTGGCATCTTCAGCTACAGCCTGTACCTGCTGCACCATCCGCTGATTCAGATGCTGTATGTGAATAAACCGACGTGGATTGCCGGCTCGGAGGCAACGATCGGCTATCTGCTCGTGGTTGGATTGCCGGTGATCTTGATGGTGAGTTGGTTGTTCTCGCTCATCTTCGAGCGGCCTTTTGTGAAGTCGCGATTGCCGATGAGCAAAGCTGCCCAGCGGGCGGTGGAGCGGATTCCTTTGCCGTTGCGCGTACCTACGATGATTGAAATGGAATCGGACCAGCCGGGTCACGCTTACCTTGCCTCGGGCAAGAAGAAGGGCTCGCTGCGGAAAATCAGCAGCGAACCCAAGAAGAAGAAGGCGAAGCTCTACTGAAGCGAGTGGGCCGTGAGGACCATCTTCAGGTTAAGCGAACGCTTCTCGATGTGATAGGTGTACGTAACGACACCGTTCTGAATCACGATCGAGTCGAGGATCGAGTCGGTTCGAGTCGTTTGGTACGATCGAGCGACCGGAGCGCCCCAGAGCGGACACCAATCGTCGGTCGACGATACGGCTTCCACCGTCTTGATTCGATAGCCTTCGCCAACGAATTCCGTGTTGTACGTGAATCGGTTGAGGAAGTCCCAGTTGTGCTCGTACGTGTCGGCATAGACCGTTTTCCACGTCGTGAACGGCGTGGCGGTAGTCGATTCGACCGAGCCGGTGTTCGTCGATGTGAATGCCGTGGACGACATATAGAAGTCCGTAAACGGCTTGGTCACCGGTGGCACGTCGTTCGTTGTGTACGTTCCGAGGGCCGTGAATTGCGCTTGGCTACCCACGTTAGCCCCGAGACCGAAGGTTCCGGGCAGCCAGGTCTTGGTGACGACACCGCAATCTGCGTTATTGTCGCGCCGACCGAGCATGGTAACTGAGCCATCGAGCTGCTGCTTCGCGTACGTCTCAAGAATTTCGACCGTCGTCTGACCACCATTGATGGCGTATGTCAGCGTATCGGTGAATTTCAGAGCCGGTGCGCCTTGGAAGGTGACGGCGCTAACCTGTCGAATCATCGTTCCCGTTACCGGACCCGAGGTCTTCGTCTTGATCTTGCTTTGCTCGTCGTAGTCTTCCCGGAGCATGTTGCCACCCACGGTGAACTGCCATGTATCACCGGCTTGGTAGGTTCGCATGACGGTTCCGCCATCGATTCCAGGGCCGGTTGGCTTCAGCGTGAAGTCGACAGGAGGATCTGGGAAGCCAGAACCGATGCCCATGCTGCCGCCGCATCCGATGAGAAGAAAGCCGAGTGTGGCAATTGTGAATTTAGTTGTTTTCATGGTTAGCCTCCTGTCGACCCCGTCGAGCTGGTAGAACCGGTCGATCCGCCACCGGCGCCGCAGTCAAAGCTTCCGCCGTACTGGATGCCCATTTGGGTGTAGTTGAAGTTGCTGGAAATACGCCCGCTGCTCATCGTCACCATTCCGCCGATGACCATGTTTCCGCCGCTGGCAAAGCTGCCGACTGCGGTGAGATGTCCCGACTTGTTGATGAGGCCGCCAAAGGTGCCGGATCCCGATTTGTTCGCGATCGTTCCCGTCAGGCTGCCGTCCACCGCGACGGTGAACGCGATAGCTCCCGAGTCGTTGGCGTCTGGGCTGGACCAGTTACCCGACCAGCTGCCTTGATAGAGGCTGGGCAGGTTGCCGGTATCTCCAGCGCCGCCGCATCCGATGATGATGACACCCGCGAGGACTGCGATTACTCCGAATTTCTTCATGATTAACCTCGACCTCCAGGAAGTGCGGTTTTCTTTTTCATGATGTCCGAGTCCTTGGTCATCGGCAAGGCTTTTGCTCGGCCTGGCTCGACGACTTTGGCGGTGACGAAGATCACGAGTTCAGTCTTGATCTTGTCTTTGGTCGTTCGTCGGAAGAATTGACCGACGATCGGGAGATCCTTGAGGATTGGGAGGCCACTCAATTCGACGACGTCTTGCTGCTGCATGAGGCCACCGATTGCGAATGTCTCGCCATCCTTGAGGGTGATCGTGTTCTGCGAGGTTCGTTCGCTGGTCTGCGGCAATTCGCCACCGATTTGCGGAACCGTCTTGAATCCCTTGAGGTAGGTGATCGCGGTGCGGATGTCGAGGTTGAGCGTATCGTTTCCACCAATTCGGGGGAAACATGCCAACCGGACACCAGCGCGGACCGTGCCGGTCGTCACGCTTGGGCCGTTCTGGCTCGAGATGATCGATTCGACATAGCGGATCGCGTCGCCGATGAAGACTTCGCTTTCGCGTCCATCGTTACAAAGAAGGTTCGGCCGCGAGATGAGGTTGCTGCCGCTCGAAATCGAATCGAGGCTGGCGGCGACGTCACCCGAGACATCGTGACCTTGGACCGAGACGCCAACGGTGTTGGACGGGCTGGTCTGAGCATTGTTAAGTGTGATCGTCTTGATCGCGCCGCTGGTAAACAGTCGCCAGTCGATACCCATCTTGAGCATTTCCTCGCGGCTGAGTTCCATAACGCGCATCTCGAGAGCAACTTGCTTCGGAGCGACGTCCGCAACCTGCACCCATTGAAGAGCTCGCTCGATCTGATCGTGCGTACCCTTGACGATGAGGCGCATCGGGAAAGCCGTCTTCTCGAAGTTCTCGAATGGGAACGTCATTCCGGAATCGGCTGTGTCCTTGCCAACTTTCGAGTCTTGCTGACCCGAAGAACCGGCGCCCTGCTGGCCTTGAGCCTGCTGGTTATTGCCATTCTGGCCGCTTGCGGCGGCGGTGCCACCACCTTGCGGAGCGGGCTGATCCGTTCCTCGCTGTTCGCTTTGGTTTCGGAGTCCGTCCTGCGTATAAGTCTGCGAGTTCATAACTCCATTGGGGGCGATGACGCACGAAACGCCGGGGACGTTGGCAACCACGAGTTCGCGAACCGTTCGAGGATCGGCGTACAGGAGGTCGATGATTTTGAACTCCGAGGCAATTGCTGCCTCATCGCTATCGAGTTGGCTCAGGGCCTTGAGGACCATCTGAACTTCGTCGGTACGACCCTTGAGGACAATCGACTGCTTGGCGATGCTGTTTTGCGGGGTGGCAAAGAGATCGACGTTTCCGACTGTCGTCTTGCCCTTTCCGGCGATTGCATCCACCAAATCCGATGCTCGGCCACCGTGGACGAAATACGTCTCGATGGCGCTGGAGTTATCGGCAGGAATCTTTGTGCCGAGCGCGGCACACAGTTGGCGATCGATATTGGCGACCAAAGCTTCGACTTCGTCGAGGCGTCCGGGCGAACCAAGAACCATGACGTAGGAGTCACGGGCCGAGTCATTGCTCTCCGTAGCGATATTCGTTCCGCCTTTCTCATCGTCTTTCTTTTCCGCGCTCATTTTCTGAACCGCGCTGACAATGGTCTTCTCGGAAGGAAGGATCAATTCGAAGCGACCAAATGCGTTCTCGGAGGAAACCGATTTGAGAACGGCGACTTTGATCTGCGTGCCTTGACCGCTGAAGATCGGCACGATTCGAGACAAGGTCATGTCTTCGGTGGTGCCTTTCACGTTGCGCATCGTTTCGAGGAACTTGGCGTTGCTCGTCACGACATAGGTCTTGCCAATCTGTCCGAACTTGAGTCCAGCCAGCGTGGTGACCAGGGTGATCGACTCGCGGACGGAAACATCGTTGAGCTTGATCGACAGCTTTCCGCTGACGTCTGGCGAAGTTACGATGTTCGTGTTCGTCTGGCGAGCCAGCGACTTGAGGATCTGTACGACGTCGGTATTGACGAAGTCGATGTTGACCATCGGATCGCTCTTCGGGCTCATGGCTGCTGTCGTCACGCCGCCAGTTTTCACAGCCGTAGTCTTTGTCGTCGTGTTGACGGCAAAGGTTTGGGCTGCGGTGTTGGCCGTCGGCTTCGGATCTTGAATCTTTGGCGCGGTCGACTTGGCGGTTTTCGTTGCAACGATAGGAGCTGAGTTCGACTTCATCTGATCCGGTTTAAGGGTCAGAGGGTTCGTCGTCATGGTCGTTCCAACCTTCGTAGTGATTGCCGCGGCGCAAGGCAACGGAACCAAATGCGTGATCGGATCGAAGAATTCAGCCGCCGTCGCCGATGCGAGTTTTGGCTGGACCTTGGTCGCAAGTGTCGTTGGCTTCTTGGCTTTCTTTGCCGCGAGCTTCAGATCGTTGGGTTGGAAGTCGACTTTATAGCCTTTCTCCGTCTTCACGAGCGTGGCCACGACGGCCTTGGTGAATTTGAAGGTGAACTTCGTCTTCGGCGTCTTGACGTTTGAAGCAGTGGTGGTCATGGTCTCGAGACCATTCATCCACACTTGCGTCTTCTCTTGTTTGCCGGTGTACGGCACGTCGAATTCGAGCGCGTAAACGGTATCGGTCTGGATAAAGTTGCCCTTTGGCTCGTTCAATCCGGTTCCTTGAACCTGGATTTCCACGCCACTGGCAAGCTTCGAGACGGATACACCGCTTACGTGCCCTTCGGCGGCCGACCATGCTGCGGCCGCGACAAAGAGCCCGGCAAGGGCCATTCGTTTCATGTTATTTTGCATTGGGGTTTCCTCCGACATTGAAGGTCAATGTCTCAGCGTTAAACTTGATGCGGACGATTCCGCGTTTGATGGAGAGGAGCTTGGCGCTAGGGCCGACGCTCTGGCCGATTTCGATGAGCTGCTGGTTGCCCTTGCCATCGTCGAAGACGGCGGCAGGATGGGCACCCTCAACCACACCCACGAGGGTGTAACCAAAGAGTGGCTTATCCGGGACGGGCATCGGGGGCACGCCAACACCGTTTACTTTGTCCTTTCCGCCCGCCGTATCCATTGCTGGATGGGCGTCAGGCACGGGGCCAAAATTGAAACCTTTACCGCTTGGATCCGAAAGCTTGGGACCATCGTTTCCTGCGGTTACCGGTTTGTCGTGCGGCTTCGGCGTCTGCATTGTCGGCTGACCATTCGCCGGGTTGCCTTCGTTCATAAAGGCGGCCGGGACGAACGGATCGTGAACCGTGAGCGGATAGAGGCCGAGGTTCTTGGGACCCGTCGGCTTGGTTGCGTCAGGATTAGCCTTCTTCGCGTCGTCTTTCTTCGTTGCCGTTGGTTCGGGTTCGGAGCCTCGCAGAACCTGGAATGCTCCGACGCCGAGGATCACCACAACCAGGGCGATCACGACCATGAGTTTTTTCTTCTCAGGATTCATTATTTCCTCCCTTAGCGTTGTTCGCCACTTGCTTGGTCGGTTGGTCTTCTTCCTTGAACGCGTAGGCGCGGAGTTCGAGCTCGAGGTCGAGCACGGGCTTCAGTGTCTTCGCTTGCTTATTGTCGGTGTGGGGAATGAGCGACACGGTTCGGACCGCGACGATCTTCGGGAACACCTCGATGGCTTCGAGGAATCGGAGGGAATCTTCGTAAGAGCCGCGGCACTTGACGTTGATGTTCATCTCTTCGTAAGCCGACTTTTTCTTGTCGTCTTTGTCTTTGGAGACAACGGCGGGAATAGGCTTAATCTCGACGATTTTGATCTGGTTCTTCTTGCCGTAGTCCTCGAGCTCCTTCATCATCGTGGGGATATAGGCGAACTGTTGAACGCCTTCCTCGAGATGCTTGAGCTTGAACTTGAGGTCGTCGACTCGTTTCTTGGACTCATCGAGTTCCTTCTGAACTTCTTTCTCATCGCGAAGCTCTTTGCTAATGGTCGCGATATGGTTTGCCTGCTCAGAATTGGAAGAGTGGGTGAGCCAGAGCATTGCTCCGCCGATGAGCACAAGAGCGCCCGTGAAGAACTGGATGGTTTTGGGAGTCAAGCCGATTTTCATGCCTTGCCCTCCTTATCTTTGTCTTCGACCTTCTTCTTCTTTTCGGCGGTGTCGATGATGTCTGCGGCGAGTTCGAACTCGATGCCCGTCGACTTCTCGTACATCTTTTC
>CAMFIS010000102.1 GCA_945952345.1 uncultured Fimbriimonas sp.
GAAGCTCTCGGCGATCCCAAAGCAGCATCTTTGCTGCAAGAAGATAGACGTCGCCTTCGCGCGAACGGGGGCCAAGGTAGAGCTCATTGGCGGCGCGGATATAGCTCTCACGCTGTTCGGCATCTAGGATTTGAACTTCAAAGTCCTCAGGCGAGTCGAGATCCGCCAAGGTCGACTCAGGAATTGGCTGCGTGTTGCGAGCGTATGCCGATCCAACCCGATCGATCAGGAGGTTGCGCGCGATGGTTCGCGCATATGCGTTCCATTCGGTCGCAGTTCGAAACGATATGCGATCTCGATTCTCGAGGATTCTCAGAAACGTCGTTTGCACGATATCCTCCCTATCTTCATTGGTGACGCCACGCATCTGGAGATACTTCCGCAGTGCAGGACGCGTGAGATGGACCAATCGTTCAAAACCGAGGTGAAATTCGGTGTCAACGGCAAGATTCGCAAGTGCTTCTTGCCATTCCAAATCCCTCGACGACACGACTCCAAATTATCCTGGATGGTACTAAAAAATATCTATCTCCTCCTTACTTTAGAAACATTCATGTTCGATTAGTACATCTTCATGGTCGAATGATCGACAATTATGGTTATGGATCCATCAGGATTAACCACATAGTTTCCGATGTCGACACTGCAAGAAATGGGCGGATCTTCGGTGCAGGTTGGTTCGCCTTCTTTGTTGATATATGCAAAAGTGGACTTTCGACTTTCATGGTAAACCGTGTGAGTTTTGGACACACCGAAAGTCACCGCGGTCTCGTTGACCTTATCCACTCCTTGACTTGATTGTGCGGCCTTACCATTGCCGTCCACCCACACAACCTTTCCGTTGTCTTCAAAAGCCTTTTGCAGCGCCTCGTAGTAAATCTCCGGTGCGGAGATGAGGTACAAGCCAACTTTAGCAACCACTTCACGGTCTGGACCGATCTGGAGATGAATGTAGGCTCGATCCGAGTTCTCCACCAGCGTGACCTCCACAAGCCCACCCAGCGGAGGAAGATCAACTTTTCCGACTGGGTCCACGGCGGGAGTACCTGGCGAAATCGAAAGCATTCCAGTTCCGCTTATTCCCTGAACGATATTTGACGTGTTCTCCTTGGGATCGACTAAACGGAAGATCATGAAATAGTGGTCGGTGAGCGAAACGGACTGAAGGACTGGCGGTTCTTGGTCATCGTAATATTGGATGTTCCGCTGCGCTATCCAGTCGTACGGGTCATAGATGAGGTACAGAAGATCGGACTTGAACTCATCGATCGGCGTGGTTGGTGTTCGATCGTCCAGCCAAGGCACGTTTGAAACGACCCAAAGGTGATCATCCGATGATATCGAGGCATGTTGAATATCCATTTTTCTGTCCCTCGTACCACGTAGTGGCACATAGCTAAAACGACGCAACTTCCAACGATCTCACGTTGGTGCGTCAGCGTATTCAAGCGGCCGCCCGAGACTCCATTCCGGGGTGGATGCAATACGCGAATTAAGCTAGGGTTGTCCGAATGAAGTCCATATCGGCCGTGCTAAGCTCTCGCCCAATCGCGCTGAGGTTGCACTTAACTTGGCGCTCGTTGCGGAAGCCAGGAATGGTGCAAGCGACGTTAGGCATGTTCAGGATGTATCGCTGAGCAATTGCGCTGAGGTCCTCGATCGAATCGCCAAAACGATCCTTAAGGGCTGCCATCTTTGGCTTCAAAGCTCGAAGCTTTTCGGTGCCAAAGGAGTCTCGCCCGCGGCGGTGGTCGCCCTCGTCGAACTTCGGCGGATTCTCGGGATCGAACTTATCGAGAAGTAGCCCTTGGGCAAGTGGACTGAACGCTACGAACGTCATCCCTTCCTTCTCCATGAGGTTTGCGACTCGCGAGCCAGGGCGGATGAATTGGTCGTCCATTGCGTGCGCCCAACTCTGCAAAACCGACGGCTGCACCTTAGGAGTAACTCGCTCGAAATCGTCCGAAGAATACGCGGATTGACCTTTGATGCGCACCTTCCCTTCTTCGACCAAGCGGTTCATCATCGCGACGGCATCGTCGAGATAAAAGTCGGATTCGCCAAAGAATCCGTGGTGGAAGTAGTACACATCGATGTGATCGCGCTTGAGATTTCGAAGCGACTGCTCGCACTGGTGGCGGATATGCAAGTCTTGGTACGCGTGCGGCGCGGTGCCCGGGAAGTGGCCAACCTTCGTCGCCACGATGTAGTCGTTGGTGTTCACACCGAGCCGGTCGAAAACCCTCGCAAGCATCTGCTCAGCTTTTCCGTTCCCGTAAACGTCGGCGTTGTCGAAGTGGTTGACGCCGGCATCGATGCCGACTTTTATCGCGGCGGTGACCTCGTCTTCGTCCACATTGGCCCAGCCGTTGGGGTTACCGTTGACCCAGTTCAAGCCCCCCATCGTCCAACAACCCAAACTAACTTCGGAAACCTTTACGCCGGTGCGGCCAAGCTCGCGATACTGCATGCGGGCGAGTTTACTGGAGAAGGCGGCTGGCCTTCACATTCTTCACAAAAATGAGCCCATCGAAAGCCTTGGCCAAATCGAATTCTGCGTAATAATTGCTCTCGTATTTCTTGTCATAAACCGCACCCACCGAACGCGACTTGACTTTGCCCTGAACGAACTTGGTGACGACGAAGCCGAGAGGTTTACCGAGCTTCCCAAGTGTCGAATCCAGAGTCCCTGGTTCGGCTGCATCCAGCTTGTGCTCCGTCAATCCCGTGCCGTTACCCATCGCGTTGAGACCGCCAGATTCAAATGCGAAACCAATAGGTACATACTTCTTGCCAATCAAACCATGGAGATTCGTACCCATCGTCCGAATCCCGGTCGATGCATCACCGCGCATGATGTGCCCGTTGTGAGCCCAAGCGAAGATCTTTTGACCCGGATAGAGTGTCTTATTGATCTCCACGAGATTCTCGGCCATGCACTTGTCTCGGTACGTGAACGCGTTAATTCCAGGCTGAGAGAGTTCATCGGGCATTCGCATGGCATAGCTGAGGAATCCGAGCATGTCGGCCTGAGCAAGAAGCCGCTCTTTGTGGGTTGGTTTTGACCGAGCCAGAAGTTGGAGGGCCTCGGCTTGGCGGTCCATCGAATCCGCCGCATCTTTCCGCTTCTCTTTCGGAACATCCACCAACTTATCTTTGTGATCGTCGAGGAACCTGAGACCGTCGAGCGCAGATCCGGGTTCAAGTTTCAGCTCGGCTATTAGCTTCGCCGAGTCCGCAAATGTTCGCGACATGGTGGGGATCACGCGTTGCTGCCACTCAAGCAATCCCTGGAAAATCGTAGTGCCCTCCGACTGAAAGTAGACGCGCCTCACGAACTCTGCCGTTCTCCCGGCTTCTTCTCCATCCTTTGCCCGGATATCTTTGATGAGTTCGTTCATGACCTCGTTGGCGCGAAGTCGATTATTGTCACTCAACCGGTCGTAGCCAATCGTTTCCCAAAAGAGCGAATCGGCATCGCCCTTCAGGCGCTTCTGAGCTTTCTCGAAGAACAATGTCCCGCCCACTTGGTTTTGCATATCGAAGCCGACGACGTGCAGTTTGTTGGTGTGTTTGGCGTCCGCGTTGTAGGTGCGCATCCACTTGATCAGGTCGAGAACTTCCTCGGTCGACCAGGTCCAAAACCCTTGGGCCATCACAGCTGCCTTTGGGTCGCCTTCTCCAGTTGCGACATATCGCTCCATCGCGAGGCAATCGGGCATGCTCGCTTCGAGTCCAAAGATGGTGAAGCCTTTGTTCTCCACGAGGTAGCGGAACACTCGATGCTTCATAAGGAAGAACTCTCGGCTGCCGTGGGTTGCCTCGCCAAGGCCCACGATGTCGGCGGCTCCAATCACCGGATCTAGTATCGAAAGGTCGGACATGGGAGCCATCGGATCGACCGTTTGCAGCGGTATCAGGTCTCGATTCGTTATCTGGATTTGACTCTCCAGGGAGCCGAAGAACAGCATGGCCGCAATAATCATGGTCACCATGGTAACACAAAAACTACAATTGTAGTCAGCAAATATTTCGCTTACGTGATTGGCATTGATTTCAGCCGAAGTCTCGCCTGAGCCGCCATGGGACTCATCGGATAATGCTGTTCCAGATAGTCGAACCACACCCTAGCGAGGTAGTAGTCGTTCACAGTTTCGTCGTAGATCTTTCCCATGCGGTACGCCGCCACTTCCCGGTCCGAATCGGTTCCGATCGGGTCATCGATGAGGTGGCGATAGAACAAAAGAGCACTAAGATGTTGCTCGTTATCCTCGGCCCTGCGAGCAAGGCGGCCCAGCTCGGCCGACGAGAAAAAGTCGGCACGTTTCTTCACGAACTCCCACGAAACTTTGCAGGTCAGCGAAATGTCGCCGTTATCGAGAATCTCTTTACGGTGCTGATTAAATGCTTCGGTTGCGTACTGGTTGCCAAAACCCATTCCAAACAAACTCGCATTGGCGAGATGCAAGGCAATATCCGCACGTTTCGGATAGGCCGCATACAGATCGCAAAGCTGCCGCTCGCCGAGCATCGTCAGATCCTGTGTCGCCCCTATCGCTTCTTTAGCTCTTGAGACCGATTCGCTCTCTCGAGGAATGCCAAAGAGCGGCACAATTGCAAGGCCCGCGACAAGGCCGCCGAGAGTGCAAAGATTGAAATGCACCGGATTGACATTCAGTTCCGAAACGGCGGTTGTGCTAAACGTTTGGAGCAAGATAAACAGCAAGGCGTACCAGCGAAGCTCAAGAACATTCGATCCCGTGTGCATCGTCGAAAGCAACACTTTGATCTGGGTATAAGGAAACAACAGCAAACCGCACGCCAAGACCGCATAGACCGACCCAGCCATGCCGTAATACGGCACATTCCAATTGTCTCGCCCGAGGAAGAACCAGAACGTGGCAACCGCGGCTAGATGCCCAATGCATATGAGCAAGAGGAACCGAAGCGTTCCAATTCGTCCCTCAACAATGCGGCCAATCGTCGCAAAAACAAGCCCGGCAACATACGGTGCGTAATGCCACCAGTCAAGAAAAAAAGATGTGAAAATCGTTGAAGGGTGGAAGTGGTCGGTGGTGACTCCGTACGCTTGGAGGAACTCGATAAAGGCTCCATAGCGATTCTTCTTTTGGTGCCCAGTAAAGAAGAACCCAACGTATTGCCAAACGATTTGACCGATGCAAACAATGCCAAATAAGGTTGAGATGAACGGATACGAATCAGGACGTTGAAATACCTTGCGTGGCAATAACATGGTTTCCGCTCACCTTGCATACGTTGCTGACTTATGGATGGTTTGGGGTTTGTTGGGCCTGTCGGTTAAGGAATTCGATTCGCGCATTCACTTGGCCGATGATGGGACTCATGGGGAAGTTGCCCTTGATGTACTCGTACCATTCTTTTGCCTGCGGATAATCCTGAAACGCACTCTCCAACAGCATCGCGATCCGGAATGCAGCGCCCTCGATGTCGGATTTCGTCGACCGCGGATCGTGCACGATGTTGCGAAACAACTGGATGGCTCCGGCGTAATGCCCTTCCTTTTCGCACTTGGCCGCGAGCATCCCCAGTTCCCGAGGATTGAGAGCCTGAGGATCCGTCAGGAGAAGACCGGAAACAGCCTGATACACTGGCATGATCGGCTGATCGGCCAGAATTTTGGTGTAGCTGCTCTTGAAGGCTTTCACCGCATCATCTCTCGTTTTGCCGCTGCCAATTGGGCCAAGCACCGATTTGTTAAGCCACTGGAGAACCAAATCTGTTCGAGCAGGATGATGCTTGTACATATTCGCCAACTCCTTTTCGGACAGCAGCGTGACATCGTTGGTCATGTACAACGTCGACTTTGCGTTGGCGGCGGCTTCGTCGTCACGTTTCATCCTGAGAATCCATGGAATCAGGAATCCGCTGATGACGCCACCGATATGGGCGAGGTTCGCGACACCGCCACTCATTTTTGAAACTGACCCGATAAGGGCCTCAAGCACGTCGAGCCCGAAGTAGTAAGCGCCAACCCACCACAGCTTCCATTCCGAGGTGCCGATTCGATACCAGAATGTCCAGAAGACGTCGACGATGGCGTGAGGGAAGAGATAAATCGCGGCCCCCATGACACCCATGATTGCTCCCGAGGCACCGATGGCAGGAACTTTGGGTTCAATGCCTCCCACGATGAGGAGGTGAGCTACGTCGCCGAGGATGCCGCTGAGAAGATAGAGCAACAAGAACTTCAGGGTGCGCATGCGGCCCTCGACGGCAAACCCAAAGAGGTACAGAAACCACATGTTGCCGATGAGGTGCAGCGGGCTCGCATGCAGGAACATCGACGTGAAGAGCTGGTACCAATGAAAGTTGGCCACGCTGGTTCCACCCTCGATGGCAATCTTTTCCCGAACGACGATTCCCATGTCAGTGGTGAGGCCATACGTGACGACGTTCACCACGATGAGTCCAATCGTCGCGTAAGGAAACGATTCGGGTGGGTTCTGATTGCGATACGGTAGAAACATAGTGCCCGCGCTAAGTTCGCATTTTATCGCGCCGTGTCTGCTATTCGCATCGTATTTTCTTTGTGGCCAAGCGCAAGACGAAACGGAAGAAGCCGACCAAGAGTGTTAGTCGGCGAACATCCGGACCGTTTTGGGCCGATGCATTGCTTGCCATCCTTTACCTGCTGAAGCTTCTGTTCGTTCTCGCTTCCCTCCTCATCCTTGCGTCGTTTGGATTTGGAATGGAGCAGACCCAATCCGTAAAGTCTGACATTTTGAAGCGCATCACCGAGCCGGACGTCATCCAGCAGATCAATGCAATCGACCCTTTGCGAGGAGGCGCCATCCTTGCCGTCGCCGTCGGAATCTTGCCGCTCGGGTTTCTCTTCCTCCGAGGGATATGGCGGGCTAAGAAGTGGGCTTTTCTCCTGACCTTGCTCGAGCAGGGAATCTCCATCGCCCTATTTCTGTTGTCGACCGAGAACGAAACCCGCATCGGCGCCGCCCTGCCCATTATCGTCTTAGTGTTTGCTCTACTCCGGCTGGCCGGAGCGATTGGGCCAAAGATGAAATAAGTTCGCCTAACGAACTATCATCACCTGCTCGAATTTGACTGAGGTCGGCGAGGTGTCACAATAAGATTCTATGCGAATTCAAGCTCCACGCGGAACCGAAGACGTTACGCCTAGTCAGGCAACCACCTGGCAATGGCTCGAGGCGACTTACCGTGAGCTTGCGCATCATTACGGATACGGCGAAATTCGCACTCCTGTCTTCGAAGACGTAAACCTTTTTAAGCGAACGGCCGGTGAACAAAGCGACATCGTTTCGAAAGAAATGTACGAGTTTCAGGACAAAGGCGGCCGCGACGTTGCCTTGAAGCCCGAAGGGACGGCACCGGTCATGCGGGCGCTCATCGAGCACAATCTTTGTCCGCAAGGAACTCACACCAGGCTGTACTATCTCACGGCTTGCTATCGCTATAACCGAAACCAGAAGGGTCGACTGCGAGAGCTGCATCAGTTTGGTGCAGAGTTAGTCGGATCGAGTAGTGCCTCCGCAGACGCAGAAGTTATCGAACTCGCTTATCTCTACTTAAGTGCAATTGGTTTGGATAACGAACCAATTTGGATTAACTCGATTGGACGCAACGAGTGCCGAAGTCAATTTTCGGAACACATTCTCTCACATGTGTCCAGCTTCCTAAAGGATGCCGATGGTGAAGTTCGCGCCAAGATCGAAAAGAACCCTTTGGGAATGCTTGACTCCAAAGACCCAGGTCAGCAAGCTGCCCTTCTGGGGCTACGGCCGATCCTAGAATTCCTCGAGCCAGACTCCCAGTCCCGCTTCGAATCCGTGCAGGCTCTGCTTACTGAAGCCGGGGTTCCGTTCAAAGTATCGGCCGGTACGGTACGTGGCCTCGACTACTACACCGAGACTGTGTTCGAGTTCGAATCTCAACACCTGCCGGGACTCTCCATCTTTGGCGGTGGCCGATATGACAACTTGGTGAAGGAACTCGGCGGCCCTCCGACTCCGTGTGTTGGATATGGCATGGGCGTCGAGCGAATTATCTTGGCACTGCAGGCAAGGGAAATCTCTGCTCCCTCTTCGAAGCCAGATATCTTCCTCGTCCAAGCATCTGAAACCGCTGGGCCGGCAGTTCGACGTTTGGCCCGCGAGGCCCGGGCGGCGGGTAAGACCGCGCTGTTGGACCTCGATGCTCGCAGCATGAAGTCTCAGATGCGCCAAGCTGACTCCTCGGGAGCTCGATTCTCGGCGATCATTGGAGATGAAGAACTTGCAAAAAATGCGGTTTCGTTGAAGAATATGGAAACCGGCGAACAATCGTCGGTTGCTTTCGAAAAGGTCGTCGAAAACTTGTGAGACTCTACGCACTTGGTCTTGGTATCGGTATCGCCGCGGGTTTGTACGCCCAGAGTCCCGATGTCAAGATCAAGGGCGATGTGAGTCTGGGGATTACGTCTTCTAAGGAATTTTCGCTTGGCGCAAAGTCATATACGCCGCTCGGTCGAATGTCAACGGTCAGTCTCCAGATGGTACTGCCCATCGGACTTAAAGCAGTCGCGGTCGAGCGTGTTCAGACGATCACGAACGATCCGGACCAGGACACATTTGATGAGTATTACGTGGAAGACACCGGCTCGTGGCGCGTTGGAAAGCAGTACGTGCCTTTTGGCAGCGGCGGCTTCTTTCGGCAATCCGTTCTTTCTGCTCGATTAGACTCCAACCTCTTGCTCGGAGGATTCCCAATTTCGATCGCCGCGGCAGATGGCGGAACGGGCAAACAGTATGGAGTGGTCGGCCGTCTAGGTGGGCGAAGTCTCGGTTTTAGCTTTTGCATCGGTCGACATTGGGGCGTCAACAGTTCCGCGCTCGGACTTGTTCAATCCATCCAACATCCCGAGGGTATGGGCAATGGTTGGAAGCAAGCGTTCGCCATCGACGCCACAAAAAGGTCAGGAAAGTTTGGATACCGAACTGAATTCTTAGTCCTTCGACAAGCAGAAGGTGCATCGGTAGACAAGGAAATGGGAGATTTCCAGTTGACCTACGATCTCGGGCATAAGCATTCGGCGTTCATTGGAGCATCGACGATCGTCGATCAACCGAAGACGTACCTCCGGGTTGGAGGATCGTATCAGGCAGCGAAAGGAATTGCGCTCGAGGGTATGTACCGATTGGAAGATCGCAACTTTCGAGACTTTTCCGTGTTTATGCGGTTTCGTTTCTAGCACCGTTGCGTACACTTTCTAGTGAGTTCGTCTGTGGTTGTCCTCCTCCTGATCATCCTCATCATCGTGATTGTAGGCGTCTTTGTCGCCTTCATCGGATCGTCGCGCCAGACAAAGCAAACCACAGTTCAGGAAGAGTTCCCGTCTCTCTCGTTCGACTCTCAAGCGATTTATCGTCCAATAAGGTCACTCAAGCGGCAGATCGTCGAGATCACGGAGTCGAGCAATGACGCCGCCATTCATGCGATGGGAGGCAGCGTTCGCCAGGAAGTTCAAGACTCTCACGATCGTGTCGTCAGTGCATTGCAGACGCGCGACCGACTCCGAAAAGTCATCGAGGAGCACGCCAACGTGGAAGGTGAAGCCGTCCGACTTATGGAACTTCGGGATAGTGCAGCATCGCCGGCCGAGAAGCTCAACTACACGAAGGCGTACGAAATGAAGTCGGGAGAGCTCGAAGAGTTCCGGAAGGCCAAGGACTACATCAAACGAATCGAGGACGAGGTCGAGCTCACGAAGACTTCGATGAGCGAACTAAAAGCCAAGCTTTCGATGTCATCCGCAGCTGAGACCGCTACGGCTAGGGCCGAAGACCTTCGTGCAACGCTCGGCTCGCTTGAGACGATTCAAACAAGTGTCGAAGAAGCCCAGAAGCTTTTCAACTCGTAAGGTAGATTGAAGGAGTAGGAATGTCGGAATTCGATCGCGCAATGAAACTGGGAAGGGCATATGCAAACAAAGCCCACGACGCGCTCTTTGGCAGCACTTCGCCCGAAGAGAAGGCAATGAAGGAGCTAAATGAAGCTCTCGAACAAGGCGCCATTCTTCAGAAGTCCGAGCAGCAGCAAGCAACGCAGCAGATTGCCGCGATGAGCGAAGAAGAAGCTGAAATCATTCTTGGTGTACCGACCAACGCTCCTTACAGCCAATTGAAGTCTCAGTATGAACTGCTACTAACACACGTGAAAGAGTTCGACGCCAAGTTTCCGGACAAGAAGCAAATCAGCGCTCGGGAAAGGCAGCGAATCGAAAAGGCATTCCAGATGTTGTCAGCCAAGGCCGATCCGACGGAGAAGCGTTTCGGCTCACTCGAGATCGATTAATTCGACGGCAAATTCGGAATCTTGACGGTTCCTTCCACGACGATCCGGTCGTTCGCGACCGATACTGATTTGGCGTTCACTGCGTCGTACAGGTCGAGGTCCTTGGCGAAATCGATGACAGGATTCAAAGTATTCACCAATGCGTTTGTGCTCTCCTCGTCCGGCTCTTTGCCGTCGATGCGAACGATGCAATCTGAAAGCAGCAGTTGGTTGCCATTGGTGGTGACCTTAGCCTTCACGTCGAAGTCGGCATCGAAGACGAGGAACCGTCCATGCCCCGAAACGCGAACCCAGTTTCCATCGGCCGATACCTCCACACGCTGAATTTCACGATACTTCTTGAGAATGAACGGCGCGAGATCGCGAACCATGATTTCGACGCGGCCGGGTCCACTGCCACTTCGACTCAATCGGATCTGACGCTTCGAAGCGGCGAGGGCAAAATCAAACCGACAATCGGGAATGGACGCAGTAAATCGCTCGCATCTCAAATCGCGGAGGACAAAGTCGGAAAGGTCGAGGCAGAGAAGCTTAATGGAGCCTTTTTTACTTCTGTTCGGTTCGGTAAAAAGTGGAAGCCCCTCGCAGCGAAACCGTTTGGCTTGGATCGTTGCGGTTCCGACTTCGCCGAGAGCAGGGCTAAGGAGACCTGGGTAGTCGACTCGAAGGTGAACTTCCTTGTGATCACCTTCCAATTTCGAAGCCAACTCGCGAGCGGCTGCGTGTTCAAAGTCTCGAAGTGTGGCCGAGCCGATGCCAAACAATGCCGCCAATCCGCCCCAAAGCCATGGATTCGTCATATTCGCCTCAACAACATTTACCCTCTGTGCGTAGAATCATATTGCGATGACCTTCAATCCCGCCGCCGTTAGCCTCATCGTATTCCATGGCTCGGACTGGAAGGAATGGCTTCAGGGACAAATCACTAACGATATTCGCACTCTCTCCGAAACTCACCCTATCAATTTCTGCCTGTGCAAACCGACCGGACAAATCTTGGCTCTTGGAGAGTTACACGAGGATGGCCGCATGTTCGTTCCAGCTTCTTGCATTCCGTCCGTGCTCGCTCGGGTCGATCAAATGGTGATCTTGGAGGAATGCGAAGCGTCTGAAAACCCGATGCCAGCAGACTGGCAGCCATTCCCAGGTTCAATCTTGCCGCGAACGAGTTCGACCCGGGACGAAATCCTCGCCAATCAAATGCCCGTGTGGGGCGAAGACATTTCCGAATCCAACTTCCCCGCCGAAATGGGCTCTGAATTCGAATCGAAAGTCATTAGCTACACCAAGGGCTGCTATACCGGACAGGAAGTCAATCACCGCCTTCATACCCGGGGCCATACCAACAAGACTTGGGGCGTGTTTCGGTCTCCTGTTGCAACTGAGCAGGGTGCCGATCTGTTGAATTCTGAAGGCATCAAGATTGGAAGCATCACCAGTTCCGCCAACCACAAGTCCCATGGATGGCTCGTGGGTGGCTTCGTCCGCAACGGCGAGACCCCAGCATTGGAGCCTTTCAAGCCATAATGTTTCCTGTGGATTCGTCCGTCGTCGAAAAATTTTCTCAAGTCAAAGCCGTTTACTTCGACCTCGACGACACGCTGTGCGGTTATTGGACGGCAAGCAAGGCTGGACTAAGAACCGCATTCGACCAAAATCCCGTTGAAGGAAAAACCACCGACGAGATGATCGGAGTTTGGGGCCAGGTCTTCCGCGAATTCAGCCCGGAGCTTAAGGATCAGACTAAGCTGTTCCACGAATACCTGACCTCGGGCACTGTCACGCGAACCCACCAGATGCAGCTCACGCTTCTTCGTGTGGGAATCGACGACATGGAACTCGCCCACAGCCTCAGCTTTGCCTACATGGTCGAGCGAGATCGAAATCTGAAGCTCTTTCCGGAGTCACTCGAGACAATCCAGCGGCTGCGCATTAAGTATCCCCTTGGGCTGATCACGAACGGTCCCGCCGATATCCAGAATCAAGAAGTGGATACCTTGGGCATCCGCTCCTACTTCGACAACATCTTCATCGAGGGGGAAATGCGAATCGGAAAACCGCACGCAAGTGTATTTGAGAAAGCGGCGAACGCGGTCGGACTGTTGCCTCATCAGTTGCTGATGGTTGGCAATTCATTTGGCCACGACATCAAACCTGCCATCGAATATGGTTGGGTGACAGCTTGGGTCCGACGCGACACCGACGTGCCACCGAGTTCTGCGAATATCGGCCCAGAACCAATTCCAACCAGCGGACCGATGCCCGACCTCATCATTGGCGATCTTGCCGAGCTCTTACCTCTCTTGGGAGCTTAGCTAATGGACGTCCAGGTCTTTCGTGCAATCAATATCGGCTGGAGTAATCCGGTGTTCAACATCCTCTTCGCGGCGCTTAGCTACTCTGGACTGGGCGTTGCCGCCGCCTTCGCGGCCATCTTGCTTGTCTGGCAAAAGTCCACAAGGATCTACGCTTTTGCGATCGGCCTTTCCGCATTCATCGGAGGCACCGCGATTGCTCAATCCTTAAAGTCGATGATCCCGCGAGATCGTCCGAGTCGCCAGACCTACGCGATCGTCCAAGAGA
>CAMFIS010000103.1 GCA_945952345.1 uncultured Fimbriimonas sp.
AAATGCCGTTTCAAAACAAATCCTTGACAATGAACAACTAACACGGTATCTCACTTCGTTCAAGGCAGGGGTCGTTGACAGTGCCACATCTAATTCAGTTGTGACTTTAAGAACTCTTCCACTACCGTCAAAGCTTCTTCGACCTTTGATGGATCCTTCCCGCCTGCCGTCGCGAAGTCGGGTCGGCCACCACCGCCGCCGCCGGCGATCTTGGCGAGTTCGCTCAGAAGCTTCCCTGCGTGTGCGCCGCGGGCGACGGCTGCTTCGCCGACTTTCCCGATGAACGTCACCTTATCGCTCACGACCACCCCGATCGTGACTTGGTTCGGTTTGCCGTTAGCTTCCGCGTCGATGGCTTGAGCCGCGACCTTCTGGTCTGCGTCGCCAAAGTTCTTGACCCAAAGCGTCACGCCGTTCACGTCTTTCGTATCGGAACCACCTGCGCCGCCGGACATCGCTGCCATTTCTGCCTTCTCGCGTTTCTTCCGCTCGTCCTTCAGTTGGTCGAGGGCACGCTCGACGGCGGCCACCAAGTCCTTCGGGGAGGATTTGAGGAGGTTTGCCGCGTGCTTGATCGCCTCGGTTTCTTCCCGCACAAACTCGTAGGCGCCTTCGCCGGTGATCGCCTCGATTCGGCGCACGCCGCTCGCGGCCGAGCTTTCGCTCACGATCTTGAAGAGGCCGATCTCGCCCGTCGTGCGGACGTGGATGCCGCCGCAAAGCTCCTTGCTAAAGTCGCCGACCTCCACCATGCGGACCTTGTCGCCGTACTTCTCGCCGAAGAGAGCCATCGCACCGCGAGCGCGGGCTTCGTCGATGGGTAGATCGACGTAAGTCGTCACGTCGATGTTCTTCAGGATTTCGTCGTTGACGATCTGCTCGACTTCGGCGATCTCCGTTGGGGTCATCGCTTTGCCATGGGTGAAGTCGAAGCGGAGATTATCCGGTCCGACGTACGATCCTGCCTGGGTGACAGTGGTTCCCAGAACCTTTCGGAGTGCGGCTTGCAGAAGGTGGGTCGCGGTGTGGTTGCGCTTAATCCTTGCCCTTCGTTGAGCATCGACATGAGCCTGAACTTCTTTCCCGAGAAGCGATTCCACGTCTTGGCCGATGACATCGTGCCACCAGGTGCCCTGAGCCTTTGTCGTGTTCTCGACGATGAGGAGGTTGCCGTTGGCGCGAATCTCGCCGGTGTCGCCGGTTTGTCCGCCCGATTCGGCGTAGAACGGAGACTGGTCGAGGGCGACTTTGTATTTACCGGGGCTGGTTGGACGGACGCGAACAAGGGTCGCACTGCCTTGTGTGTTTTGGTAACCCGTGAAGTTTGTTTCAGTCGGGGCATCCGGCGTGGCATGTTCGTTTTCCGCGGTCATGCCGCCATACGCCGACTTCTCACCCTGCGCTCCTCGCGAGCGTTCCTGTGCTTCTTTCATCGCGGCTTCGTAGCCGTCGATGTCGACGGGAATGCCTTTCTCGGCGCAGATTTCCTGCGTGACTTCGAGTGGGAATCCAAACGTATCGTAAAGCTGAAATGCCATTGCTCCCTCGAGTTGACCTTTTGCTCTCTCGAGTTCTTCTTCCAGGAGTTCGGATCCCCGTTGCAGGGTCCGTCGGAACAATCCTTCTTCGCTCTTCAGCGTCTCTTCGATGATCGAACGCCGCTCGAGGAGTTCGGTGTAGTGATCGCCAAAGGTGTCGAAGACGGACTCGGCAACTTCGTGCATGAACAGCTTGTTGAAGCCCAGCACCCGCTGGCCCTTGAGGACGGCGCGGCGGATGAGGCGGCGCAGCACGTAGCCGCGACCGTTGTTGGCGGGCATGACGCCGTCGGCGATGCAGAAGCACGATGTCCGGATGTGGTCGGCGATGATTCGCTTGGCAGTTTTGATCTCGGGGGAATTGCCTACCTCACCCGGTTCACCTACGGCCCGTTCACCGACCTCTCCCATGAGGAGAGGCAACTTTCGCAATTCATCGATTTTCGCCAGAATCGGCAGGAAGGCGTCGGTGTCGTAAACCGACGACGAGCCGTTGAGCACCGCAACCGTGCGCTCGAGACCCATGCCGGTGTCGATCGAGGCGAACGGCAGATTCGGCATCGCCGACTTTTCCCATCCATCCGACGGACGTTCCGGATTGCGCAGCTTGCCCTGCCAATCGTATTGGATAAAGACGTCGTTCCAGATTTCGAGCCAGTTGCGAGCATCGTCGTCGGCAATCCATCGCTCGCGATCGTAGTCGCCCGCCGTGATTCCGGGAACGGTGGAAGGATCGGTCCAGTAGAACATCTCCGAGTTAGGTCCACACGGCCCGGGCGAGCCCTTACTCACCGAGAATGGCGGCCAGTAGTTGGTCTCCTCGCTCATGCGCATGATGCGGGTGCTCGGGTCGATGCCCGCGCTCTTGAGGTGTGTCGACCATGCCTCGAACGCCACATCGTCGTCTTCGAAAATCGTGAACGAAAGCCGCTTGGGATCGAGCCCGAGCCATGCCTTGTCGGTCAGGAATTCCCATGAGAAAGCGATGGCTTCCTTCTTGAAGTAATCGCCGAACGAGAAGTTGCCCAGCATCTCGAAGAAGGTGAGGTGGCTGTCGTCGCCGACCTCGTCGATGTCTCCGGTTCGGACGCACTTTTGGGCGGTGACCAGTCGCTTGTTGGGGGGCGTCGCAGTGCCGAGGAAATACGGTTTGAATTGGATCATTCCCGCGCCGTTGAAGAGCAGGGTCTCGTCGAGGCGACCCGTGACGTCAGTCGGGATCAGCGACCCAGAATCGTGGATCGTGTGCCCCTTGCTCTCAAAGAAGCGGAGGTATTTCTCGCGCAGTTCGCGGACGGTCATTGAATCATTTTGGCAGATCGGGTGAGAGTCGGGAGTTGGGGGCTATTTTCGGCTTACAATAACTTCATGACTTGGATGGCGAAAGGGATCTTGGCGATTGGAGCGATGGGGCTGGCGATCGCGGGATTCAGCCTTGGCCGCCAGAAACCGACCGAGCCCGATGTCCTCGCCTTAGTGAAGGGCTACCAGACATGGACAAAGGCCAACCCGAAGCCGGTCAGACTCGGCACCTCGCTCGATATGCTCTGCCGAGGAATCTTTCCCGACGAAATGAAGTCGCTGCGAGAAAAGAACCCTCACTTCTCCCGCTCGATCACGGTGTACACCAATAAGATCGGCGAGGAGGCGATGCGGAAAGGCGCCACCTTCCCGGTCGGCTCGGTGATCGTGAAAGAGAAGTCGGATTCGTATGCGGGCGAGACCAGCGGCGTAGTGATGTCGACGGTGATGATCAAACGAGAGAAGGGCTACAACCCGGCGTGCGGCGACTGGGAGTTTGCCGCCATCAATGCCAATGCGACGAAGACGAATGGCACCGGAAAAATGGCGAACTGCATGAAGTGCCACCAGGATCAGGCGAAGCAGGACTTCGTTTTCCGGACGTACATCGGGGCGAAGGAATTCTCGCCGAGCGGCTGGAAGATTAGCTTCGAGGCATTGGCGAAGAGTTAGCCAAATACGCTGCCTCAGGCCCAATTGTGGAGGCTTGACGTTTAGAGGAGTCCGTAGCGGCCCTGAGGCTTCGAGAATTCTATAGCCTCGGGGCGGCGGCACGGGAATACGAAAATCTTTCCTAGATCATTCGACCCGAGGCAGCGCAATCGAGTCATCGTCGTGGCACTGGCACGCGAGCCGAGTTCCGTCATTTTCTCTACGTCGGCAGCCGCGAGTTTGCCAGTGTTCTCGGATGAATCCTTTCACTGGTAAGCGCCGCTCGTTCCTCGCTCTGCGTACCAGTGCCACTACCTGCTCGCCCCTGCCTTTGCCCAAAGCTAGCCGCCGAATTTCCGCTTCCAGTCATCCAGCAGTTTCAGCGCTTCGATCGGGGTTAGCGCGTTCACATTCACCTTCTCAAGCTCATCCAACACCGGCGGACGCTCGGCTTCGAAGAGCGTCATTTGTAGCTTTTGGGTCGTGACCGGCATCGCCTGGGGCGGCTTGGTCTCTTCCAGCTCTCCCAAAATCTCCTGCGCTCGGACCAGCACCGGCGACGGAACGCCAGCCATTCGGGCCACATGAATGCCATAGGAACGGTCGGCACCGCCGGGCAGCACGCGGTGGGTCCATACAATGTCGTCGCCAAACTCCTCGACCGCCACGCGGAAGTTACGCACCGTCGGCATATCCTTCTCCAACTCATTGAGCTGGTGATAGTGAGTCGCAAAAAGAGTCTTCGCCCGTATGCCGACCAAGTGCTCAATCATTGCCCATGCGATGGCGAGGCCGTCGTACGTGGACGTCCCGCGGCCCACCTCGTCCAAAATCACCAGACTTCGCTCGGTCGCGTGGTTGAGGATATTTGCCGACTCCACCATTTCCACCATGAACGTGCTTTGCCCATGGGCCAGCTCGTCCTTCGCGCCGATGCGGGCGAAAATGCGGTCGCAGATCCCAATTCGTGCATCTTTGCAGGGAACATATGCCCCGATCTGAGCCAAAAGAATAATGAGCGCGGTCTGGCGAAGGTACGTCGATTTACCCGCCATGTTTGGGCCGGTGATGATGAGGCAGCGCGGCTCTTCTTCTCCAAGCACTAAGTCGTTCGGAACGAAGTTGGACATGTTCGCCTCGACCGAGGCGTGCCGCCCAGAGTGGTACGAAAGCTCATCGCCCTCCACAATCTCGGGGCGAGTGTACGCCCGCATGACGGCGACCTCGGCAAATGAGGAAAGCACATCGATCTCGGCGATGGCGCGGGCGGTTTGCAGAAGCGATCCCGCTTGTTCGGCAACGCGGAGCCGCACGCGGTGAAAGAGATCGGACTCAAGCGTAACCGCCTTTTCTTCGGCTCCCAGGACCTGGGCTTCCTGGTCCTTCAGCTCCGCGGTGATATACCGCTCGGCATTGGCGGTGGTTTGCTTGCGGATGTAGTGGTCGGGCACGCGGTCGATGTTCGATTTGGTGACTTCGATGAAATAGCCGAAGACCGAATTGAAGCCGATCTTGAGATTATTGATGCCGGTCTGCTCGCGCTCCTGAGCCTCGAGGCTGGCGATAAAGCCTTTGCCGTTCCGGCCAAGCTCGCGCAGTTTGTCCAGTTCATGGTCGTGACCTTCGCGAATGACGCCGCCGTCGCGAACTGTGTGCGGCGGCTCGGGAACAATGGCGAGGGACAGCAATCGGGACAGGTCGCCATGCGATTGCACCTGTTCGATGAGTTCTTGGATGCGACCAAAGCCAAGCTTCTCGGCCGGCTGGAGTACTTTAGGAAGATTGATCAGCGTTTGCCTCAGAGCAGCCAAATCGCGCGGACCCGCGAGGTTTGCCGAGCAGCGAGACACCAATCGCTCGATATCGGACAAACCAGACAGCGCTTCGCGAAGGTCACCACGATGGATGGACGAACCCATGAAACGGGCGACGGCGTCGTGTCGAAGCTTGATCTCAGCCCGATCCAACAATGGCTGCTCCACCCATCGCCGCATCAACCGCGCGCCCATAGGAGTTCTTGTAACATCCAAAACCCCCAGAAGCGTAAATCGCCGCGAGCCGTCGGCGAGGTTCTGAGTCAACTCCAGCGAACGACGTGTGGCAGGATCGAGGCGCATGAAGCCGTCCACCGAGTAGGTCGATAACCCTTGCAGATGCGTCAGCGAGACATGGTTGCGCTCGGCGTACGCCACGATCATCGAGGCGGCGGTGATGGCGGCCGGCTTGTCTGCACAACCGAAACCGCTCAGCGATGCGACATGGAAAAGCTCCGACAGCTTCCGAGTCGCCTGGTCGATTCTTGGCTGGGTGAAGTCGGTCGTCGAGGTTCCGAGAGCATTTCGCGCAACCTCGCCATAAGCTTCTAAGTCTTTTCCCAACAGCAATTCTGAGGGTCGAACGCGGGCCAACTCCTGCAAAAGACGCTCCTGAGATTCGGACCCTGCAAGCTCCGTCACCTGGAATTCTCCGGTCGAAGGGTCGAGGATTGCCAGGCCTAAATTCCCATCGTTCACGCACAACGCGGCAAGAAAATTATTGCGGCCAGATTCCAGCAGCGAATCCTCGAGGACAGTGCCGGGAGTCATGACGCGGGTCACGCCGCGCTTGACTAGGCCCTTTACAGTTTTAGGGTCTTCAAGCTGATCGCAAATTGCGACCTTGTGACCCTTCTGAAGTAAGCGGGCAAGGTATTTTTCCACTGCGTGGAACGGAACTCCCGCCATCGCGACCTTGCCGTTTTCACCATCGCCTTTGGAGGTCAGCGTGATTTCCAAGGAAGCCGCAGCGGTTTCGGCATCCTCTCCGTAAAACTCATAAAAGTCGCCCACACGCATTGCCAGCAGCACGCCGGGATGCTCCGCCTTTGCGGCGAAGTACTGCTGGAGCATGGGGGTTTTTGCGGTCATGCTTCGTAAAAGTATGACTCGCGTCATAATGATTCTGGGCAACGATGAAGCGGTTAGGACTCCGATGGGTTTTGTTAGCGGTTTCCGTTTTCTTTGCGTCGTACCTGTGCCAGGCTTTGGGCCTTGGTTTTCAGGTCGAAGTGAAAAGCGTGGGACAAGCGTTTATCCTTATGGTCGGCGTCGCGCTCCTCGCGTTCCTGAACGCAACGCTGGGTAAGTTCCTTAAGCTCATCACGCTCCCTCTCAGTTGTATCACCCTCGGGCTTTTCTCCTTGGTCGTCAATGCCGCGGTCCTCTATTTCGCCGCCAGTTTCGATCTCGGATTTACCATCAAAACCCCTGGGCTCCAAGGTTTCATCGCCGCGTTCGTCGCGTCGCTGTTTATCTCACTGATCAACGGAGTCTTGGGAGTCTTCTTGCCCGATGACAAAGAGTGAGCCGACGCCATAAACTCCGCAACGTTCTAGCGCCAACGAAGGGAATCTCGAAGGGGATTCTTCTGGCGCTGTTTGGGCTTGTTACGGCGATCTTCGGCGCGTTGCTCGCTTTTGGTATCCAAATCGAGACGCTCATTAGATACTTCAGCGGATTGTTCTCTCGGGCGATCGAGGCAACGGTTGGACCGGATCAAACCGACAACATCATCCACTGGACCGGGGCTGCGCTTTTTCTGCTCGGAATCTGGCTAGTATGGATTTCAGTTCTGGGAATCTTTAACCATGTGGTCGAGACGCTCGATCCCGATATCAAATCCGGTGCGGGTGACGTCTACGTCCGCCGACAGCAGTTGGCCCAAGGGCCCCGCATCGTGGCCCTTGGTGGAGGCACCGGACTTTCGACGCTGCTCCGGGGCCTTAAGCAACACTCCTCGAACATCACCGCGATCGTAACCGTGACCGACGATGGCGGGTCCTCGGGAAGACTCATCCAAGACAAGGGCATGATCCCGCCCGGCGATATCCGTAACTGTCTGCTGGCTCTCTCCGACGAAGAAACGGTCATGACGTGGGTGTTTCGGCATCGATTTACGGGCAGCGGTTCGTTGAGCGGACACTCGCTCGGCAACCTTCTCATCGCCGCGCTGGTCGATTTTGCCAACGGCGACTTCGAGCAAGCGATCAATCTGGCATCCAAAGTGCTTGCGATTCGTGGTCAGGTCATGCCGTCGACCCTGGACCACGTGGGATTGCGCGCCTTGCTGGATGATGACCGCGAAATTTCGGGAGAAACTGCGATCGTGGAGGCGGGGCGGAGAATTCGCGAATTGCGGCTGGCGCCTAACAATGTTGAGGCCTACGAGCCCGCGCTCGATGCGATCCGGAGCGCCGATCTCATCTGCATCGGACCAGGCAGCGTTTATACGTCGGTCATTCCCAATCTTCTCATTCCTGGCATGGCCCAAGCTCTGCGCGAAAGCAAAGCAATCAAGGTTTACATTTGCAACGTGATGACTCAGAAAGGTGAGAGCGATACCTTCAGCGCAAGCGAACACGTGAGCGCCATCATGCAACAGGTAAAGGAGCGCGTCTTTGACTACGTGCTGGTAAACACGGGAGTACCTTCGGATATTTCGCTTGAAAAGTATCGCGCGGTGGGACAAATTTTTGTCGATCCCGATATTGACCGCATAAAGGCAATGGGGCTGAAAGTAATGCCAGGCAAATTTATGTCTGAATCCGACGTTGTCCGTCACGACCCGATAAAAGTGGTCAGCAAGCTTATGACTATGCTTGGCCTCTAAACTTGTTCATTTCGGTGGCGGCGAACCATAAAACACCATCAACATTCGATAAAAGAATTCCTTGAAATAATTTAATAAAATCCCTAAGGTTGCGCAACCCAAAGTCCGATCAAAAACCTGGGTTCCTTACCATGAGGTTTTTTAACAACTTGCGCCTAGCGCATAAATTTGGCATTGCATTCGGACTCACAATTCTCTTAACTGGAGTCGTCGGATATTCGTCATGGACTGCGATGAGAGGTCTCGCAGCTGAGTTTCAGGCTTTCAAGGTCGACGTTATTCCGGGGACAGGAACGGCGGGAGATCTTGACGATTCAATGATGCACTCGTACGTTTCGTTCATGAGCGCGATCTCCAAGCCGGACTATGAGCACGCTCGCGAAGACCTAAAGTCTTTCGCCGATGACTTGGCCGAGACGGACAAAAATCTTAAGTCTTACGAAAAGACGATCACGAAGTCGGAAGACAGAAAGCGGTTCGATGCATTCAAGAAAGCTTACGGCACCTTCTTGGGTGAAATGCAGAGCTGTATTGGTCAGTTCAAAGCTGGCAAATCCCAGGCGGAACTAGCCGGGGCTCTCATAGGCGTGCGAAAAGCTTTCGACAATTCTGATAACACGTGTAATGCGGTCTTTAAGTTCAATGAAGAGAATGGAACTGCACTGGTGGCAGAATCCGAAAGATTGTTCAACAAGAGTGTGACGCAGATTCTTTCTGTAACCTTGCTCGCCATTCTGGCAAGCATAACTTTTGCTGTACTTCTGACTCGAATGATTACCCGAGCCGTTGCTGCGGTTGCCAGCAGCATCCATTCGATGGCAACCAAATGTGCGACCTGGCTCGGCGAAGGACTTCAAGCATTGGCCAATGGAGATCTCACGTACCGAATTACTCCCGTTACAAGTCCGGTCGAAATTCGGTCAAATGATGAAATCGGCAAAATGTCCGAAAACTTCAACAATCTTCTCGAGCAGATGAAGGTTTCTATCTCCTCCTTCAACCAGGCAAACGATGACCTCGGGGTGATGGTTGGCCAGCTTCGGGCAAACAGTGCGACCGTCGCCGAGAATGGCGCAACGCTCGCGGCCATCAGTCAGGAAATTAGCGCCGGTTCGAGCGAGATCACGTCGGGCAGTCAGTCTCTCGCGACAACTGCGAGCGACGCTTCGGCCTCGGTTGAACAAATCAGCGCCGGTGCGAGTCAGATCGCGGAAGGAAGCCAGTCTCTTGCTCAAAGCGCAAACGAGGCTGCCGACATCGTTCAGGAGCTCTTGAGCCAAGTCGAATCGGTTACTGTTTCTAGCCAAGAGCAGGTCTCGTCTGTTCGACAAGCCGCGAAATCTCTCGACGAAGCGGTTCTGACGCTTCAGAAAGTCGATCAGGCGGCGAAGGTAATGTCTCAGTCGGCCGATAGTGGCAACAAGGCGGTCTCGCAGACCGTCCGCGCCATGGGCGAGCTCAAGGCTGAAATCGAAGTTTCATCGCGCAAAGTCATGGAGCTCAATGAAGCTGGCGAGAAGATCGGAAAGATTGTCAGCACGATCGACGACATTGCTTCGCAGACCAATCTGCTGGCTCTTAACGCGGCGATCGAGGCGGCAAGAGCTGGCGAGCATGGAAAGGGCTTTGCGGTAGTTGCCGATGAAGTGAGAAAGCTGGCGGAACAGTCGAGCCAGGCCACCAAGGAAATCGAATCCCTCATCGCGAACGTTCGTGAAATTGTGCAACAGACCGTCGAGTCGATCACGACCACGGCCAAGAATGCCGAAGACGGGGTGGAGAAGAGCACGCTTGCGGGTCAGGCTCTCACCGAGATTTTGGAATCGGTCAATACTGTGGTCACTTACGCTCACGAAGTTGAAGATGCGACCGCAGGCGCGACGATCACGATGCAGACCGTGGCCAGTTCTGCCCAGGCAAATCTCGATTCTGCCACTGAAATGCAAGAGGGAGCCCAAAAGGTTTCCCGTGCTATTACGGATGTAGCAAGCGTTAGCGAAGAGTCGGCAGCCTGCGCAAGCGAACTGCAAGAGGGCATTCGTCGAGTTTCACGTGCGATCACCGATGTGGCAAGCGTCAGCGAAGAATCTGCTGCTTGTGCCGAAGAACTCTACAACGGGGTTCAGAGCGTGACGACGTCGATCAACGACTTGAATATGATGGCCGACGATCTGAAGGAGAAGGCTGGCAAGTTCAAATTAAGCGAAAATGAGCCTCCCAAAGAGGTTCGTCTCAAAGTCGCCTAGAGCATTACTCTCTACACAAATTGAGCCCACCCGTCGCTTCACGGGTGGGCTTTCGACTTTGTCATGGAAATCATGACATTTAGGTTCAAATAACTGTGGAATCGAGGGAGGAAATTCCGATCATTCTCCTGTGAGACGGGAATTTGCCCGCCTCGAGGTTCGGATGCGGTTCTTTAGAAACTTAAAACTCTCTTTAAAATTTGGTCTTTCGTTTGGCGTTGTGCTCGCCCTCGTCGGTGTGATGGCAGTTTCGGCATTCATGGGTTTCCACCAGCTCGGTGAAAAAATTACCAGTTTCAAACTGAAAGTAATTCCCAGTCAAAAATCCTCGGCAGATCTCGATAACCTCGAGATGGAGACATTCCTAAATCTAAACCTGCTTGCCAACAAAAATGTTTCGGAAAAGGATCGAACTAATGCTCTCAAGGAACTCGACGAGCATTACGCCAAGGCAGAAATGGTCCTTCAAGGTTACGAGCAAAGTATTGCCAACGAGGTGTCTCGAAAAGACTTTAAACAATTTCGCGCCGGGTGGGATACCTTCATGCACGATTGCAAGCGATATGTAGCTGCTGATAAGTCGGGAGCATCGAACGAAGAACTCAACAGCCTTTTCTCTAAGGCCTTTGCATCCTTTACCAAGATTGACGATTTGGCAGGAACCATGGGAGATGTGAACGATGCATTCGGCAAGCAAGTTGTCAAAGAATCTGAATCAGCAGTAGGTTCTACAAATCGAAATATGGGCATCGTTCTCGTCCTCGCTCTTCTCGTAGCCTCTGGGCTAGCGGTCGCGCTGACAATTGCAATCACAAGACCTGTAGCAATGGTTTCAAATGGAATTTCGTCCTTAGGTACGAACTGTCTCACTTGGCTATATGAGGGATTGAGCAAAGTCAAGGAGGGTGACTTGACTTACCGGATGACGCCCGTCACAAAGCCCATCGAAGTGAGTTCAAAGGACGAGTTGGGGCAAATGGCAGAGATATTCAACTCAATGCTCGGTCAAGCCCAAGGAGCGATCCACAACTTCAATGAAGCCACCGATAATCTCGGAAAGCTTATTTCGCAGACTCTGCAGAGCAGCCAAAGTGTTGCCGGCAACAGTGGAACTGTTGCTGCGGCCGCAGAGGAAATCGGCGCGAGTGCGAACGAAATTTCGACGGGAAGTCAGCAACTTGCGATGAGCGCGACGGAAGCCGCCGCCATTGTCGAGCAGATGGAGGCTCAAGTTAACGAAGTGAGCCGCAGCAGCGAAGCGCAGGCCGCCGCCGTCCAGCAGGCATCGGGCGCGCTGCAAGAAGCCGTGCTGGGAATTCAAAAGGTCGACCAAGCGACTCAGGAAATGGCACATTCCGCTCATGAGGGTGGGCGATCGGTTCTCGAAACCGTCGCCGCGATGGAAACCCTCAAAGGGCAGATCGAGCTTTCCGCCGGAAAAGTTGCTCAACTCGATGCAGCGAGCGAGAAGATCGGCGCAATTATTGGCACAATCGATAGCATCGCCGGGCAAACCAATATGCTGGCCCTCAATGCTGCCATCGAAGCGGCGCGAGCTGGCGAGCACGGAAAAGGATTTGCGGTCGTTGCCGAGGAAGTCCGTAAACTTGCCGAACAATCGAGCGTCGCCACAAAAGAAATCGCAGCGATTATCACCGAGATTCGTACTAACGTCCAATCCACGGTCGATTCAATCACGACCACGGCCCACAACGCCGATGATGGAGTTCAAAAGAGCTCGCAAGCGGGAACTGCCCTCAAGCAGATTCTCTCAAGCGTCGACCAGGTTGTTTCCTATGCGAAAGAAGTAGAGAGCATGACCGTCGAGGCGACGCAAGCCATGCAAAGCGTGGCGGAATCCGCAGCGTACAACCTAACGTCGGCCCAGGAAATGCAAGTTGGCACCCAGAAGGTATCGCGTGCAATCTCGGACGTGGCTTCGGTCAGCGAGGAGTCTGCGGCATGTGCGGAAGAGCTTAGCCGGGGCGTTTCCGATGTGGCTTCGTCCGTTACCGAGCTTAGTCAGCTCGCCGTGAGCATGAGAAACCAGGTATCGAAGTTTAAGCTGGAGTCAAGTCCGGACGAGGGCCGGCCCGTGCTAAAAGTAGCTTAGACTTTTTACAAGGAGAGTAGTTCGGGGTTCCCTTCATGGGGAGCCCCATTTTTTCATTTGAATGTACACTGGTCGTGCGATGAACGGAAGGTTGGTGATCCTAAGTGGCCCCAGCGGCGTCGGTAAGGACACCGTCATCGATGCTTGGCGGGCCGTAAACCCCAATGTTGTGCGAGTTATCGCCTACACGACGCGAGCTCCACGCGACGGAGAGCAAAACGGCATCGACTACACCCTCTCCACCCCGCTCGATTCCCCCCTCCACCCCGAAACCGCTCACTTCCCCGCAGTCAATGGCCTCCCTGCTACC
>CAMFIS010000104.1 GCA_945952345.1 uncultured Fimbriimonas sp.
GTGCAACCTCCTCGAACTCGCCGAGGAATGGAAGCGCCTTGCGACGCGGTCCACCTTACTGGTGAAGCTCATGCGCCGGTACCGAACGCTTGTGCAGTTTCAGACCGTTTCACGGCAGTCGGCACGGGCTCACGCCAAGATGTACAACCACCGCATGGCCTACGAAATCTTGGATCAGTGCTCCAAGTATCTGGCTTCAATTCGGAGTACGACCGGCTTAACAGGAAGCTATATCAGCAACCTCCGACTGGATCTCCAACAGAAGAAATTCGACGAATTCGTCTTGCGGAGTCGGAATCGAACCCTTGCCGAGCAGAATCGGCTTCTGGAGCAGGAAGCCAGGTTGGACCCACTCTCCGGCGTTCTCAACCGCCGAGGTATCGAGGAGGCGATAGCCGATCTTGCTGAAAAGCAACATGCCCGCCAATTCGCTGTTGCCCTCCTCGATATCGACTTCTTTAAGCGAGTGAATGACGAGTATGGCCACGCTGCCGGGGATCGCGCTATCCAAAGCTTTGCCAAATGTCTTACGGAGTCGTCCGTTTCACCCGTCAAGATTGGCCGCTGGGGCGGGGAAGAGTTCATTCTGATTCTCGACGCTTCTTCGGAAAACGACCTTGATTCGCTAGGGGAAGTCTTGATCGAAGAGATTCGGAATTACAACTGGACGGACATCCATCCCGATCTCCAACTCACGGCATCGTGTGGACTTGCATTGTGGCAGCGAGGAGATACGATCGACGCTATCACGAAGCTGGCCGACCAAATGCTGTACGTAGTGAAGCATAACGGCCGAAACGGTTGGTGTGTGGCCCGGCAGGACCATGCCGCTTAATGTGATATTCAATCGTAAAGAGAATTAGTGGATCGTCGCGTTGTCGTCTGTGGCGGAACTGGATATATTGGGAGGCATCTTGGCGTCCGGCTCCAGCGTGAGGGCTACCAAGTCATGATCGTCTCGCGACACCCGGCCCCAGGGCAATCGAGCTACGACGATTTACCGAAGGTCCTCGATGGCTCCTTTGCCGTTGTGAATCTAGCGGGTCGCTCGATCGCGACGAACTTCACTGGTGAGCATCGCCACGAAATCGAAGATTCTCGTGTGGTGCCGACGTGTTTGATCACCCAAGCCCTGAAGAAATGTGCAAATCCTCCAAGCGTTTGGATTCAGGCGTCGGCAACTGGCTACTATGGAAATCGCGGCGACGAGCAGCTGACCGCATCGAGCGCTCCCGGAAAAGGCTTTCTCACCGATGTTTGCCTTGACTGGGAAGAAGCCTGCCAGGTGCCAGACGGGCGAACGCGTCGAGTCATCATCCGGTTCGGTTTGGTCTGTTCTGCGGATGGTGGCGCTGTGGCCGATCTGATCAAACTCACCAAGTGGTTTTTAGGTGGGCAAGCTGGGGATGGAAAACAGTGGGTTTCGTGGATCCACGTCGAGGACTTGGTGGGCTTGATGCTGTACGCGATCGAGCACGAGACGCCCGAAATCCTCATTGGAGCTGCCCCAAATCCTGTGCAGAACAAGGACATGATGTCGAGCCTTAGGCACATGTTTCACCGACCGTGGTCGCCGCCCGTCCCGGCTTGCATCATTCGCTGGATTGGGACCGTAAAGGGACCAGACGCGTGCCTGATTCTCGATTCGTGCCGAGCGATTCCGCTGGATATCGGTTATGTTTACCGGTATCCAACGTTTCCGTCGATGCCACTCAACCGTAAGTAGCCAGGGTGCCCACCGTTTCGGGTACGCTTTCGGGTTCACTTACCGCTGAAAGCGTGTTTTTCGCCATGCAAGTTACTCGAGAAGATTTGAATCCGTGCACGGTCCAGTTGAGCATCGTGTGCACGACCGAACAGGTTACCGAGGCTTTCGATAAAGCCCTGAAAACCATTGCCAAAGAAGTCCGCTTGCCCGGCTTCCGACCGGGGCATGCGCCCAAGCACATGGTCGAGAAGATGGTGGACGAGCGCGAATTGTTCAACCAAGCCGCGGAAGAATTGATCAACCGCACCTATCCGAAGGCGGTTGAATCGCAGAAGCTCCAGCCCGACACCGGCGTTCGACCTTCGGTCGAATTGACCGAACTCGATCGCGGTGGCAAGAAGGCTTCGTATACCGCCAAGGTTCCGCTTCCTCCAAAGATCGAACTGGCAGAGTACAAGGGACTCGCCGCTTCGAAGCCTCCGATGGAAGTGACCAACGAGGAAATCGAATTCCAAATCACCGAGCTCCGCAAGAAGCAGGGAAGCCGAGAAGCGATCACCGATCGTACGGCTCAAGAGGGCGACTACGCGGTGGTGAACATCAAGATCGACGGCGAAGCTGGCGAAGGCAAGAACTTTATGGTCGTTCTTGGACAAAGCTTTGCTGGCCTCGACGGAGCGCTGGCTGGTATGTCCGCCGAAGAAATGAAGAGCGTGACCCTTGAGTTCCCCGACAACTTTGGCGAGCAGGCTTGGGCCGGTAAGAAGAAGAAGGCTCAGGTTACATTGAATTCCATCAGCGCGATCAAGATGCCCGATTTGGACGAAGCGTTTGCCAAGTCGGTACAGACCGAGTCGGTCGACGACCTTAAGGCGCGAATGAAGGACAGCATCGTCGCCGCCAAGGACCAAATGGTCCGCGACATGCTTCAGGACCAACTCCTCGAGAACCTGCGCACGTCGTCGAAGATCGAAGTTAGCGACAACATGTGGGAGGCTTTAGCCAACCAGCGACTGGGCGAAATCCAGAATCAGCAGGCTCAGCAGGGCAAGACTCTCGAGCAGTATGCCGAAGAGAATGGCATGACGATGGACGGATTCGTTCAGGCTTGGCGAGAGCAAGCCAAGGTTCACGTCGAGCGAGCCATGGTTGTCCGCGAAATCTTTGCAAAAGAAAAGCTCCAGATCACGAACGAAGAGTTGAATCAAGAGTTGTTCTTCATGGCTCAAGAATTCCAGGTTGAGCCGATGGAACTGCTGGAGTTCATGCGCAAGAACGACTCGCTGCAGGAACTCCACTTCCGCTCGATCTCGCGAAAGGTGACGAACTTCCTCATCGACAACGCAAATCTTACCGAGGGCGAGGCTCCGGCCAAACCTGCCAAGGCAGCTAAGGCAACCAAGGCCAAAGCTGACGACGCTCCGGCGAAAGAAGAGAAGCCGAAGAAAGCTCCGGCAAAGAAGAAAGCTGAATAGCTTTTAGCGATGAGAGCTTAAAAGAGCCGAGGGAAATCCCCTCGGCTTTTTTTTCAGTACAAAGTGCGAAGTGCGAAGCGCGCTACCATTTCCTTCTGTGCTCTGTGCTCTGTGCTCTGTGCTCCGAATTCCAGGTACGATTGCCACTTAATATAGAAAAATATATCAACTGGTTTTTCTAGGGACGTATAATTGAGACAGATTGGCCGACGTTACGCTTAACCAGCAGATGCAGTGGAAGGCAATTATGCACCCGCTTCGTCTCGCGATCCTGAAGACCCTCGGTAGTGGGGAATTCACGAATCAGGAACTCGCGAACGAGCTTGGAGTTGCCGCTGGCAAGCTCCACTTCCACACCCGCAAGCTCCTCGCTGCGGGGCTCATCGAGCTGTCTGGCACCCGCATGAACGGCCCGCGAACCGAGAAACTGTATAAGCGTGTCCTCAACGAGAACTTTCGCATTCCCCCGGTCGAGGACGGCAGTGCACCGCCTTTGAGCCGGTACATCCAGAACGCGCTGTCGGTGTACGAGCAGACTTGGATCGATTTCCCGGATCAGAAGTTCACCAGCCACGGGTTCCACATTGTGTATTACGTTTCGCCAGAATCTCTGAAGGAACTGACACAGGACGTGATCGACCTTATGCACAAGATCGAACGGATGGGTGTGGCCGAGATCGTCGAAGATACGAAGTGCGTGTCGCTGTCGGCGCTGATTCATGAAGTGCCAGAGAAGCACTGAAATAGGATTCAGGATTCAGGAGTCAGTCCGCAATGCTCCCTCACCAAGAATCTTGACTGCTCACTGAGCCCTGATCTCTACTCACTGTTGAAGCGTTTCGAGAGCCATTCACGCAAAACCACCAACCCTTTTCGAACATTTTTCGTCCTGAATTGTGTTGTTTCGGCACGTTCAATTGAACCTGGCGGCCTTACCCTGAGGAATTTAACAGGGTAGACCGATAAGAGTAATTCGTGTCAAAATAACACGTTTCGTCATATTTGTTTATTTGAGGAAGGTCAAATAAGCACCCGAGTGCGTAGCCAAGCTAATAGGAGGTGACCCCGAATGCGCAACTACTCCCAAAAGGTGAGTAATACATTCCTGGCCCTAACGCTCGCGACAGTCGCAAGCGCAGGAGCCAAAAAAACTGAAGTAACCGAAACGGTTACAGAATCGACGCCGATCAAGGCCGATGTCGTTTACGAGTTCAGCCGAAGCGTAGGCATCGGCCGTATCGTCAAAGCTAAAGATGGCCAAGACGGTTCCGTCAAGAAAATCTACAAGGTGACCAAGAAGGACGGCAAAGTCGTCAGCAAAGATCTGGTCCGAGTTGAAAAGATTGAGGCGGTCAACACGACGTATCACATTGGCAAGGGCGGCTATGAAGCCAGCCGTGGTGCCAGTTCCTTTAAGAAGGTGCGAGTCCTTAAGATGAGTGCAAGCGCCTACGAGCCCGGAGCCGCTTCGAATGGCCGATGGGCGGGAACAACGACCCTTGGAGTTCGTCCAGCTTATGGCATTGTCGCCGTGGACCCTCGAGTGATTCCGTTGGGAACTTTGCTGTTTATCGAAGGCTACGGATTTGCCTATGCGGCCGATACCGGTGGCGCGATCAAAGGCAATCGAATCGACCTCTGTTTCGCTACCCACGGGCAAGTGAACGACTTTGGTCGACGCTCGGTAACTGTCCACGTCCTGTCGAAGCAGTGAACCTCTCCGATCGTGGAGAGCTGACCGGTTTCCTTCGCAAGCACGGTTTGAAGGCAGATAAGAGTTTGGGGCAGCACTTCTTGTGCGCCCCAAACGTCGTTTTGGCCATCGTCTCCGCCGCAGAACCATTCGAGTCTTGTCTGGAAATTGGTCCGGGTCCTGGCATTCTCACGTCGTTTCTTGCCACGAAGGCAGAACACATGGTTGCTATCGAATTCGATGAGCGCATGATCCCGCTTCTCGCGGATTCCGCTCCCTCGTGTCGCGTCATCCATGGCGACGCTCTCAAGGTTGACCTCTCAGAGGTCTTGGGTGCCATGCCCGAACCCCGAGCGCTGGTGAGCAACATGCCGTACTACATCACGGGTCCGTTGCTCGAGAAGTTCTCGCAAGTGCGGAGCCAACTGAATTGCCTCGTCTTGATGATGCAGAAGGAAGTCGGCACCAAGATCCTCGCCGAACCGGGAAATCGAGAAAGGGGATCGCTGAGCGTGAACCTCCAGGCCGAATTCAAGGTCGAGCGCGTTATTAACGTTCCTGGCGGATGCTTCATGCCGCCGCCCAAGGTCGACAGCATCGTCCTCAAACTCACGCCACGCAATGATGTGTTTCCCGATAAGTTCGGCAAGGTGGTAAGGGCAAGTTTCCGGCAGCCGCGCAAGACACTTTTGAACAACCTTGTAGCGACGTTCCGCCAGGATCGAGAGGCTATGTTGCAAGTACTTATGCAGAACGGACTGATCGAGACTGCGAGAGCATTTGAACTCCAGGAGTCTCAATGGATTGACCTATCGACGAGTATGATGAAACTCGGATGGGTGTAACCAGTTCGGCCCGACTCAAGGAGCTAGCGCTCGCCCACGGCTTCGAGACGGTCGGAGTCACTCCTGCCTTGCCCATCGAACAGGCGATCTCGGCTTATCGAACGTGGTTAAAAGCCGACTACCACGGCGAAATGGAGTATTTGGCGCGCCACGAATTGGCGAAGTCGGATCCCAAGAATCTTCTCCCAAGCGCGAAGGCAGTCATTGCCCTCACCGCGAACTACAACCAGGAACCGAGCAATGACCCGAAGGTTGCCCGCTACGCCCTGGGCCGGGACTACCACAAGGTTTTGATGAGGGCCGCTCAGAGGCTCATGAAGGAAGCGATGGCTGATCATGAGGGGGCGGAATGGCGAGTCTGCGTGGACAGCATCCCTATCTTCGAGCGAGCCTACGCGAACCTGGCGGGGTTAGGGTGGTTTGGCAAGAACACCATGCTCATCGACTCGAAACGGGGGAGTTGGTTCTTCATCGTGCTGGTCTTAACGTCCGTCGAATTTGCACCCGATGCCCCTGCTCTCGGTGGATGCGGCAACTGCCGAGCCTGTATCGACGCGTGTCCGACGGGTGCCATCGTCCAACTCGATGGTCGCTGGCAAGTCGACTCGAGGCGGTGCATCAGTTATCAAACCATCGAAAAGAAGGGTGACATGGAAGTCGATACCGCAGGATGGCTGTTCGGATGCGACGTCTGCCAAGAAGTGTGCCCATTCAATCAGCCACGCGAATCCCAGCCAGATCGAGCGAAGCAGACTACTTGGAAAGATTTTGGCCGCCGAGCATTCCCGGAGTTGAACCGGATTCCCGTGCTAACTCACGAAGAGTGGGATCGATTAACGCAAGGATCCGCCATTCGAAGGTCGGGCTACGAAGGACTTAAGCGAAACGCACGGGCGTCTCTTTCTGCATTGCCACGCCCGCCCGATTGAGGATCGCCTTCTCATACAGTTCGACATAGCGCTTGGCTGAGGAGTCCCAACCGGAGTCGCTCTTCATTGCCCGCTGCACCATAACCTGCCAAGCTGGAGTTCGGTAAATCGCCTTGGCCCTCGCTACCGCGTCTACCAATTCCCGCCGAGCTCGATGCTCGAAAGTAAAGCCGTTCACCCCTTCCGAAACCGTGTCCTTAAGTCCGCCGGTTTGGCGTACGATGGGCAAGGTTCCGTAACGCATGGCGATCAGCTGGCCAAGTCCACACGGCTCGAAAGCCGAAGGCATTAGGAACGCATCGCACCCAGAATAGATATGTTGCGCCAACTCTTCATCGAAAGCATTGAGGAATCGGAACTGTTTGGGATAGGTTCGCTGAAGCGTTTCGAGCCCGTCGATGATTCCTGGGTCGCCAAGGCCCTGAACGACGATCTGAACCGGCATTTCGAAGAGCTCAGGCGCTGCGCTCAGCAGCAAATCGTATCCCTTCTGGCTCGAGATTCGGCTGATCATTCCAATCAGCGGCGCGCCCTCAATTTCAGGCATACCGAGTTCTTCTAGGAGCGAAGAGCGGCACGCTTCCTTACAGTCGAGCGACGACTGCGAGTAGTTGGCGACGATGCCTCGATCGGTTTTGGGATCCCATGTCTGGTAATCCAATCCGTTCAGGACTCCAAAAAGGCGGTCATTGGCGGCGAGGTATTGGGTCAAGCCTTCCAAGCTGCAGCCATATTCGTGAGTTTGAATCTCGTCGGCATAATTAGGGCTGACTGTGTTCACAATATCAGCAAAAGCCATGCCTGACTTCAGGAAGTTCACTCGCCCCCAGGCTTCGACCTGCTCATAGTTATACAGATCGTACGGGAGGTCCATCCAATCGAGTGCTTCAATTCCAAACTCACCTTGGTAGGCCATGTTGTGGATGGTAAAGACACTGGCGACGCGATCCCAAAGCGGACCAGCTTTCTCTTTGATAATAACGGGAAGGAATCCTGTGTGCCAGTCATTGGCATGTACAACGTCGGGAATCCATTTGATGAGTTCCATAGCCCGCAAGACGGCGGATACAAAAAAGGCGTGAATCTCGCCGCCGGGTTGGTATAACGAACCACTATCCACCGAGTGTGAGAACCACTCGTCGCAGCCAATGAAGTAGTAAGTCATCCCTTCGAACTCGAGCTGGTGAAGGGAAGCTTTGTAAGTCTGCAACGGATTGGGCGAAACAGGAAATTCTTCGAGGATAACGCGCGTCTGCCATCGCGGATTGTCCGCAATCATTTGATAGAACGGAAGAATGACGCGACAATCATGGCCTTGACCCCGAATACTTTTCGGCAAGCCGGCGGCAACGTCAGCCAGTCCGCCAACTTTGGCGAACGGTGCAACCTCAGCAGATACAAACAGAACCTTCATCGATTCCAATCCAAGCATTGGATGAGCCCAATTAAGTTGGTGTTCCATCTACAAATCTGCGTCCTGCCCAATGTATTTACCAGAATTTAACATCCCAGGTCTTTGTCCTCAATTGCAACTTTTCCAATATTTCGTCTCGTAATGTCCAACATGAGAGCAATGGGATTGTTGGGGCTCGCGATTTTGCTGTCTGGCTGCGGCCACATCGCCCACGAAATAATTGGCGACATTTCGCAATCGTCTGCACCACAGGTCAAAGGCAGCGGCAACGTCACAACCGAGTCGCGAACCGTAGCCGAGTTTGACCACGTTATAGTGGCATCGGCATTCGAAGTGTCGGCCCAGGAAGGCAAGCTCGGGCCGGTCAAGGTCACCATCGACGACAATCTGCAGAAGTTGGTAAAAACCGAAGTCAAAGACCATACGCTCTATGTCAGGCTCGAAGGCTCGACGAGTACTAATGCGAAAATGAAGCTTGACTTGTCGACGCCAACGATCAAAGGTATGGACGGATCCGGAGCCACACAAATTTCACTTCGACTCACCAACGCTCACAATCTCGATATTCATGGTTCTGGCGCGTCCGTCTTCGCCGTCAATGGGCCAATTGCCGATCTCAATTGCGAATTGAATGGGTCCAGCCAAGCCTCATTCGATGCGAAGACGATGGGAGTAGTGACCGCAAACCTGAATGGAGCCGGACAGCTCCGCTTTGGATCCATGGTGAAGAGCCTGAAAGCCGAGCTTTCCGGTGCATCGCGCCTGGAGGGTGGCATGACCGGCGAAAGCGCTGACTTGAACCTGTCTGGAGCATCAAATGCCAAGATCGGAAAGTTCAGCAATGTGCACGAGGACGTCTCCGGCGCGAGCCATGTGGACAAGCCTTAGGCTGCTTCACTTCGCATCGCACCCATTACTCGAATGAAAGCATCCACGATGGATGGGTCGAAGTGTGTCCCGGAATTTTCGAGAATTGCTTCGATTGCATCTTCATATTCCCATGCTTTTTTGTAACTTCGCTCATGAGTGAGGGCATCGAAAACATCGACTACCGCCACAATTCGCCCGGGCAAAGGAATATCCTGACCCTTAAGACCGCAAGGATAACCTCGGCCATCCCATCGCTCGTGGTGCGTGAAAGCGATTTGTTCGGCCATCGCCATAATCGCCGAATTGCTGCCCGAGAGAATGGATGCGCCAATCTCGGTGTGTCGTTTCATCGTTTCGAATTCCTCGGCCGTGAGCTTGCCTGGCTTTAGGAGGATGTCGTCCGAAATGCCAATCTTGCCAACATCGTAGAGCTGAGCCGCGTATTGAATGTCGTGGACAAAGCTGTCTGGCATTTCCATGAGCCGAGCGATCTTTGCCGACAATTCACCAATCCGATCTCGGTGCGTCTTTTCATCCTCTTGAGGGCATTCGGCGGGGCCAGATAATTTCTCAACAATCTCGAGTTCTTCCTTCTCTTGTAACCGCAGACGGTGACTCGCTTCGGCGCCTTCGCCCTTGTCTTGGTCGAGCAGTTTCAACGCTAGGCGAGTTCGGATGAGATTCTTTACTCGCAGCGTCACCTCGATCGCTTCGAACGGTTTGACGAGGTAATCGTGAGTTCCAAGTGAGAACGCCTGACGCTTGGTAGTGTGGGTTGCGTCGGCGGTCAGCACCATGATCGGCGTGAATACCGAACATTCGTTTTGGGGTTTGAGCCGCTCCAAGATCTCCAGGCCCGATAGCTTGGGCATCTGCAAATCGAGGAGCAAGAGGTCGATCACATTGTTGGTGATGTACTCCCAGCCGGCAAGCGGATCCGTGAAGGACTTAATGTCCCGATAGCCCACCTGCTCCAGTAACCTCTCCAAAAGCAGGACATTTGCCGGTTCGTCGTCGATGACGCAGATCTTCGCGGCAAGAATGTCCGAATCACGAAGGATCATGCTGCTTTTTTTTCCGCAGTAAATAGGGCAAGTAAGCTGTCAACATCAACAGGCTTCGTCACGAATTGGTCCGCGCCAAGGAGGATGCATTCTTCCGCGATGTGCGGGTTCGTCTCGGCGCTCATAACGACCACACGCATGCTCGACGTGTGTTCGTCTACCAAGAGCGATTTTAGGACTTCCATGCCAGAAATGTCGGGTAGGTCCAAGTCGAGCAAAATGAGATTTGGCCGGTGTGCCCGAGCCATTTCGATGCCCACTCCGCCCTCTTTCGCGCTGATGAGCACGACACCCTCCGTCTTCTCAACAACCTTCGATACATATCGAAGGTTGACCACGTTGTCTTCGATGAGAAGAATTCTGAAGTCACCTGGATTGCCGAGGTAGATTTCGCCGTACACAGGATCGATGTCTGGATCATCCGAAGTCTCCAAAACCACGGACGAGGGACGGAAGGAAACCTTGAATGTGGAGCCCTGGCCGTGGACTGAGTGCACGATGAGTTCCGCACCCATTGCTTCTACCAACGTCTTCGAAAGCGCAAGGCCAAGACCGCTACCCTCAATCTCGGAGTTGTCCGAACCAAGTCGGTCGAACGGTGTGAACACGCGATCGAGGTAGTGATTTTCGATTCCAATTCCGGTATCGATGACTTCGACATCAAGGCCGATATCCTGCGTGTAAGTCGCGCAGACAATCACCGAGCCGTTCATCACGTTGTACTTGATGCCGTTTGAAACGAGATTAAGGAGAACCTGCTTAAGGCGCTGCCGATCGGACCACACATCGGGACAATCGTCGATTTGGAACGAAAGGGAGATGTTATTCTTGGTCGCTAATGGGGCGAGCAGCGCAAACGACTCCTCGACGACTTCGCGGATGTTTACCTTCTCTACCGAGAGGTTAACTTTGCGGGTTTCAATTCGCGCAATATCGAGAATATCGTTTACCAAGTTCAGCAAGTGCCGTCCGGCAATCAGGATCTGGCTTACGTTATCAGCCTGCCGATCCGTGATGGATTCCATTTCCAGGAGCTGGCCAAAACCAAGAATTGCGTTCAGAGGAGTGCGGAGTTCGTGGCTCATTCGCGATAGAAATTCACTTTTGGCTTCGTTCGCTTTTTCGGCCGCCCTCTTGGATGCGAGGATATGATCCGTCGCGTGCTTCCGAAGCTCGATATCGTGACCCGTGACGACGATTCCGTTGATTTCCGGAATGCTCGTCATGTCGACCACCGTTACTTCGTACCAGCGGAATTCCTTTTCCTTGGTCTCGAAGCGAACTTCGATATTGACTTCTTTGGGTATCGGCCCATGCGACTCTTTGATTGCGTTTCGAAGAGTTTCGCGGTCATCGGGGTGGACGAAGAGGCAAACGTCAACATTGGCATAATCGATCTCTTTCCAGCCAAGGTGGCTTGTGATCCGACCTAGAACGTAGTCGATCGTGCCGTTTTCGTCGGTTATCCAGATGATTCGCCGCACGAGATTTCCAATGAGCCGCCGCTGGCGATTACGGACGCGTTGTCCAGATTTGACGGCCGCGAATACAATCCCCCAAATACAAACTAAGAAGATTGCAGGATAATTCAAAGCATCTCGAGTCTGCTGAAGGTTCCAAACTTCGCTAATCGGATGCGATGACCAGATGACCCAATTGGAAATGGCTTGAGGATGGATAAGCGGGTGAGCCATTGAGGAAAGGGAATCGCGCATCACCTCTCCAGACTGCATCGCTTTGGTTTCCTCGTCGGTTAGTAGGCTCTTGTCATGACCAAGATAAATTGAGGAGTTGGTGTCGACGAGATAGGTTCGTTCGGCAAGACTGTCCTGAAAGTTCTTGCTGGGAACCGACTCAGTTGCAAGGCCGGCTAACTTTCCAGCATCGTAAATTGGTGCCGCAATCAAGAAGGATTGTGATTTCTCGTAGAGGTTCACCGCGATCCAGTCCATCGGGTTCTTCGCGGCCGCTGACGAATCTGTGTACTCTCCGGCCTGCCTCCACAAAGTAGTGAGTGCCTGGTTATAGGAGTATTCCGAGCGAATAAGGTTTGAATCCGGAGAACTTGTGAGGTCCAAAGATGGCCGAGAAGCGCTAGAATTGACCAGCGAGTTCCCTTGTAGTCGCCATATCTCGATGCCCTTGGGAATATCGGCTGGACCACTCTTCCCAACAATTGCGGAGTGAAGTCTCTCGGCCTCGATTGAAAATAGGGAGTTGATTCTGGATTCAGACAACCGGTTTGCCGTGTAGATATTGCGCTTGGCATCGGCGCGAATGTTCTGCAGTGACGTCAGACTCCACATCAAACAAAGCACCGAGAAGAACAATCCGAGGCCAATCGGGAGCAAAAAGACGGTGACTCGTGAACGCAGCAAGCGACCGAGAACTCGTCTCGCTCGTGCTTGAATTGACGTCGACTTGCAGTCCATTGCCCAACCCTCCCCAATGAGGCCCAGGAAATATATCGGGAAAACGTATACAAATCCCTATGGATTTATCAAGTATTTTTGTCAGACAATCAGAGCGCTTCGATGAGGACTGCCGTTGCTTCGCCACCGCCAATGCACGGAGTTGCAATCGCATACTTTTTCCCTTGCCGTCGAAGTTCAAACAAGGCGGTCATGACTAGTCGAGCGCCTGTCATTCCAATCGGATGTCCAATCGCGACAGCGCCGCCGTTCACGTTCAGCCGACTGTAGGGGATTCCGACCTTATCGGCGCAACCCATGGCCACCACGGCGAACGCCTCATTGATTTCGAAAAGATCAATTTGATCAGCCGTTCGAT
>CAMFIS010000105.1 GCA_945952345.1 uncultured Fimbriimonas sp.
GACACTCCCTTTCTCCCAAGCGCTCTGCGGCAATGGATAAGTTCGCTTGCCCTGGCCGCCTCCGCCTTGACCCTTTCTGTTTTGCTTGTCGTCGGATTTCTTTCCTTGACCCTGTCCAACGGAAATATCGTTGTTGTCCGAGCCAAGCACGAGACCCAGAGCGAGCATCGCACCAACCACCTTTGCATAAAGCATCTAGGCAGGACGGATTGGGTTTAAAATGGTTCACTGTTGCCGAGTACATGTGGTGAGAAGCAATGACTTTGGCCGCGTGTTCGGCATCTCGATGCGACGGCCAACCCACAACTTATTTGTTCTTGAACGTTCGGACTACAATGAACTCGTGAATCGAGAGGGAAGGCGCAGCGCGAAGTTTCCGCTCTTGGCGATCGGTCCGGTCGTCACCGCGTGCCTCGTCGGTGTCGTCATTTATCGAGGCATGTTTAGCGGACCCACTGCGAGGAACGAGCTGAGAGTCTGAGCATGGACCCGAGAGTCATGAACGGAATTCAATCCAGCACCAATCGTTACTTGGCATTGTAACACTCTGTTGAGTGCGAAGTGCGAAGTGGATAGTGCGGAGTGCGAAGTGAATAGAGTAGACGAAGGTATACTAATAGTGTGCTCGTCGCTCGAGAATCGAACCTCATTTCGACTTCATGGGCAGCAAGGAAAGTCTTTGGAAGGTTTTTTACGCGATGACATATCTCGTTCGGGAGACGAACAAAAGACTGCTCCTCTACCGACCCTCCCTCTCGCACTGATGACTCGCCCTCGTCCTCTCCTTTGCCCTGATGAACAACCCCGCATTCCTACCAGCCAAATCCTGGCAAAAGCACGGAATACCAGCAATGGCATGATCGAGTGGTTGGTCTATTTGCTCACGGGAGCGTTTGCGGGGTTCGCCCTGGCCTTCGGCTATTCCTTATTCAAGGTTGGGCCGGGTAAGCCAGAATTTCCGTTTGGACGCGCCCTCTTGGCCTGCCTTGCCATCACGTGGGGAGGTCCGTTCCTCTACGTGGAAGCCAACACCAAGCTGCACCAGCGCGCTCTCGAGCCCGTCGTGAAGGATTACTTCAACGGCGACGACTGCGAACTGCGCGGCACCATGAAGTACTTCAAGGTGCTCTTTGCCACCAACGATTACGCCATCGTGTACCTCGTGGCGAACGAGCCGCAAGACTGGGGCGGCACCGATGCTCCGCTCGTGAAGCTCACGCTGAAAAAGAAAGCCAAGGGTGGACTGCAAAAGCTGGGCAACTGGCAAGTCGACGACGCGAAAATCGTCCGCTCAGATCGCCTGCAAAAAGACAGCGTCGTTTGGCCCCCATATCAGTAGAATGTAATTCTATGACTCCGACGCTGGCGTTTCATGGCGCGGCCCGAACCGTAACCGGTTCCAAGCACCTGCTATCCCTCGGCAATGCCCAAGTCCTCATCGACTGCGGGATGTTCCAAGGAACCAAGGAACTGAAGGAGCGGAACTGGCAGCCGTTCCCATTCATGCCCAGCGACCTCGACGCAGTCGTCATCACCCACGCGCACCTCGACCACATCGGCATGCTGCCGCGCCTGGTTCGCGAAGGCCTCAAGTGTCCGATCTACGCCACCGCGCCGACGATTAGCCTCTCCCGAATCTCTCTTACCGACTCTGGCCGACTGCAAGAGGAAGAAGCCCGATTCCATTCCAAGCACAACCTGCGGCACGACGCCAAACCGCTCTACGACGAGAACGACGCTTTCGAGGCGATGCGCAAGTTCAAACCAGTTCCGTTCAACACCCGCCATGAACTCCCCGGCGGCGGCTCGTGGGTGTACAAGCACGCGGGTCATATCCTCGGTTCGGCCTACGCCGAAATCGCGCTGCCCAACGGCGAAATCCTCCTGATGAGCGGCGACCTCGGCCGCTACGATACGCCGATCATCAAGGATCCTGAAGTCGTCGACTATTGCGATTACCTCGTCATCGAGTCCACCTACGGCGACCGCCTGCACTCGAAGGAAGATCCGCTCATCAAACTCGAGCAAGCGCTGCAGTGGGCGTGGAGCTCCGGCGGAACCATTCTCATCCCTTCGTTCGCCATCGGCCGAACCCAGGAGATGCTGTACTACTTCAAGAAGCTGCAGGAGAGTGGCCGCATGCCGCGCGTTCCGGTGTACATCGATAGCCCGATGGCGACCTCGGTGACCAAGGTTTACGCCGACGCCAAGGACGACCACGACGACGAGATGAAGTTATCCGTCTCGGAGGGCAGCAGCGAGCTCGAACCGCTCGGACTCAACTACATCCGCGATCGAGAGCAGTCGCAGGCCCTCAACAAGCAGCACGGCCCGCAAGTCATCATCGCCGGCAGCGGCATGGCCAACGGCGGACGCATCCTCCACCACATGCGGCACCGAATTTCTTCCGACCAGACCATGGTGCTCTTCACCGGCTACCAAGCCGAAGGCACGCTCGGTCGGCAACTCATCGATGGCGAGCCGGTCGTCAAGATCTTTGGCGAAGAGGTCGCCGTCCGGGCCAAGGTCGACAAGATCAATGCGCTCTCCGCCCACGCCGACCAAGGCGAGATTCTCCACTGGCTCAGCTTCTTCAAGTCACCGCCCAAGAAGACCTTCATCGTGCACGGCGAACCGAAAGCGCAAGAAGCTCTAGCCGCAAAGATCAAGGATCTTTACAACTGGGAAGTCGTGATTCCGGAGCAGGGGCAAGTCGAAGAGCTGGGGAATTAGAGCAAGTTATCGAGATCTCGACAAAACGTGAAGTGCTGGGCGTGGCCCCGGGCCAATCGAACCAGCACGAATAACTCAGCTTCGTCGGGATGGATGCCGGACTGTAAGTCCTTAACCTTGTCCTGCATGCTCCGTTCCCGTGGTCGTCGACCGGAGCGGGTAAGGACTCCATCGAAGAACAAGGTCGCCATGTACTCTTTCCAGAAGACGCCGACGTCACGTGGATACTTTTTTCCTGCCGACTCCGCAGCAGCATAGAATGCCTCGACGGTCATAACGGGATCGACCCACTTCTTGCCTTCCATGTCCGCGAGCTTGCGAGAATTCTCGTCGAGTGTTTCCTCGATGGAGAACGAGTACTCCACAGGAAATTTGCTTACGACCATGCCGCGATGAACTTTCCATTGTTCATTTTCAAACACGACATCTAGTTCGGATGGTCCAGTCCTTGTGTCACCCACCTGAAAAAAGTACCTGGGTAGGCGTCGCCGATTTGTCTACAAAAACTAAGACAAAGCTGCGTCGTGAAGCCGGGGCATACTGGCAAAGGTCCAACGAGTACAATCTGGCGCATGAAGGTTTTGTTCATAGGCGGGACGGGCATCATCAGTTCTGGATGTGCGCCGCTGGCGGTCGAGAAGGGAATCGACCTCTATTTCCTCAACCGCTCACAATCGACGCGAACAACTCCCGAAGGCGTCACCCAGCTGATGGGCGATATCCGCGATCCCCAATCGGTGCTCAATGCGATCGAGGGGCACACCTTCGACGTCGTTGTGAACTGGATCGCCTTTACCCCGAACCATATTCAGCAGGACATCGACATGTTCCACTGCCAGGTCGGCCAGTACGTTTTCATCAGCTCGGCCAGCGCATATCAGACCCCGCCATCGGCGCTGCCCGTGACCGAGTCGACGATCTTAGACAACCCGTTCTGGGAGTACTCCCGCAACAAGATCGCCTGCGAAGAGTTGCTCGTCGATGCCTACCGAAAATCGAAATTCCCGATGACGATCATCCGCCCATCGCACACCTACGATGAGCGGCTGCTGCCGTTCGATCACGGCTGGACCGTCGTCGACCGCATGCGCAAAGGCAAGAAGGTGGTGGTCCACGGTGACGGAACCTCGCTGTGGGTGCTCACTCACCACAAGGATTTTGCCAAAGCCTTCGTTCCGCTCCTCGGAAACTCGCACGCCATCGGCGACGCTTTCCATATCACCAGCGACGAACTGCTGACGTGGAACCAGATCTACGACCTTGTCGCGGCGGCGGCCGGAACGACGGCTCAGAAAGTTCACATCGCTTCCGAGACACTGGCCAAACACGATCCGAACTGGGGTCCGGGGCTGCTGGGGGATAAGGCGAACAGCATGATCTTCGATAACTCGAAGGTGAAGCGTCTCGTGCCCGACTTCCTCTGCACCCATCCGTTTGCGTTCGGCGCACGAGAGATTATTAGCTGGTACGATGCAGATCCGGCTCGACAAGTTATTCGGCCAGAAGCCGGCGCTCTGCAAGACAAGCTGGTCGAACTCTACGGCTAGCGTCGGAGGTTGCAGGTGGCAAACGCGGCGATACCTTCGCCTCGTCCGATTGCGCCCAATCCTTCTTGAGTCGTAGCTTTGATGCTGACCCGGTCGATCTCAACGCCGATGATCTCGGCGATCCGAGTTCGAATATCGATAGCCCGAGGCATGATCTTGGGCCGCTCGGCCTGAATCGCAATGTCCAGATTCACCACTTCCCAACCTCCGGCGTGGGCTCGGGTCATGGCTTCAACCAGGAAGTCGGACGAGGGGCGGTTCTTGTTGGCTGGATCGGTGTTGGGGAAGAGCTGGCCAATGTCGCCTCCGGCGATTGCGCCGAGGATGGCGTCGACAACCGCGTGAAGGATGACATCGGCGTCCGAGTGACCGTCGAGACCGACCTCGCCTTCGAACAAAACGCCACCGAGCCAGCAAGGTCGATTCGCATCGATCGAGAAGCGATGGATGTCGTATCCCAATCCGGTTCTCGTTTCCGATCCAATCATCGCGCGGGCTCTCGAAAGGTCTTCTGGATTCGTGATCTTAAAGTTGGCCACGTCGCCCATCACCCATCCGGTATTGTATCCCGCTCGACTGAGGACTTCCATATCGTCCGTGCAGGCCTGCTGAACCTTACTAAAGGCATCGGCGAACATTCGAACCGGTCCCCCTTGTGGAGTTTGCATGGCCACGAGCTTCGAGCGATCCAGATGAGCTTCGAGGCTCGGACCCTCGATTTGCTTAATAGTATCGATGCTGGGTATCGCGGCGGCGACGGCTTCGCCAGCTTTGACTCGTTCAACGACGCGGTCGATGGTATCGGAGCTTACGAATGGACGCGCGGCATCGTGGAACAGCAAACCCTCGCACTCGATTTGCGAGGCTTTCCAGAGCCCAGCGATGGTACTCGCGGTTCGGGTGTCGCCACCAAAGATGACTTCGGCATCCTCGCCCACGGTGTCTTTGATCGAGGCGTAGTTCGACTCGGAGCAAACAATGACGATCTCGTGGATGGATGAATGGTGGCGGAGCGTATCGTAGGAGTGCCTCCATATCGGCTTGCCGCCGAGACTGGCCAAAAGCTTATCGGAACCAAAACGCGTGCCTGAGCCGGCGGCCAGCAATACCGCACCAATCTTCATCTTTTAATGCCGTCTCGGCGTCGATCGACGGGCGAAACCATCCGTTCCTGTATCTTCCTCGATCTCGGCGAAGATGAGCTTCCCACGCTCGGTTTGAATTACCTGTGTTACTACGACGTCGTGTGTCTCGCCAATGTGTCGCTTGCCGTGCTCGATGATCACCATGGTGCCGTCCTCGAGGAATCCAACACCTTGGCCGGACTGATTACCCTCCCGGACGATATTAATTTCCATATGCTCTTGGGGCAGCACGTTCGGACGGAGCGAAAGCGCGAGGTCGTTAATGTTGAGCACGCGGACATCTTGCAGGGTCGCGACGCGATTCAAGTTGTGATCGTTGGTGACCAGATCGCCGCCGAGCGCGATTGCGAGTCGGACGAGTCGTGCATCGACTCCATCGCCTTGGTCCGTGGCGAGACGATCATGAACGCCAACTTCCATTTCGAACTCTGACTGCATCAGCTTCAGAATGTCTAGTCCCCGACGTCCGCGTTGTCGTCTTAGGTTGTCATGGCTGTCTGCAATGTACTGCAGCTCTTCGAGCACAAATTGGGGAACGTAGATATTGCCTTCGATGAATCCGGCCCTCGCCACGTCGTACACGCGACCGTCGATGATGACATTGGTGTCAAGAATCTTGATTCCTGTTCGGCGGGCTCGTACCTTGCCCCGATACCAGGGCAACGACTCGCGCATCGAGTGCAGCGCGTATATCACGAACATCGCGATGAGAACGGCAAGGCCAAAGTCGAGCAGTCCGATCGTGATCTTATCCAGCGGGAACTGGCTGAAAAGCGTGATGAAGAATGTGGCGGCGAGGACGCCAGTGGCTGCGCCTACGAACCAGGTGATCTTTTCCGAATCATCGGTTCGATCCCATCGCTTGCCGAACCGCTCGAATATTCCGACTACGAGGGATCCCAGGAACCAACCGCAGAACACGCCGAGGACGATGAGCGGCAGAGTAGTGGTGATGAAGCTGATGTTCGGCTGGAAATCGCTGAAGATTCTTTTGCCAATCTCCGTAACCTCGACGGGCCCATAGACGCCAAAGACGCTGGCGGTGAAGATAGCGAACACGCCATAAATCGCCATATGGAGGGCGCTTTTGGTTTTGCTGCTATTGATCGGGGCCTTAGGTTTTTCCATCGTGGTTAGTTCCGCTGTTCGATCACGTCCATGTGAGCGTTAGATAAAATTGTAAAGTTAAATGCCGAGTCGACATTTCCCTGACTCAGTTTAACATGAGTTGCCGTGAAGAAGTCGTTCGAAGGCACGCTATCGAGGCCAAGCCAATCGTAACCCGTCCAGACTTCAACCCAGGCGTGATAGTAAAAGTTTCCGTCAAAGTTCACTAGGCCACTCGCAAGGCGCGCCGGAATTCCTGCCGCACGGCAAAGCGTCGCCGTGAGAATGGCGTAATCCCGACACACACCTTCTTTGGCGTCTAGGACCTCGTTTGCGTCACGCAGAACACCAATTCCCGCATTTGGAGTCATGGTGTCGTTCACATATTTACGGATAGCCAGTGCACCAGACTTCACGTCGGTCGACTTCTTGATGATCGATTTGGCGAGTTTAATGAACCGGGGCGTCGTGGCCGGGATGTGGAGGCTTGGCTTAACCCAGTCTGGTTTCTGGGCCTTGGCGGCGGCGATGGAAATCGACTTGGAGTCTCGCAACTGAGTTGGATGAATGTCCACGATCCAAGCCGACTGATCCTTCTTGGAGCCCTGTTGGTTATCGTTCGGGATAGACGGAAGGTTGTCTGCCTTAAGCTTGATCTTGAGCGTCTTCGTCGCCATGGGGTTCGCCACGGGCACGTTTGGCTTCACGCTGGTGAGGGCGGCAATATCGGGCTGATTGTCCGAAGCGACTTTGCCGAGGGCGTCGGCTTTCGTTGTCGGCACCATCTCCATACCGATCGTGGTCGTGATCTTTATAATGTCGCCTTTGCCTCCCATGAACACCGTTGTGCCCATGCGAGGGTCGTCGATTTGGATGGCGGTGGCTTTGGTGGAGACGGAATTCACCTCGACGTCACGTGGGCCGAGCAGTTTAGCGGTGTTCTTGACGAGGCTCACGGTTGTCGGGTCAAGGATGTAGAACGTCTTGGTCGTTCCAGCCTTGGTGGGATTCAAGGCGAACTCGGTGACGGGGTCATCCACAATCTTGCCGTCCTTTGGGTAGGCAAGTTTTTGTTTGGTCTTGGTTCCGTTGTTATCCACGGAGACCTGGATATCGTTGGTGCCAAACGTGGCATCCATGATCTGCTTGCGCCCCGCCGACGACTGCACAAAGTGCATAAATACCGGCTTGCCGTTGACCGTGATCGTGTCTGAATCTACGGTCATTTCGACCTGAGCGCCGATCAAGCCAATCTTCAGTTCCGTCTTCGACGTCGACTTTTCGGCAGGCTTGCCCTGGTAGGTGGTGTGACTGGATGAATAGGAGGAATAACCAATGCGCGAGCCTTGCATCCATACCGAAAAGTACGCCTGGTCGGAAGCGGAGCCTAGGGTCAACGACAAGGCGATGGCGGTTATCATCCTTAGGTAAGACGAATTTTAGAGATAAGTAATTCAACTCATTTTCACAAGTTTTCGAAAAAAAGCGTACAGAAGGCGACACCACCGGGCATTATTTACGAGGTAAGGTCCCGTGAGACCTTCGTTCGGATAATTTATGGCTTCAAAACTCGTCATCGTCGAATCTCCCGCCAAGGCGAAAACTATCGGTGGCTACCTCGGCAAGGATTACGAAGTACTGGCAAGCATTGGACACATTCGCGACCTCGTGCCCAACGCCAAAAGTTTGCCAGCCGAAGTCAAAAAGAAGTGGTGGGCCGACTTCGGTATCGATGTCGACAACGATTTTGAACCTTTTTACGAAGTTCCGAAAGAGAAGTCGGCGCAGGTTTCCAAACTTCGCGCGGCCTTGAAAGATAAGGATGAATTGGTACTCGCCACGGACGAAGACCGAGAGGGTGAGGCGATTTCGTGGCACCTTCTCGAAGTTCTGAAGCCAGCCAAGCGCGTCAAGGTTTCTCGAATTGCTTTCCATGAGATCACCAAGGACGCGATTCAGCGGGCGATTTCAACGCCAAGACAGATCGATTTGGATTTAGTCGAGGCACAGGAAACGCGTCGAATGCTCGATCGACTGTATGGCTACACGCTTTCGCCCGTGCTTTGGACCAAGGTCACCAAGAACCTTTCGGCTGGTCGGGTCCAGAGTCCGGCGGTGAAGTTGGTGGTCGAGCGCGAAAAAGCTCGGCGAGACTTCAAGTCGGCTGAGTTCTGGGATCTTCGTGCGAAGTTTCAGGTTGCTTCTGGTTTGTTCCAAGCCGATTTAGTTGAGGTCGGCGGTCGCCGAGTGGCGGCCGGACGTGACTTCGACGAGAATACGGGCAAGCTTTCGGGCAAGGGCGATGTGCTCTGGGTGGATGGCGCGATGGCCGCGGAACTCGCGACTTCGGCCCGAACCGCTAAACCTTATATAGTGGAGTCGCTGACTGAGCGAGAGGCACAGCAGCGGCCACAAGCGCCCTTCATGACGACGACCCTGCAGCAGGACGCAAACCGCAAGTTCGGTTTTGCTTCCGACCGAACCATGCGCATCGCGCAGACTCTGTATGAAGGTGTTGAGATAGGTGGGGAGACGGCCGGTCTCATCACTTATATGCGTACCGACTCGCTAACGCTGGCAGAGGATGCTCTTCGCTCCATTCGCGGTTACATTGGCAAGCATTATCCCGATGCGCAGACTGAGAAGCCGGTCAAGTATTCGAACAAGGTGAAAAACGCCCAGGAGGCGCACGAAGCGATCCGACCAACCGACGTGAACCGTTCGCCCGACCGAGTTAAGGGCTTCCTCACCGACGATCAATTCAAGATTTACTCACTGATTTGGCAGAGAACCGTGGCGTGCCAAATGAAGCCGGCCAAGATGCTGAGAACCGAAGCAAAGATCGGTACGGAATCCAAGTCCGGCCATCTGGTCTTCCAAGCTAATGGCTCGCAAGTTCTTGATCCGGGCTACCTTAGCGTGTATCTGGAAGGGAAGGACGACGAGGATGAAGATGACAAGATTCTCCCGCGAATGAAGGAAGAACAGGAAGTCGATTTGGTCGACCTGAATCCTTCCGAGCATCACACAATGCCGCCCGGCCGGTATACCGACGCGACGCTGATTCGAAAACTGGAAGAGCTCGGTATTGGCAGACCTTCGACTTACGCGGCGATCATCTCGGTGATCATCGATCGCGGATATGTGCGGAAGGTGGGCAAGCAGTTGGTGCCGACCTGGCGTGCGTTTATGGCGATGGAGGTCCTGGACGTGCACTTCCACGAGGTCATGGACTTTGGGTTTACAGCCCAGATGGATGAGGCATTGGACGAGATTTCGGAAGGGAAAGCGAATTCGAAGCGCTACCTGCAGGAGTTCTTCGTCGGCGATGCGAACAAGCCGGGCTTGAAGCCGATGGTCGAAGAGCGACGCCTGCAGATTCCGTTCCCGAATCTGGAGATAGGAATCGACCCCGAGAGTGGGGAACATATCCGGGTTCGAACGGGCAAGGATGGTAGCCCATTCCTTCAACTTGGTGAGCAAAAAGTTTACGCAAACGTGCCAGACGATCTAGCCCCGGCAGATTTGAACCTGGAGAAGGCGATCGAGCTATTTAAGCAGAAGACGCCAGCTTCGGAAAGCATTGGGATTCACCCTGAGTCGGGAAGAAATTTGTTGCTCAAGCATCGTCAGGGCTACTACCTCGAGGTCGAGCGAACGCCCGAGGAGATTGAAGCCAAGGTCAAACCAACCTGGATTTCCCTCCCGCCTGGCGTTCAGCCTCAAGATCTTTCGCAAGAAGATTTGGACATCTTGTGCGCCTTCCCGCGACTCATCGGCAAGGATGGCGGCAATGAGGTTTGGTTCAAGATGGGCAAATTTGGTCCTTACGTCGAGTCGGGCACCGAGCGACGCAATGTCGACGGCTGGCGCAACGGCGCGACGATGACTTTGGAAGATGCTTTGGTGATTCTGGCGCAGCCCAAGACGACGGGGGGCTCTGGTTCTAAGAAAGAGCCAATCAAGGAGTTTGGCGAATTGCCTGGAGCTGCGGGTCCGGTTCGAGTGATGACTGGCTTTTATGGTCCGTATGTGACGGACGGCGAGACCAACGCGACAATTCCAAAGTCGATCGATCCTACGGCATTGACGCCGGATCAGGCGCAAGAGCTGCTTCAGAAGAAGCGCGAAGCGGGTCCGTCGACGAAGAAGGGTCGCGGCGGGTTCAAGCGTCGGGCTCCAGCGCGCAAGAAATAAAAGTCTGCAGTCCACCTAAGCTCGTTGCGCTCGATCGACTCACCCGGTTCGCCAACACGGTCTATTTGATAACTCGAAGTGATGTTGGCTCACCGACCTCTCTGTCCAAAGAGGTATCCGGGCCGGTGACTGGTTGTACGGCTTCATCTTACGTCGGTAGCCTCGCTTCAATCAAGTAATCTTTGGCTATGCCTGCCCGAGTGATTGCTCATAATTCCGACGAGTATCGCCGCGCGGTGCAACTGCGTCGGGAGGTCTTGCGGTGGCCGCTCGGTATGGATTACACCGAAGAGCAATTGGCTGGCGAAAACGACTCGGCTCACTTTCTTCTCGACCTCGACGGAAAGGCGGTAGCGACGGCGATGGCGACGCCGTATCAGGAGGGCATTTTGAAGGTGCGGCAAGTGGCAGTCGATCCCTCGGTTCAGGGCAAGGGCCTGGGGCGCGAGATCATGTTCTGCGCCGAGGATTGGGGACGAGCCAACGGCTATTCGTCGGTGGTGTTGCATGCTCGGCAAGTCGCGGTGGACTTCTATCTCCGCATTGGCTATGAGGTGTTCGACGAGCCGTTTGAGGAAGTCGGGATTCCGCATCGGAAGATGAGAAAGGCGCTTTAGTCAGGGCGAGTGTAAAGGCTGCTGCAGAGCATATAGGCTATCGTAACTCCCCCGGTTCGCCAGCGCGCTTAAGTGATGGTGATAATTGATGCTGGCTCACCGACCCCTCTGCATCAAAGGGGTAGCACGGCTGGTGGGTTCCGGTCAGGATCTGCAGCTATGCGTATAAGGGCGAGTGCTAGGGCAAGACTGTAGTGGCACGGATACGCGGTTAAAAATTGAAGCTTGTTGATTGTCGGAAGATAAGCTTATCCGTGAAAGACCACTGGTAAATTCCGCTCGTTCCTCACTTCATGTACCAGTGCCACATTCAGTCACCGATCAGCCTTTGAGCTTCTCGGCCGAAAATTGTCAGCTCTTCAGCTTCTCGGCGGCAGCCTTGGCCGCTTCTTTGGCTCGCGCGGGCAGGGCTTTGGGCTTGGGCTTGCGCGAGAAATTCACGCCGTGCTCCTTTGCCATTTGGTACGCCTTGAGCACCAGGCCAAATCCGGCGATATACGGCGCGAAGCGTCCCACCAGTTGCGAGCTCGCAGAGGTGAATGCCTCGGCGGTCGTGAGCAACTTGCCAGAGGTTTGACTAAGGTCGGTCACGCGGCCCTGAACTTCGCCCGCGATGGTGTCCACTTTTTCGGAAATGGAGTCAAGGCGGTCGGAAATTCGCTCAATCTTAGGCTTCATCTCCTGCGCGACTTGCATCACCTTCACCAGCGCAATGGTGAGGATGATGAAGAAGATGATATTGATCAGAAAGAAGATTCCCGATATCCAAAGCCAAGGTGCTGGAATTTCCACGACTCTTATATTAACGGTTTTAGATTCGAAGATGTTAGGGTGTCCCGGGAGTTGCTCGCATTTGATGGTGGGCAAGACGGCCACCGCTCCCAAAGGGCCCAGACTATTGCCTTAGCTCGGGACGGGATAGGGCGGGTCTATTTGTCCGACTTCAAAAGTTGGGGGCCCCTCGGGTGACTCTTTTAGCCTCAACCCCGCGGACGCGGGAGGTCCGAAGTTGGCGCGAACTTAGTGGAGTTGACGCAGCCATCCTCTAAATTCATCGCAACGACCCGCCGATTCATGGGCCACCGCTTCCAAACCGGCTAGATCAGTTCGTAGCGAGTGTTGCGGCGGTGAGGCGTGTAGCCAGCATCTCGGATCAACCGCTCGAATTCTTCGGCGTTGAGGATGAACTTGTTGCCCGCGGCGGAGACGACGTTCTCTTCGATCATCACGCTACCAAAATCGTTGGCTCCGTACTTCAGGCCCATTTGCGCGATCTTGGGTCCTTGGGTAAGGATCGAGAGCTGAATGTTGTCGAAGTTGTCGAGGAAGATGCGCGAGACGGCGAGAGTGCGGAGGTAGTCGGCAGCCGATGCCTTCTGGGG
>CAMFIS010000106.1 GCA_945952345.1 uncultured Fimbriimonas sp.
CCGACTTTGGCCGTCGAAGCCGGATGTTCGCTCGGTTGGGCGAAGTACTCGGACGAGCAGATCTGCATCGACCATTTCGGAGTTTCTGGTCCGGCGAATGTGTTGTTTAAGGAATTTGGGTTTACGGCAGAGAACGTCATCGCTCGGGCGACGGCGATGCTCGGAAAATAGTCCCTCGGTAGGTCACGATATCCAGGATTCGTAAATCGTCTGGAATTGTCACGCTCCCCCCGGTTCGACGGACGAAAAATGAATTCTCTCGAAAATTGGTCGCCGTCTCACCGACCCCCTCAGTCTTGAGGGGGAATTGTCACGCTCCCCCCGGTTCGACGGACGAAAAATGAACTCCCTCGAAATTGGTCGCCGTCTCACCGACCCCCTCAGTCTTGAGGGGGAATTAGGTTAGCCTCACCCCTGGTCCGGGTTTCTGAAGTGTTATTATTTGCTCGTGGGTGAGTTGAACAAGAAGACCGCACGAGGACGAGAATTAAGGTCTTCAATGTCTCCTCCAGAAGTAATATTTTGGAATGCCGTCAAAGGCAGACGACTCGGCTTCGAGGTCAATCGTCAAAAGCCATTAGGTCCATACTTTCTGGATTTCTACATTGCCCAATTGAAACTCGCAATCGAAATCGACGGAAAGATCCATGAAGCGACTTACGAGCACGATGAGAGACGGGATCGCTGGCTGGAATCCCAAGGTCTCACCATTATTCGAATTCCCGCCCGCGCAATCTTCGAGAACATTGGCGATGTCGTTGCTTACATCCAGCATCGGGTCGATGAAATTGCTGCCGAGAAGGGAATATAGATCGAACCGATCGAAGTCCACGTAAGGTTCCCCCTCAAGACTGAGGGGGTCGGTGAGCGCGAGTAGGTAGCACTTTTTGTGGCCACTAGTCTCGCGAACCGGGGGGAGCGTGATCGAACAGTTACGTTCCCTCAGGGTCGCCGGAACCATTGCGGACTCCATGACGGTAATCTGTTCGCATCAATCCTCTTATGAAGACTCGATATCATTTCGTGACCCTCGCTCTTGTCCTGACGGGCTCGAGCTTCGCACAGAACTTCCCCAAGGCCGACATCTCCATCGAGCGGCTGAACCAGTATCCGCTCATCCAAGGTCGGTCACCATCCACGCCCGCGATGGCGCCCAACGGCTCGAAAGTCGTGTTCGGTTGGAACACTACTGGCGATCGCAAACTGGATCTCTACATCGTCGATTTTCCCAATGGCAAGCCCAAGAAGATCGTCGACGCGACGTCCATCAAGGATTTGCCTCGGCAGGACGACTCGCGCAGCGAACTGGATAAGAAGGAATCTGCCCTGTACGATGGTGGTATCGCTGGTGCGACGTGGTCGCCGGATAGCAAACAGCTCATGTTTAGCTATAAGGGCCGAACTTGGCTGGTCGATCCCGACGGAAGCGATTTGCGTCCACTTGTCGATGGCTCTGCCGCCATCGTGAATCCCAAGTTCACCGAGGACGGAAAGTCGATCTCATACACCAACGGCACGAATGTCTTTATCCGCGACCGCAAAACCGGCGCGACCAAGCAGCTGACTTACATCTCGAAGCCAGGCACGTCGATCGACGATTACGACTTCTCGCCCGATGGCAAGTGGCTGGCCGTCCAGTGGAGCGACGGTTCGAAGGCGGGCAGCTACCAGATGATGGACTTCAGCAAGGATCGCGCGACCACGGTCAGCATCAGTCGAGATTGGAATGGCGATCTTTCGCAGGATAATCAAATCGGCATCGTTTCGTCCGACGGCGGCATTATCAAATTCATCTCGGACATTCCGCGCTACAGCTGGATCAAGAGTGTGAGCTGGTCCCCGGATAGCAAGCACCTGGAAGTGGGTTGGATCAAGGACGACTTCAAGGAATACACGATCTCGGTTGCAGAGCCAGATAAGACGGCGAAGAAGGACGTGTACCACGAGATTGCACCCCGATATACGATCAACGACTGGCGCGATGTGACTTGGAACCGCGACGGCAGCCGCATCATTTTCGGTACCGATGTGAAAGGCGACACACTCATCAACCGCTCGATCTTCTCGATGAACGTCGATGGGTCGGATGTGAAGCCGGTCTACTCCAAACTGCACGACGTGGGCGGCTTTATGCGCCCCAAGAACAGCGACCGGATCATCATGGTCACTGCGGCCCGAAGTCCGCTCACAACCGAGATTCGAATTCTGGAGCCGGATGGAAAGGAAACGGTCCACACAGTGCTTGAGCATGGCTACGCGACGCCGAAGGCGTTCAACTGGGCCGAGCTGCCGCTGGTCAGCGAAGACGGCAAGAAAATCGCGACGATGGCGAGCGACCGAACGGTGAACAGCGAACTGTACTCCGTCGAGCCGAATATGCACCGGATGACGCTGAGTCAGTCTCCCGAGTTTCTGAATATCAAATGGGCGGACATCAAGGAAGTGACCTTTGACTCGCCAGACGGCAAGAAGATTCACGCGCTGATGTACACCAAGCCGGGCTTGGACATGAGCAAGAAGCACCCTGCGATCCTGAGCAATATCTACGCTGACTCGGGCAAGGGCGCCTGGTCTGGATTCATGGAGAATTATGCGGCGATGAACCTAGATATGGTGGTTCTCTCGGTCGACTTCCGGTCGAGCTGGGGCTACGGTGGCGACTTCAATGCCGGCTACTACCGAAGCATGGGCTTGGTCGATGTAGACGAAGCGGTGGCGGCGAAGAACTTCCTTGCCTCACAGCCATTTGTTCGACCGGATCGCATCGGCATTTGGGGTTGGAGCTACGGTGGCTTCCTCACGTGTATGACGCTGCTGACAAAGCCGGGTGAGTTCTATGCAGGTGTTGCCGTGGCCAGCGTCACGGATTGGAAGAGCTACAACGAGTGGTACACCCGGCGACGTTTAGGGTTGGTGAAGGACGACAAGGAGTGGTTCGAGAAGACTTCGCCGATCACTTATGCGGCTGGCCTGAAGGATCACCTCCTCCTCATCCACGGCATGCTGGATAACAACGTGCTGTTCCAGGACGACGCACGATTAGTTCAGAAGATGATCGAGGCGGGCGTCCACCCGGATACGATGTACTATCCGCGAGACGATCACTCGATCGGCAAGGATACGAGCCGACCGCACGTGATGGCGACGATCCTGCGGTACCTGTACGAGAAGCTGAACAACTAGCCATTGTCGTCCAAAAAAGAGGTTGATCGGGATTTCCGATCAACCTCTCTTAATTTAAGGTGGGCTACTTTTTGTCGGTTAAAACCACGATAAGAACGTAACCGATCTGGACGATTAGTCCGCCGACAATTCCGACAATTGAAAGTGTCTTTGCCGTATTGGCTGACTTTTCGGCCGCAGCATAGTCACCTCGGCGACAATGACCGTCTACCTGAACTGCGTTAATGATCGCGATGATTCCTAAGAGTTGGCAGCAGCACACTGTCGAGAAGATCGAAAGTGCGAGATTATTTGCCACCTTACGGTAAGGCTCGTTGATTTGTTGATAGCTCGGCGCAGGATTCTCAAGGACCAATCCGGGGATTGCGGATGCCATGAGTCGGGCTCCGGTGGTGGCGTCTTCCAGCATCGTCTGGGCAGTCACCCGGTTTTCTCGCGACCACATACGAAGTGTATCGACGTCGGCGGGACCATACTTATCGCCGTTCGGTCCAATTACAAAATACTGTGCCATTTCCGCTACCCACATGCCCGATCATCGCCGGGAATTGGCGGATTCTACCATGCGGACGCTATCCGTTATAATGCCTTCATGATAACGATAGTGATTGCCACAGCGATGCAACAGGGTACGACCATCCAAGACGCATTCCTCGACCAGTTCAGGGGCCATTGGCAGGTTGAACGTAAGCAAGGAAAGAAGGTCATTCGCGGCACGGCTGATTGCGAGTGGACACTTCAGCATCACTACATGCGATTGCGTTATGCCGGTCCGAAGAAGTCGAAGCCTTACGAAGCAGATGTAAGCATTACGTTTGAGAAAAAAAGCGAACCGATACGAAGTGTTCTGGCTCGACATATATGGCGGCAATTTGCCAGGATCCATTGGCTATGGCGAGCTTAAAGATAATGTTCTGACCATGCTTTGGAAGGACAGCGATGGCACTCTTCGGAACACATTTACCTACGATGCCAAGAAGCATCGATGGAATTCCGTCATCGACCAGACGGACAAAAGCGGCAATTGGTCGTTGTTTTGTACCGAAGAGTGGACTCGGTGGTCCAAATAAGTCACAAGTCCCATGCGGGATTGACATCGGGTTGCCAATCGTTATAATGGTGACCAAATGCGAACCATGTTGAGATACTTTAGTACCGCATTGGCGATTGCAACGTTGGCAGGATCGGCGACGGCGCAGAATAAGAAGCATGAGATCGATCCTCAGGCCGCCTCGCAAAACGCGCTTGGCTTGCTTAAGGAGATTTCCTGGACCAACACTCCGGTGATGCTGACCAAGCAAGCCGAAGCCCAAGGCAAATTGATCTTCTACATGCACATGCTCGGCAGCATTGCCGGCAACACGTGAAGCGCAGGGAACAGTTTGAGGGCCGTGTCGCTCTCTCAGGACCCAACATTCTCTAAGCTGAAGAAAGACTTCGTTTGCGGAACGTTTAACATCGTCAATCAACCTTACTGCGGCCAATCCGAAATCCACCCCATCGACTCCAGCGCGGCAGTGTTCACCACCAACGGCGCCGGGCCGCACAACATCCAGATGTTTGTTCTGGACCCAGACGGAACGGTGTTGACCTGCCTTCCCGGCTTTTGGGAGAGCGGCGATCTTGCCGAAGAGCTTTCCTTCGCGCAAGAGTTGGATAAGGTTTACAAGGATCCGAAGCTGACGATGGATCAGAAGAAGGCGCAATTCTCGAAGATGCACCTCGACCATATCCAGCAGCACTCCAAGGCAATGGTGCGAAGAAGCAAGATGCAAGGCTTCGACATGAAGTACGAGGCGCAGCATCGAGCCACGACTTCGGATACTGTGCTCTCGCAAACCGGTGGCGACGCTAAATTCAACGGGATCCAGTTCAAAACCACAGACGTGATCATGCACGAGCGGATGGCGAAACGGCCATTTGTGAAGTACGCCGATTTCGATGTGGCTACGTTCTGCGACTATGGCCGCCCGAAGTACGACAAAAACGAAGACGGCGAAGTCAAAGTGAAGAAAGGTAAGGGCAAGAGGGGCGGCGGTTAATATCGGTTGATGCCGGTGCTTTGCCGGGCGTCGCGGGTACAACTATAGGCTCCATGCAGGAAATCGCCACGTTGTTGGATCAAGCGCTGGGCGAGGTGCAAGCCGCATCTTCGACCGCTGAACTCAAAGACTTGAAGATCAAGTTTTTGGGCAACAACGGGTTGATCTCGGGCAAGCTCCGCGAGATTGGCTCCTACCAAGGCGACAAGAAGGCGTTCGGTGCGGCGGTGAACGCGGCCAAGATGTCGGTCGAGTCGGCGTTGGATTCCCGCGAAGAGGGGCTGAAAGGCGGCGAGCAGGCGGCGCAGTTCGAACGTGAGCGGATCGACGTGACGATGCCGGCACGGCCGATTCGCGTTGGTCGAGAGCACATCCTGCAGCAAACGACGAACAAGATCAAGCGAGTTCTGGGCGGACTTGGGTTCGAGTACCTTGAGAGCCCGGAGTTGGAGCATTTTAAGTACAACTTCGACGCGCTGAACTATCCGCCCGACCACCCGGCGATGGATGATCAAGACACGTTTTACATCGACGACGACTCCTTGCTGCGGACGCAGGGCACCGACCTGCAGGGACGAGTGTTCGAGCAAGTTCGCGATGGCACACGAACGCTCCCTCTACGAGTTTTCACTGTAGGACGGACGTTGCGAAACGAGGCCGTCGACCGAACTCACAGCCACACATTCCACCAGGTGGACTGCTTCATGGTGGATGAGAAAGTCTCGATGGCGAACCTAAAAGGGACGCTTGGAATCTTCGCGCGGCAGATGTTCGGCAAGGACGTGACGGTGCGTTTCCGCCCCGACTTCTTCCCGTTCGTTGAACCTGGTGTGGATTACGCGATCTCGACTCCAAAGCTGTTCAATGGCCGCTGGGTCGAGCTTGGCGGCGCGGGCCTGATCCACACAAACATCCTCGAGAATTATGGGATCGACACCGAGAAGTACTCTGGCTTTGCTTTTGGCTTAGGCGTTGAGCGGATTCCGATGATGTCGTACGGCGTAGACGACCTGCGGCATTTCCTTGAGAATGATCTTCGGTTCTTGGATCAGTTCAAAGGTGAGCCGATCGAACTTTAATTCTATGGGGGCGTGGGCTTCCAGCCCGCGAAATGCAAGGGCAGGACGCCCTCACCGCTAGGTCGCGAGAATAACAAGGGCAGGTTGCCCTCGCTCCAAAGTTGCTACTTTGCCTTATCCGCCAGCCACTTGGCAAACTCGTCCGCGCTGTCCATGAACGGGGTCGAGCCGACAACAGTCTCTCCATCCGGTTTCACCACCACGTAGGTTGGCAAGGTAGCCGTCTTGACGAGCTTCTGCTGTAGGGCGGCATTCCTTGCGTCGGAATCCTTATACTTGGGTTGTCGCAGGCGGTCGGTATAGAGCGAGACTTTATTGAACTTCTCGAATTCAGCCTGAACCTGCTTGGTTGGGAAAACGGTGCGCTCCATCACCCGGCAGTTGGTGCAATAGAGACCGGTAAAGTCGATGAAGATCGGCTTGCCGTTCTCTTTGGCCTTGGCGAGAGCTTCGTCATAGGTTGCAACAAATTCCTTCTTCCACCCTTCGGTGTCGCCCGTCCTTCCCGGATAAGGCGATGGAGGCAAGTAACCTTCGAGGCTGCCGATTGGTTTACCAAACAATGCGGAGCCGATCCATAGCGCCAGCAGGACCGTTGCAAAACCAAATGCGGCGCGGAGCGGGCCAATCTTGCCTACCGGTTCCTTCGATAGTTTGACGATTCCGTATAGGTAGAGCGCGGCCAGAGCCAACAGCGCAACCCAAATTACGATATTCGTCGTCCTGGTGATCAGACCAAGTTCGTAGAAAAGGTCGAAAGAGCTGAGGAACTTGACAGCAGCAATGAGCTCGATGAAACCCATGTAGCCTTTGACCGTAACCATCCACGCGCCCGACTTTGGAAGCTTCGAAATGAGCTGAGGGAAAAGCGCGAGGAAGAAGAAGGGAAGACAGAATGCGGTTGAGAACGCGACCATTCCAAGGGCGGGATAGAAATAGTCGCCCTGTGACGCCCCGACTAGGACGGCCCCGACGAAGGGCAACGTACAGGTGAATGAGGTGAGGCTAAAGGTAAGCCCCATCAAGATGGGCGCCACCAGCGCGGACTTTCCGGTGGAGTCGAATTTGTTGACAAATTTCGATGGCAGACCGATCTCGAAGACGCCGAAAAGCGAAAATGCCAGGACGATGAAGATAATGGCGAGGACGAGGTTGACCCAAGGATTGTTCGCCAACTGGGAGAGACCGGTTGCCCCAGCGATGGCAGAAACCGCAATGCCAAGAACGGTGAAGGTTCCAACAATGCCCAGGCAGTACAGCACTGCGCCTTTGATGCCCGATTCGCCTTCCTTCTTGTTTTTGCTAAAGAAGCTGACCGTGATGGGAATCATGGGAAAGACGCAAGGAGTTAGCAGCGCGATGAAGCCGGCGGTAAAGGCCAACTGGATGAACGCGAAAAGTCCTTTCTTCTTGGCGTCTTCGATGTTGCTTACTTCGCCTTTGGGAGAGGGAGTTGCGTCCGCCTGCGAACGGCTCGACGTCGCCGAGACTGGAGCCGCTTTCAGGTCCAACTCTGCCGGCTGCGGAGGAATGCATGTGCCTTCGTTACAAACTTGGTAGGTTACGGTGAGCTTGGCTGCATCGAGACCCTTGGTGAAAGTGACGGGCACCCAGTAGGTTCCCTTGCCTCGAAAGAAGTTAATGTCCTTATTAAAGCCTTTGTCCTTCTCTCGAATCAGCGGAGCTTCTTTGAATTCGCTCGGGTCGCCAACCTTAAGGGTCTCGCTCTCAAAGGCCGTGGGGAATGGGCCATTGCCATCCGGCTTGGTTTGGTCCACGACCGAGTAAAGATGCCATCCTTCCTTGATCGTAGCTTCGACAACAATGTCGGCTTTGCCGCCAACCTTTGGGTCTCCTTCGATGCGCAAAACCTTCCAACTCACCTCGCCGTTGGCGAGGCCGACGGCCGAAAGCACGACCAAGAGGAGAACTGCTAGGAGTTTGCGCATCATCTTATATAAGGTCTGAGGGCTTAAAGAGTTCCTCGCACCGCTTGCTCGCGCTCGATGGACTCGAATAGGGCTTTGAAGTTGCCCTTGCCAAAGCTGGTCGCGCCCTTGCGGTTAATGATTTCGTAGAACAGCGTCGGCCGGTCGGTAATCGGCTTGGTGAAGATCTGGAGGAGGTAGCCCTCGTCGTCACGATCGACCAAGATTCCGAGTTCGGACAGCACTTCGATGTCCTCGTCGATTTCGCCCACTCGGTCAGTCAGCATTTCGTAATAGGTCTTGGGAACCCTGAGGAACTCCATGCCTTTCGACTTAAGCTTTTGAACGGTCTCGATGATATCGTCTGTTCGAAGCGCGACGTGTTGGACACCGGCGCCACCAAAGAATTCAAGGTACTCGTCGATTTGGCTCTTCTTCTTGCCTGGTGCAGGTTCGTTGATCGGGAACTTGACGCGGCCATTTCCTGAGGCCATGACCTTGGACATCAGCGACGTGAATTCGGTAGAGATGTCGTTGTCATCGAAACTGATGAGGTTCTTGAAACCGAGGATATCCTCGTACCATTTCACCCAGACATTCATCTGGCCGAGTTCGACATTGCCTACGCAGTGGTCGATTTCTTGAATTCCAATTGGGTCGCCCTTTTCGAATCGCTCGCGGAAGCCAGGGAGGAAGAGACCGTGGAACTTGTCGCGGTTGATGAACGTGTGGATCGTGTCGCCATAGATGTGGATCGACGCGATGCGGACTTCACCGTCGTCGTTGCGAAGCGAGAATGGCTCGCGGGCGGACTTTGCTCCGCGTCGAACTGCTTCGTGGTACGACCAATCGACGTCGTCGACTTCGAAGGCGATGTCCTGCACGAAATCGCCATGGATGGCGAGTGCTTCGGCGATGGCATGGCCCGGGCGTACGGGTGCCGTGAAGAGGAGTTTGACGTCGTTTTGAACGAGGAGGTAGTCCACCTCATGTTTCAGACCAGTTTCGAGACCGTGGTATGCCACCTGGTCGAACCCAAACACGCTGCGGTAAAAGAAGGCGGATTGGCGCGCGTTGCCAACATAGTGGCGGATGTGGTCGACCTTACGAATAGGGAAGTTGTCTTGCATCTTCGCAGTTTCCTTTTCCCATATTGTACTTGGGAGTGGGGGCGGAAACCGGTGGACTACTGGCCGAGGTGATGGACTTCTTTGAAAGTTCCAATCCAAATGGATGGGGTCGCGGTGGTCGTCGTGGTATCGGTCGGCTTAGCCGAAACTGCCTCGGCAATGGCTTCGATGGTCTGCGGTTTGTATTCCCACAGCTTCTTGGGCGTTCCCTGGGCGCCATTATTGATTACTACACCATCGGGCGTCGCGAAGACCGAAGCGGTTTGCCCATCGAGTGTGATTGAAATCGGAGCAGTTTCGGTGGCGGCGCTGACTTGTTCTTCCATCCACGACTTGAATTGGACCAAGGATTCGTACTTCTTGATCATGATCATGCCATCGTTCGAGTTCGCGCCGGGGGCGGTGACGAGCTCGGCAGCGATGCCGGCGTAATCGTACGAGTTGGTCTTGGCCGCGATGTCGGCTACTTGATCTGGCGTTAGCGAGATCGTACCGGGTCCAGCGTTGTTAGCCTCGACCGAATCGTTGTTCGCCTCCGGCGCATTTTGACTCTGAATCTTTTCTTTGATGCGCTTGGCCACATCCTTACCAGCTGTGCCGGGTCCAAATGTGCGGCCATTCTTGGCGAGGTCACCCGATTTGATGAGGAAGATCGGGAGCGCCGCAATAGCAATGAAGACTGCCACGAGTGCAAGAATGAGGACGCTTCGGCGGCCAGTCGCACCGTCTGTTGAGGCTTCCGGCGACTGAGTCGAAAACAGCGCCTCGGCGGTTCGCTGCTTGATCAGGTCGTCGATGGGAGGAACTTCGAAGATCGGTATCGGCTCGGGAATGTTTCGCGTAATTCTCGGACCCAGGTATTTGGAGGTAAAGCGAACTTTGTCCTCGACGAGACTGTGGAATTCTCGCGACATTGCGATTGAATCGGGTCGGGCGAGCGATTGGATTCTGGCCGTTTGGTTCACACCATCTCCCATCGTGTTCTTACCGTTCAGGATGATGTCGCCAATGTGGAGGCCGATTCGGTGCTGAAGCACCCCATCCTGCGGACGGGAGAGCGCCTGGGTGTGAAGATCGGATTGGATTCCCAGCGCGCATTCCATGCAAGCCGTGGAGCTGAAGAAAACCACCATCATGCCGTCACCCATGGTGTTCAGGACTTGGCCACCATTCGCAGCGACCTGCCGGTAGATCAGGTCGAAGTCGCGATTGAGGGCGCGATAGGTGCGTTCTTCGTCGATGGCGCTGTGGCGGCTAAAGCCGACCACGTCGGTAAACATGATGGAGGCAGTGGTGCGCTGCTCGCCGCCCTGCGGGTTCGGTGCTTTATTTTGCTCCGCCAATGATTTCCTCCGACCTTAGCAAGTTTAGACGCACTTCGTTCCGTTTTTGGTCCCCAAAATGGTATATTCGTAACTCCCTAACGGGCCGATGTAGCTCAGCGGCAGAGCAGCTGTTTCGTAAACAGCAGGTCACCGGTTCAAATCCGGTCATCGGCTCCAGAAGCATTTTCCCCTTCTTTGAACCTGTCTTAACGATACGTTGGTTCCATCGCAAAGTGTTCACGGTTTTGCATGAGGAGTGCCAGGATGTTTGACCAGCTTTCTCGATTTGACGCGGTTCTCTTCGACCTCGACGGGACCTTAGTCGAGTTCGCGCGGCCCTACGCTTCGTTTACGAACGAGCTAACAGATCTGTTCGGTGTGCCCGATCGCGATAGCTTCTTGGAGCGTTATCATGCGGGGATCATGAGCGACGGACCGGTGACTTTTCGTTCGAGTTTGGCATCCGCGTTTGCCCACTCCGACTTGGCTCTGCCCCCCAATTTCGAGATCTTGGTTGAGCAAATGGTTGTCGCCTATGGCTCGGGTGTGATGAAGCTTTCCCACACGGATGAGCTACTCCGAGCCACCGAGCATCTTGGTCGGGCGATTGTGTCCAACGGCCCTTCGGACATGCAGCGGGCGGCCCTTCGGTCTACCGGGATCGATTCCGAATTCGAAGCGATCTTGGTTTCGGGCGATGCCGACGTCGCGACCCGCAAACCTTCGCGAGAGATCTTCCTTTTGGCTTGCGAGCGATTAGGCGTCGAGCCTGGGAAGGTCGTCATGGTTGGCGACAACCAAGCGGCCGATATCGACGGTGCAATCGCGGCCGGTCTTAATGCCATTCATATTCGCGACCTTATCGCGAAGTGAATGAGGCTATTTCGCCGCTTCTTTCGACATTTCGATGCCCGAGTCTATTTCGGCGGGAAGGATGCCTTTGGTCGGAGGTTGGAGTGTCAAAGTCTTCCCGTCGGCGCCCAGTTCGCCTTTCATTTCCACTCCCGGCGCGTCCTTATCCATAAACTTCGTGGTCTTAATCGACACGGCGTTATCGGTGATCGTGTAAGTTCCCGAGGACATTGCGCCCGCAAACGTCTTATCCGCCTTGAAGTCGTACCAAAAGGTCAAGGCGAAGCCATCCATAAACCCTTGCGGCTGAACGCTGGCATGCTTCTTCTTGAAGGCATCGCTCACAACCCATTTACCGACAATCGTTTTGGCCGCATCGGGCTTGGAGCAGCCAGCACAAAGTACGACCGCGAATGTCGCGACGATGAATAGACCCTTCATGCAGCAATTCTAATCCATTCGGACTCGGTTCGCTACTTGTAACCGGCAAACTTTCCGTTCACCATCTTCAGATATTTGGAGCTTTGGGTGGCAGGAATCATGACGATGAGGCCAGTGAAACCACGAAGCTTGTCGGCATCGGCGGGGAGGTCGAGGGAAAACCGCTGGGCAAAGATCGGGCAAACGTGCACTTTTGAAAGGTCTTTCTGAAGCTTCAGAGCATCGGCAAAAACGGTCTTTTCACCCGGACGAAGAAGCGGCGAATCTTGAGCCTCCTGGTACTTGCCCTTGAGGTAGTGGCGCTTGAGGTAGCCATGGTCGCCCGTCTTATCGGGATAGAATGCCAGCCCGGTATACGAGGCGATTTGCGATTTGCTGAGCGACTTTGCGGTCGGGAGGGTGTTGATCGGACATACCGCCAAATACTTTCCTGGCTTGATCTTGCCAATCTTTCTGGCATCCGCGCCCTTGGGGATGTCTCCACTGTGCCCCGCCAAAAGGATCGTCAACGCAATCGTTCCGCTCATATACGAATAGGATGGCCCAATTGCCCAGGAGTTTCCTAGAATCGCCGTTTATGCTGGTGTTCCGAAGAAGATATCGCAGCTCGTGGGAATCTTGGCCGGACCCCACTTGCCC
>CAMFIS010000107.1 GCA_945952345.1 uncultured Fimbriimonas sp.
GTCTCGCTCTTTCAGGAAGGCAAGTGCGATAACGTCTTCCCCGAAGCGTGGCCAGACACGTTTCGAGGAGGGGCGGCGTTCAGTGGATAACGTGCGGTTTTTTCTTTTCGTTTTACCGACTTATCGGGTTTATTGTTCGCTTCCTCCTTCGTTCGCCCCTCACTACGGCGGACGAGGCGCTCAATCGACTCACCCGGTTCGTACCTCACCGGCCTCTCTGTCCAGAGAGGCATTCTTGGCTAGCGGAAATGAAGAGTCTTAAAATCGGTCTGCGAGGCTGTCGATGAGCGGGAGCCGCGACCAGGCGAGATACTTGCGAAACAACAGCACTTATCCGGAAGTAAAACTCTGGAACCATCTCAAGCAAGACCAGATTGGCTTCATGTTCAAAAGGCAATGGTTATTCGATGGATACATACTGGACTTTTACTGCTCAGAAGTTCGCCTGGCAATTGAGATCGATGGAAAGGTTCATCAGATGAAACGTGCTCAAGACGCCGAACGCGACCGATACCTAGAGTCCGAAGGACTGACCGTTTTTCACATTTCCGCTCGAGCCATTCTGCGAAATTGTCCGACAGTAACGCTAATGATCAAAACTGAATGTGAGCGGCTAGCGAGACGAACCGTCGAGTCAGAACCAAACTAGATCTTCCTCGCAAGTACTATCCACAAACCAATTAAGAAAATGCCTCTCTGGACAGAGAGGCCGGTAAGCGAGGAACGAGTGAACCGGGTGAGTCGATCGGGCGACTTGTGCGAAGTGAGGCACGAACGAAGGCAGAAGCGAGCAAAGGAATTTATTTCTTCCAAGTCTCCGGCGCCAGATTGTCGATGAAATACTCCATTCTTCTTCCGAATTGAAGGCCAGAGTGACCTTGATCCACGCCAGCATAAAGCCGGTACGGTTTCGCGGCACGGTCGAGAGCCACGATGAGTTGATAGGTATTCGAAGGATGCACATTGTCGTCCGCTGTGCCAATGTACAGGCATAGCGCACCACGCAGGTCCTTCGCGTATTCCATCGCCGATCCCATTTTGTACCCGTCCGGGTTATTCTGCGGGGTGTCCATGTACCGTTCCGTATAAATCGAATCGTAATGGTTCCAAGCCGTCACGGGGCTTCCCGCTACTGCCGCCGCAAAGGTTTCTGGGTGCCGCAGAATGCCCATTGCCGATGCGTATCCTCCGTACGACGTTCCCTCAATCCCGATGTGAGCGCCATCGATGTATGGCAATTTAGCCAACGCCTGCATGGCGGCGGCTTGGTCGTCGATCTCGACAATTCCCAGATTGCGATAAACCGATTGACGGAAGTCGCGACCGCGGCCGTGGGTGCCTCGACCATCAATCCAAGCGTGGATAAAGCCGAATTCGGACTCGGGAGCATTGCCGAGGAACGATTCGCGACCTCGCCCCGAGCCTGGCCCACCATACACGGAAAGAATGACCGGATACTTCTTGGCCGGGTCGAAGTCTGAGGGCTTCTGAATGTATCCGTAGATCTTGGTTTTGCCGTCGGCGGCATTGCAGACGAACGGCTCGGCAACTTTGTTTCCGTCTTTGGTATATGCCGAAAGATCGGTTGCGCCGAGTTGTTTCAGGGCCACTCCTTCGCCGGTGCACACTTGAACCTTTGGCGGAGTCGACAAAGTCTCTTCTCGGTCGATGAATGCGCTGGCATCGGGCGAAAGCTGTACCGTGTGGCCGAAGTCGGAGTCGGTCAGTTGCTTCCAGCCGGTTCCGTCCATTTTGATGCGGTTGAGTTGGAGCAAGTAAGGGTTGCCCGCGCTGTGAGCCATGTACCACATGGTTCCGCTCTTCTCGTCCACCCGAACGATGCTCTCTACCTCGAAGTCATGTTTGGTCACCGGGCTGATGATTCCCTTCTCGAGCGAGGCGAGATACACGTTCCAGAATCCATTTCGCTCGCTGAACCAGAGGAAGCGTTTGCCATCCTCCAGCCATTGCATCTTCGGGTTGTTCTCTACCCAGCCGTTGGGGTTCGAGTCCTGCAAAACAATTCGGCAACGCCCTGAATTAGGGTCGGCCGACACCAACTCCAGAACATTCTGCTTGCGATTGGTACGATGGAACAGCACCGACTTTCCGTCTGGCGAGAAGCGAACGTTATAGATATATTGGGAGATATCTGGGTCGGTCGACTTTAGCTCTGTGTCGATTTTGGTGGTCTGCTTGGTAGCGACATCATAAACCAACAGCTGGACGAGTGGGTTGTTCGCCCCAGCTTTGGGATACGCCTCCGTGTAAAGCACGTTTTGGATTGCGTTCTCTTGAAGCGTAACGTAATAGTCCTTGACCGCCGATTCATCGAACCGATAGAAGACCAGCTTGGTCGAGTCTGGAGACCACCACATCGCCTCGCGCTGATCTAATTCTTCGCCATACACCCAGCTTCCGGTGCCGTATTTGATGCGCTTCTCTGCGCTGCCGTCGGTCGTCACGGCCGATTTCTTCGTGTCGTCCTTCGCGTCGACAAGCTCGATATTGTTGTTGGCATAGCGCGCGATCCACTTCCCGTCCGGAGAGTTTGCGCTGGCGAACTGGCGACCTCGACCGGGTTGCTGACGTCGATCACCGCGGCCGCCAGCCTGATTCGCCGCCGTTGGCGTGAAGTCGACAATTGAATTGGAATCGAGATCGAACGCTTTACCGTCCCCGGTGATGACGTGGCGATTGTCTCCACCCCATCGGAAAACATTCATCGCCCCAACTGCCGTCTGCAACGTACGCGATGCCGCCTGCGCGGCCTGGTATTGCTTGTACTTCGGGTGGTTAGGGAGGCGATCCTGGGCAAAGGCGCAGGGAACCACGAGCAAGGCAAGGAGGGCGAACGGACGCATGGAGCGATTTTATACTAATCGTGCAGCTTGATCGCACGAAATCCTTCGGCCATGTTGAGGCCCGATTCGGCTCCATCATTCATTTCTCGTTCCATGAGGGTGCCGCGGATCAGGGCGAGCTTCTCACCCGAGAATTGGCTCGCATGAACGGCAATGAGTTCGGACCGTTGAGACCAGTACTTATCGGTATCTGCATAGAAGTTCTTCGCCGTCGAGGCAAATAGCAGGACCCACTTGGCGCTCGTCTTGGGTGCAAGCTCGAGGGCGGCTCGACCAGAGTTTTCGTGATCGCGATGCTGCACCACCGGTAAGAATTCAGAATCAAAGCAGAGAAGATAATCTGGCTTGGACGCCACCATGGCATCTTCAAGCTTCCTGCGAAGTTGAGGTTCATCGGGATTGTAACGGCCGTCGGGTCCGCCAAGGAATTCCACATCCGCTCCGTAGCCCTGGCTCGCTTTGATCTGCTCTTCGTGCCGAACTTTTCGATTCTCCTCGACATTGGTGAAGCCGGGCGGATAGTAGCTCTTGTCGCCATCGGTCACCACGATCAGGTGAATCTTGGCCCCGGAATCGTGAAGTTTGCAGAGGAAGCCAGAGATGAAATACTCCGCATCGTCCGGATGGCCGACGACGACCGTGATCCTTGTGCCGTTGGAGTACAGCTTGGCGGAGTCGGGATCGATTTTCGGAAACGGGCTGGGCGGTTTGCGCGGCGGATAATGCAGGCGTTGCGGGTTCCACCAGTAGATTCCCCCGACGATCACCACGAAAATGATCAGCATACGGCCTACAGATTTCAGCGCGCGCTTCCACCATGGACCCGTTGGCTTGTCCCGCTTTCGCATACCTTTCAAACGCATTCTAACAATCAGCCGTCACATTCTGGTTCCAGATTCAATAAACTAAAGTTTCATGCGCCGTGCCTTTACTTTGATTGAATTGCTTGTCGTTATCGCCATCATCGCGATCTTAGCTGCCATCCTCTTCCCTGTTTTCTCCCAAGCCAAGCAAACGGCGAAGGCAACTTCGTGTATGTCGAACCTGCGGCAACTCGATATTTCCTTCGTGATGTACCAGACCGACAACGACGACCAATTTCCACTTGCTGCGTACGGCACCGCGACCAGCATCACCTTCTGGCACGACATGGTAGATCCCTATGTCAAGAACAAGCAAGTGTGGCTTTGCGCCTGCAGTACGGTCAAAGAGAAGGACGCAAATGGCGCTCAGACGACGCACTTTGGCTACAACGCTCGTTATCTGACGAACCTAGCGCTCGACTTTTCGAACCTGCCCAGCCAGCAGGCCGTTTCGGCAACAACGGTCGAAGATCCTTCAAACACTGTCGCCTTGACAACCGCGCATTGGTCTAAGCCCAAATCTTGGTGTGGTGACGACGGCAAGTTTCTTCTTCGCCCGTCGGATTACTACACTCTCCTCGGTGGCGCCGGGGCCGACTGCTGGGGCATCCCCGATCCCAATGCGATGGACAATGCGATCATTGCCTGGGTGGACGGGCATGCGAATCGGAAGAAGATGTCGCAGTTCTATTCGGGTCAGAGTCCGATGGACAAATACTTCGATTTGCAGTAAGTTTCGACATTGAGCTCGGGCTGCCTCAATAGCGGCGAGGGAGGTTAATCTTCTAGATAGGTGAGCCGGAGCTTTTGAGGCATAGGTTCATAGCCTCAAAAGCTATGTCCTACTAGTGTGTCGTGCTGGCCCCCGTCGCCGCTATTGAGGCAGCCCTTGGCCGGGGGTGCTTAGTTTTTTTAGCTTCGAAAGCGATGTCATCCCTCGGCCCCACTCTGACCTCCATCCTCGCCATGGAGGCAGCATTGCTCCTCACCACAAAACAGAAGCCCCTTGGCACTCTGCCGAGGGGCTTTTGTTCGTAATCGAACGACTACTTGCTAACCAGTTCCTTCTTCTTAGAACCGCCGTCCTTCTTGACCTTCTTGAAGATGATCTTCTCGGCGTCGTCCGGCGAGACATCGGCAAGGATGTGGTCGCCTTCTTGGAACGTGCCAAGCAGCATTTCTTCGCTGAGCGGGTCTTCGATGTATCGCTGGACCGCACGTCGCAGAGGTCGGGCGCCCATGTTCGGGTCGTAGCCCTTGTCCACAAGCAGCGCCTTCACGGCTTCGCTGAGGTCGATGGTAACTCCCATCGCCGCGGCTTGCTCGTTCACTCGCTTCAGGTACAGGTCGGCGATCTCGAGGATTTCTTCCTTCTTGAGGTGGTGGAAGACGATGATCTCGTCCACACGGTTCAAGAATTCCGGCCGGAAGCTCTTCTTCATTTCGTCGAGCATCCGATTCTTCATCGCTTCGTACGTCTTCGGATCGTTGACATCTTGTCGAACATCGCGGAAACCAAGCTGCTTGTCAAGCTCGATCGGCCGCACGCCGACGTTGGAGGTCATGACGATGATCGTATTGCGGAAGTCCACGGTGCGTCCCTGGCTGTCGGTCAACTGGCCATCTTCAAGAACTTGAAGCAGCAGGTTGAAGACTTCGGGGTGCGCCTTCTCGATTTCGTCGAGGAGAACCACGCAGTACGGGTTTCGTCGCACAGCTTCGGTAAGCTGGCCGCCCTCATCGTAGCCCACGTATCCTGGAGGTGCGCCAACCAGTCGGCTGACGGCAAACCGTTCCATGTACTCGGACATGTCGATTCGGACAATGTTCGATTCCTTCTCGTAAAGATATCCTGCCAGGGCCTTGGCCAACTCGGTTTTACCGACGCCAGTGGGGCCGAGGAAGATGAAGCTGCCCATGGGCCGCTTCGGATCTTTAAGTCCGCTTCGCGATCGGCGAATGGCTCGGCTGACGGCCACAACGGCGTCGTCTTGTCCGATGATTCGCTGGTGAAGGTCGGTTTCCATCTTGAGCAGTTTCTGGCTCTCGGTTTCCACGAGCTTCATGACCGGGATGCCCGTCCAGCTCTGGACGATGCTGGCGATCTCGGATTCGTTCACGATGGGTTCGATCTTCTCGATGGCTTCCCATGCTTCTTCACGCTCCATGACGCTGGCTTCCAGTTCGTCCTTCTCGTGGTTCAGCTTCTCGAGCTTGTCGGGATCGTTGTTTCGCTTGCCCAGGTGGTCGATCTCGGTGATGAGCTTGTTCAGCTTCACTCGATCGTCGCGGACGTCCTTCGGCGGCAGACTCTGTTGGAGTCGAACGCGTGAGGCGGCTTCGTCGATGAGGTCGATCGCCTTATCGGGCAGGGTTCGGTCGCTGATATAGCGTTGCGAAAGGGACACGGCCGAAGTGATCGCATCGTCGGTGATCTCCACATTGTGGTGAGCTTCGTATCGCTCGCGGAGACCCTTCAGAATCTCGACCGCTTCTTCTTCGGATGGCTCCTTCACCTTAACGGCTTGGAATCGTCGCTCGAGAGCTGCGTCCTTTTCGATGTATTTGCGGAATTCGTCCTGAGTGGTGGCTCCCACGCACTGCAGTTCGCCTCGCGCCAGGGCGGGCTTCATGATGTTGCTAGCGTCGATCGCGCCTTCTGCGGCGCCGGCGCCGACTAGCGTATGAAGCTCGTCGATGAAGAGGATGACTTGGCCGTCGGCTCGACGGACTTCTTCCATCACCTTCTTCATCCGCTCCTCGAATTCGCCACGGTACTTGGTACCGGCGACGAGGGCTGCGAGGTCGAGCGCGACTACCCGTCGATCTTTCAGAAGATCGGGGATGTCGCCACTCACGATTCGTTGGGCCAGTCCTTCGGCGATGGACGTCTTACCGACGCCAGGTTCACCGATCAGACAGGGGTTGTTTTTGGTTCGTCGACACAAGATCTGCATCACACGCTCGATCTCGTTGTGTCGGCCAACGACCGGGTCCAGCTTGCCTTCGCGAGCCTGTTCGGTCAAATCACGTCCAAATTCGTCCAGTGTTTGGGTCTTGGTTCCGCTTCCCGATGTTGTGGTGGAAGACGTGGAACGCGTTCCCGTCGAAGTCTTTTGCTGGGTGTCGTTGTCTTGAAGACCCATGACTTCTCGTCGTGCTTTTTCTAGCTCGACGCCGAGCTTGGCCAAAACTCTTCCGGCCAGCCCATCACCCTCACGAATGAGGCCGAGCAGCAGGTGCTCGGTGCCAATGTAATTGTTGTTGAGGTTCCGTGCTTCGTCGTATGCGAGGTCGATGACACGCTTTGCGCGCGGCGTCAACGTCATGTCTTGATTCGGTCGGGCATCGCCACGTGGCAACTGCTTTTCGACTTCGGCACGCACTCGGTTGAGGCTTACGTTTAGTTTGTCGAGGACTCGTGCGGCGACGCTATCGGACTCACGCACCAATCCCAGCAACAAATGTTCGGTCGAGACGTATCCTTCCCCGAACTTCTGTGCCTCTTCTTGTGCATAGAACACGACTTTTCGTGCTCTTTCTGTAAAACGTTGCCACATATACTTTGTTTGTCCTTTGCTCCGTTCCCTTGCGAGTTCGGATGCTCTTTACTACGTCTGACGAAACCGAGATAAAGCAAGTTTCTCTTCCGACGTCGGAAGTCCTACTTTGATCCTGATGTTCAGGACGTTTGCTCCTCGAACATGGGTTCGAAGAACAGCAATGACTGCCTAGAATGTACCCCTTGGCCGCCCGCCATACCCAGCATTATTGGCGGCAAGTTCGAGTTCGAATAGCCTTGGTGAGGGATTTTGTGGACAAGGCCAAAGATTCTGAGGCAACGGGTCTTTGGTTGGGGGCAAATGGACCCGAAAGGTGCCGGCGTTGAAAAACGCTGAGCGAGCATTGTGAAAGAGATTGGTGACGGCTCGTCACTAAAGGCTAAATTGTTGAAGCCTGAATCCTGAGAGCTGATGCCTGGAGGAGAATGGCTGCCGCTGTAGGACTCGAACCTACGACCCGCTGATTAACAGTCAGCTGCTCTACCGACTGAGCTAAGCGGCAGTGAGAGAGTTGATATTACCCTATACATCTTCGGCAGGGTAAACCCCGTCCTCAGGTTTTTTCGCTCAACCCACCCGTAACGAAGCCGTCACACAAACCTGCGTTAGGCTGACGACATGAAAATGTCCTTGCGTATCGTCTATCTCGTCGGGCTGATCGCCACGATCCTGAGCTTATTTGCCTGCGGCGGTGGAGGAGCGGGGCTTCCTGCTTTGCCCGACTTCATTCCTGGGAGCGTCACCGAGCCCGATCGCGACACCGCCATGAACGAGATCGATGCCTATGTCGACACGGTCAAAGGCAGCTCCAACGAAGCCCAGCTTCTCGTGGCCAAACTCAAGACGATTCCCGTTTTTGCCGCGGCCGAAGTGACGCCGAAGGGCGATGTCGTCGGGTGGTTCAAGGATGGCCAGGTGTATCTTATCTCGCTCACCGACGAAGCTCCAACCGGCAGTTTCAAGTCCACTCCAGCTGTGAGTGCCCCCGCGTCAACCGCCAAGCCCATGAATCTGACCAATAGCAAAAAGGCTTACCTGGTGAACTCGATGGAGGACAGCAGATTCGATTTGGCCCCCACCGTCAAACCATTGCTTCAAGCCAAAGGTTACGAAGTCATCGAGATGGACGGAACCGTGTCCGACTTCAAATCCATCACGGATGCGGGTTTGCTTTCCGTCCACGCCCATGGCAATGTGTTTACCGACAACAAGCGGGTCGAACACTTTTATTACTCAACTTCCGAAGCACCGACTCCTTCGTCGAGAGCCGCCTACAAAACCGAACTGGACAACGACACACTCATCGTTGGAAACATCGAAGTCTTCGACTCCAATAATCATTCGTCGCGAATACGGCGATATGGCGTCAGTGAATCTTTCTTATTCAGCCACGGACTTTCTTTTTTGCCCGGCGCCTTCTGGTATTCGCAAGCCTGCAACTCTTTCAATCCTTCTATCACAAAGGCGGCCTTGGGAGCCTCGGGTGCAGCTACCTATGCCGGTTGAGACAACGAAATTGACAGCGATGAAGCGTATATTTCAAGCGTTTTCATGTTCGATCGGCTTACGGGTGGGAACAAGGTTTTGCCTAAGGACGACGAAACTCAGCCGCCATATGACTTCGGCAAACTCCTAACGAAGATGAGCTCGACGCAGCGGAATGAGAATTCCCACCATCTTGATCGGTCCCTCGATGCCAAGCTGCACATCCAGTCGGCAGCGAACAGCACGGTCAAGACCATCATTCCGTCCATCACCGACACGATTGTCAACGTGGATGCCAATACGCTCAAGATATCCGGATTCTTTGGGCAGAGCCAGGGAGCCATTACCTTGGACGGCAATATCCTTACCCCGGTGTCGTGGTCGGAAAGTACGATCGTGGTAGAGAAGCCGGAGGCGACAAGCGGCAAGCTCGTCGTTCGATCGCTTGGCGCGGATAGCCCCGCCGGATACTTGTTCAGCCAGACTTACGACTATAAAGGTTTGGGACTCGAACTCACACCCCCGGGCGCCGCGTTGCCCATCGCCGGGCAGCAGGCGTTCTCCGTCGCGGTTACCAATGGCGAAAAGCCCGCCGGTTCATCTTTCAAATGGACCCTGACCGGGAATGGCAAGATCAATGGCGGCAACGTCGTCTCCGGACAAACGACCAGCGTGAACTATAAGGCCAGCAACTCGCCGGGTGTGGATACGCTCAAGGTCCAGCTCATCTCCAACGGAACTGCCATTGCCGAGAAGATCACTTCGATCGTGGTCGGAGGGGAATCCAGCATCGAGTTCACGCTTTCCGGCAATTGGGATAGCTCCAAGACTCCGCCAAACGGACACTACGTGTACACCGACGGGCAAGGGGCGCGCTTCTCGCCCAACCCCGGTCTCGATGCCGTCACCTGCTCCTACGATATTGGTCAGACCGACCAGACGATCGGAGTGCTGATCACGGCCATGGTGGTTCCGGGTTCGGAACTCGTCAATGGGCAGAGTTTCAACCACTTCCACACCGGCGATCCAGGCGATACCTTCGTGGCGGGCATGTACCAGATCACCTTGGCGACCAACCAGGGCGACCCCGACAACAGCAACTCATCGCAATACGCAATCGGAAACGCGGGAACGATGACCATCGTCTCGGTTACTACCTTGACCGACGGAAGCAAGTACATCCAGTACACGTTCACCGCCACAAACGGGATCGGGGGAACCATCACCGGTTCCGGAGCTTGCAAGGTGATCAAGTTCAACTGAAATCAACGACGAATCAACGCTAGAAATGCTTGGCCTCAAGGGACAAGGATTCCGCCAAATCGGAGTGGATCAAACCATTGCGGCCACAACGTGGAGTGATCGAAGACGGCATCTTGAAGATTGATATGGAAGTCCTGCCCTTCGCCAGCGACTTCCATCCGAAAGTTCGAGGTTGAGAAATTAGCGCCACGGAGGTTTGTTCGTTCGAATACCGCGAAGGCGAGGAAGCAATCGTCGAAAATTGCGCCCTGACAGTTCGAACCCACGAGGCGAGCGTTAATAAACTTGCATCGCGTGAATTCAGCTTCACAGAAGTCAGCCCCTTCCAGATATGCACCGATCAAACTGACGTCGATAAACCGAGCATTTGACAGTGGCTGATTCCTCAAATTGGCGCGATGAAGGTCCAATCGTTCGAAGACTCCGCCTTGCAATCGCTCTACAAAGACGGATGGATTGCCAACACGCTCAATTTCGATCATTTCGATTCATCATACACAGGGCAAGGCCCTGAATTCGAAGGAATCCAGGGCCCTTAGGTTTGCTAGAAGTAGAACGGGGCTACAAACACCGATGACCATTCCAGTGGCGGCGAATACAATACGCCTCCCACCGACTCAATGTCTGTACCGAATGCGATTTGGTGAGCAACCGCTCGGTGAATACCGTCGGTAATAACTCCGTCGATCACCTGAATCGGCGGAGCCTCTTCACCGGCAAGCATCCTTTCCACGTAAGCGTCGACTTTCGGCCCCGAGAGCGTGCTCTGCGAAGGTAGATATTCCGAGTCCGCCATGACCGTGCTGAGGTCGGTCGGACAAGTGTTGTGCACCCACAGCGCATGGTTGCCGGCAACGACGAAGTACGTATGGCTGCCTGCCACTTCGAAGTTGTAAACGGTTTTCGTTGCGCTAAGTCGCACGATTCCAACAAGCGAGTCTGCCGCACCGGAACTTGTCGCGATCGACGCTCCAACGCTCAGTCCCCCTGCGGGGACAAACCCAACGCCGTGGACGAAGAATGGGTGCTCGACGGTAGTTTCGATCGACTCTCCATTGGAGAATTTCAGGAGCAAAGTTCCCGGATGCGAGATAGCCCGCACATTCGAAACTGTTCCTTCACCGACTTTTCCGTCGTCTGCGGACTTATCGGATCTTGTTAAGACCTTATCGCCGACAGCGATATCTTCTATGTTCTTTGTCGTTCCATTCGCCATCGCCACTTGAGTTCCGGCGACGAAGCAGCCACTCAGGCCCGATCCGGCTTCACCCAGACCGCCCGCAGCCTCTCCCACGCCTTCCGACGCGACGGCAATGAGAATATTTCCGACAATATGGCCGAAGCTATTACAGTCACCGTTCCAGGCGCCAACGATATCATCGTAGATACCTTTCACAGCGCCAATAAGCAACTTAGGACCGAATAGCGGATCTTTCCATCCACCATTGATATAGGCTTCTCCAATCGCGATCGGCGCGGTAACGACTCCTTTTACGGATTCCCACACGCCGTTCCATACCTGCCCTTCATCGTGCCAATACTCGTCCCAGGTCATGAGACCAGAGGCATCGTGATGGACGAGGGGGTTGTTCTTGCAGTACGTGTACCAGTTCCGACCATCGCGAACGGGGTCCCGAGTCAGGAATCGACCTGTGGTCGAATCATAGTATCGGTGGCCCAGCATTTTGAGGCCCGACTGGTCCTCTTGGTAACCAAACTTGCCACCATAACCAAAGGGACCTGACCACGTACCCGTCGAACTGACAATATTGCCAAAGGCATCTTCGGTTCGAGTGGCAGTCACAGTCTGGCTCGTCGAAGTTTCGACTTCGGAATTCTTGAGACCCGGATGAAGGAATACGGAGACTCCACTTCTGGACTCCGAAATACCCGGCGTATACGCCGCATGGGAGTCTTCGAGAACTGGCGAGAGAATGTTGACGCCATTTCGCAGAAGCGAATCGGTTTGACCATTCTCAACCTTGCCGACTCGAGTATCGAGTCCGTTGTACGAGTAGCTTCCCGACATGCCTGGACCGGAGATCGAGGTAATTCGAGACTCGTAATCGTAAGCGATGGTCGTTGTGCCCGACGTGGCAGTAACCGATGTAGTTCTTCCGGCAGCGTCGTAACCGTAGCTCTTGCTGCCCGCGGTCAACATCTTGTCCGCGTCGTCATAGGTGTAGCTCTCCGTAACACCGTTGAGCACCTTCGAAGTTCGATTGCCGTTTGCATCGTACGAGTACGTGGAGGAATATCCCGTGCCTGTTTCCGATGCCAACTGACTATCCGCGTCGTAGGTGTAGCTTGTCGAATTGCCATTGACGACCTTACTAGCCAACTCGTTGCCGGCGTTGTATGTGTAGGCTTCGTTGGATAGGACCGTCGACGATGAGTTGGAAGAGACGCGCCCAGTCATGCGACCAGCCGTATCGTAGGAATATTGGTCGACCATCCCGCTCGCCAAAGTTCGGCTTGCAACGCGGTCGAGCGTATCGTAAGTGACCGATGTAACCTCGCCAAAACGATTGGTCACCGAACTCGGCCGACCGGCGGTGTCGTAGGTGTACAGGCTTGTAC
>CAMFIS010000108.1 GCA_945952345.1 uncultured Fimbriimonas sp.
AGATCAATATGCTTCGTTGTATCTTCTGCGGATATTGCCAGGATGCTTGTCCGACCGGCGCAATTGTGCTCCGAAAAGATTTTGAATTGGCCAACTATGACCGCGAGGACTTCATCTTCACCAAAGAAATGCTCCTCGAGCCGGTCAAAGAATCCTAAAACTCTAGAGTTCTGACATTCGAACTTCCGAGAATTATCTTGGAGAGATTTATGTCAGACGCGCCAAAAGAGGAATCAGGGAAGAAAAAAGGTGGGAAGCTCCCCATCATTTTGGCGGTAGTTCTCATGGTCGGTGGTGGTGGCTTCTTCATGACGAAGAAGAACGGCAAGCATGAGAAACCCAAGATTAAAGAAGCAAAAGAAGAGATTTTGCTGCCCGACGAGTACATCAACAACATGGCCGACGGCCGTACTTATGTCCGGGTCAAGCTCGGCTTGAAGACGGTCGACGGGTTCAAAGCCGAAGAGGTCATGAGCCACGATGCTGAGATCAGCGATGCGATCAATACGATTCTAAAAACCACGGATCCGAAGGAGATCGTGACCGAGAAGCAGGTGAAGACGCTCAAAATTCGTATCTGCGCCGCACTCAATACGATTCTCGAAAACGCAGATCCGGAGAAGTCGAAAAAGGACGAGTCCGATAAAGAGGCCGATTCCGAAGAAAAGGACTCAAAGACGAAGAAAGAAAAGGGCGACGAAGCTGACAACAGCGATTCCGGCGATACTAAGGAAACGGCTAAGAAGCCGAAGCTGCCCACAGTTGAAGATTTGCCAGAAGGATGGGACTCCAAAAAGGGCCCGATCCTCAAGGTCTTCTTCAAGGCACTGGCTACTCAGTAAGCCTTATGCAAAAACCTGGAGAATTACTTCAGGTTTTTGCATTTCTCCCCTCCAGAACCCGGTAATTCAACCGAATTGACACTTGGAAGTTCCAAAAAGGACGTCGAAGTTGTCAGATATTCTTTCGCAAAGTGAAATCGAACAGTTGCTGAGTACTCTCAGTAACGAGGTCGGAGCCGCCCCCGCCAGTATGGGAGGGGTTGGTGGTAATGTGACCAAAAAGTCCACCGACCAAGGCAAACCCCAGAGAATGGTGCGTTCGTCGGCTGTGGCCTATGAGCTATACGACTTCCGCCGACCCGACAAACTTTCCAAAGATCAGCTGCGAACCCTGGGCATGCTGCATGACACTTTTGCACGGGCCGCCGGTTCCTCGCTTTCAGCCCAAACTCGATCGTCGATCAACATCGAAATGATCTCGATGGAGCAGATTCCTTACGACGAATACCTCCGATCCATCAGCTCTTCGGTCTTCGGTATCGTTTCGCTTCCGCCACTCTCGGGCCAGATCGTGGTCGAGATGGAAACCACTCTCATTTTTGCCCTGGTCGACAAGATGCTCGGCGGACCCGGACGACCGATCGAGCGCAATATGCTCACGGAAATCGAGAAGCCATTGGTCAAATCGATCATGGAGCGTATGCTTGGCGCCCTCAAGCAAGCATGGGAAGCCGTGGTTGTTGTTGCTCCCGGAGTGGATGGACTCGAAACCAGCAGCCAGTTCGTGAGTGTCGCACCGCCAAACGACGTCGTTCTCGTCATTCTTTTTGAAGTCAAGATCGGCGAAGTAAGAACCGCCATGAGCCTTTGTATTCCGTACTTGGTTCTCAAGCCGATCACCATCAAGCTAAGCGCCCAGAAGTGGTTCGCCAGTTCGAGCCGACGCCAGAGCCCGCAGACCCGACGACTGATGAACAGCCAGGTCAGCAGCTCGACCATCGACCTTTCAGTCCTCCTCGGCAAGTCGAAGATGGTTTTTGAAGAATTCTGCCACGTCAAAGTTGGCGATGTGATCCGACTGGACCAAGACACTCAGAAAGATCTCACGCTTCTCATTGGCAATGTTCCAAAGTTCAAGGGCCGACCTATGATGAATGGCCGCAAATACGTTTTCTCCGTCACGGAGCCGATCCAGCAATAGCAAATCCATGAATCAACTTCAACTCCTCAATCAAATCAGCGACCTCCTGCCCAGCGTATGGTCCACCGTCAGCGAGATGGTCTCGAACAGTTCGCCGCAACCGGCAAAGTTCGAGTCTCCGATCGCGATGCGGGCCACACCTCAGGATCTTGCTGCGGAACTCGGCGGCAACATGCTGATGATCCAGTTCGCGATGGCGGCTCAGCCGGACGCGATGCAACTGATCATTATTCGTACGGAAACCGTTCTTGAGATCGCCCGAATCGTGACGGGAGTCGTTTGGGACGACGTCGATGACAACGTTCAGGCCGAACTCCGACCTTTCGCCGAAGCCATCATCCAGGGTCTTTGTCTAGGGTTAGGCAATGTTCTGCTCGAGACCGTGGTTGCGACGGGCATGAGCATCCGGTATCAGGAATTCCAACTCCCAGAGAATCTAAGCATGTCGCCTTCTCTGGTAAGAACCCAGGTGGCTCTTACGATGGAAGAGGTTTCTGGAGTCGTGCTTTGGCTCATGGACGATGAGACGGCCAACTATGTCACTGGACAGGAAATCGAAGACGACCAAGTGATGGCCCCGAGCATTCCGGCGATGACAGCTGCCGATGGTTCGATTGGTAACAACAATAACCGAAGCGAGTTCGATTCCAGCATGGAAGTCCTGCTCGACGTTCCGCTTGAGATTTCTGTCGAACTTGGACGGGTGAAGATGATGGTCCGCGAGGTCCTCGATCTTGGAACCGGTTCAATTATCGAAGTGGACAAAGCCGCCGGTGAGCCGGTGGATGTCATGGTCAACGGACGATTGGTCGCCAAAGGCGAAGTCGTGGTTATCGAAGACAACTTCGGTGTGCGTATTACCGAGATCCTGAATCCGGCTGAACGATTCCGAATGGATGCCGCTTAAGATGAAGTTTTCGTCGTTTGCCAAAGCTACCGCTTTGCCTGGAGTCTTTGCACTCGCCGCTTGCGCGATGGCAGAAGATGGACTCCTCGGCACGAAGGCGGACTCCGTGTCTGCGCTGCAAAACTCAAGTGGCGCGGGTGGAAACCTGCTTCAGATGATCATCGCCGTCGTGGTGGTGTTCGCGCTGATGAAGTGGTTGCTGCCCAAGATGATGGGGAAGTTTGGCGGACGACTTTCGACCGGCGTAGGCAGCTCGATCAAGATCGAAGAATCAGCGTCATTTGCCGGCGGAACCCTTTATGTTGTGAATGTCAAGGATAAGTCCCTCTTGCTCGGTGTCACTGGCACCACGATCACGACGCTGGCCGACCTCGGCACGGCGGTTAAGAACGATCCGGGACCGACTTTTATGGAAATGGTTGAATCGACCGATGGATCGAAGGCAATCGTGACAGAGTTCGCGGTTGTCGAAGCTCCGCTTGCTGAAGAGGAATTGCCTGTCAACGATGCGCAATCCGCTTTGGATCGACTTCAGAGGTTGATGAAGTAACGCAATGAAAAAGATCTTTTGGATTCTTTTGGCGCTTGGTTTGGTGGAGTTCGCATCCGCTCAAGCAGGGCTCCCCAAAATCAGTATCGGCATGGACCAGGCTCACTCTCAGGGTGATGTAAATTCTTCGCTGCAAATTATGGCGCTGCTGACGGTGCTGAGTTTGGCTCCGGCGCTCATGATCTTGACTACCGCGTTTACTCGCATCGTGATCATCCTCAGTTTTGTCCGCACCGCGATCGGCACCCAATCGATTCCGCCAAATCAAGTGATCGTCGGCCTGTCGCTCTTCCTCACCTTTTTCGTCATGGCTCCCACCTGGAACAAGGTGAATCACGATGCGCTGCAGCCGTACTTCGCCAAGCAGATCGACCAGAAGGTTGCTCTTGAGCGCGCTTCGGTTCCGGTTCGCAACTTCATGCTGAAGAACACCTATGAGAAAGACTTGAAGCTATTCCTCGACATCCGCAAGGAAAAGCCGAAGACCAAGAATGACGTTGAACTCGCGACGCTGATTCCTGCCTTCGTGGTGAGCGAACTCAAGACTGCCTTCGTGGTTGGCTTCTACATCTTCATTCCGTTCCTCATTATCGACCTCATCGTGGCGAGCGGCCTCATGAGCATGGGCATGATGATGCTTCCACCATCGATGGTTTCACTACCGGCCAAGCTCTTGGTCTTTGTTCTGGCCGACGGGTGGGGAACCCTTGTCGCGGCGATCCTATCGGGGTACCGCTGATGAACCAGGCTCTCGCTCTCGATACCGCCCGGATGGCGATGCAGACGGCCCTGTTGGTCTCGCTGCCCATTCTGGGAACCTCGTTGCTCATTGGACTCTTGGTGAGCCTCTTTCAAGCCGTGACTCAAATTCAAGAAGCGACGCTGACGTTCGTTCCGAAGCTGCTTGGGGTTGGTCTCGCTACCCTGTTCCTCGGCAACTGGATGCTTGGCACCTTGGTTCACTTTGTCCAGATGTGTTTCCAACGAGCGGCCATGCTCGGACTCCATTAATCCATGTTGCCGATCAACGACATCGACGCTTTGTTTGGCCTGTTCATGGTCTTCATTCGTTGCAGCGCAGCGTTCTTGTCCTCACCGATGTTCGGGGCGCAAAACACGCCGATGACGATCCGGATCTTTACGTCGCTGGCAGTGAGCTTCGCCATCAGCATGGCGGCCCGAACCCATCTGGGTCACGCTCCTGAGAACATTGGCGGACTCCTGATGACGGTTGGAAACGAAGTCGCGAGCGGACTCCTAATCGGGATGCTGCTTCAGCTGGTGATCTATGCCGCCATGATCGCGGGAAGCTTCCTCGATATGCAGATTGGCCTCGGCATGAGCCAGACCATGAACCCGCTGCTTGGCGTTCCTGTTTCGATCATGGGCCAGTTCAAGATGATGCTGGGCACGATGATCTTCATTTCGATCAACGGCCACCACATGGTTATCCAGGCGGTGGTTCACAGCTATGACGTGGCCCCAACGCTCACGGCATCAGACCTCGGATTGCTCAAGAATCAGATTCCGGTACTCCTCACACAGTTTATGCTCATGAGCATTCAGATCGCGGCGCCGGTATTGGCGGTGAGTGTGATCATCGATGCGGCCCTGGGATTGATGACCAAGGCGATGCCTCAGCTCCAGCCGATCCAGATCGGCGCTCCGGCCAAACTTGCGCTGGGCATGGCGTCCATTTCGCTTTGTCTCCCGGCTCTGGTTGTCGCCACCCAGTCGGGTGTGGGACGGAGCATCGAACTCATTGGAAGGGTGTTCACGAGGTAAGCAATGGCGGAGAGCGGACAAGAGAAGACCGAACAGCCAACAGACCGTCGGAAACGCGAAGCCCGACGGAAAGGTACGGTTGCGAAGTCGATGGACATGATTAGCGCGGCAGTCTTCCTTGCCGTGCTCGCCGCGATGCCTGCGATTCTTCAGATGGCGGTTCGGGGATTTTCCACCGGATTCCGAAACTCGATGCACTACGCAAAGACGGCGGTGAATATGCCGACGATCCAAGCGGTTTCGATGGCGTCGATCCAGCCCATGGCACCCGCTCTGGTCGCGGTGGCATTCATCGCGATGACAGTCGGATTGGTAGGAAACTTTGCCCAGGTCGGATTCCATTTGAGCGGGGAAGCGCTCCAGCCCAAGTTCAGTAAGTTGAATCCTGCGAACGGCCTCAAGAGACTCTTCGGGAAGCCTGCACTTTTTGATCTCTTCAAAAGTTTGATCAAGCTGTTCCTCTTTTCGTGGATGGTCTACACATCGATTCGAGACAACTACGGCCAACTCGCGATGATGTGGAACGCGACTCCGCTTGCGGCTCTCACCACGGTCGCTGGACTCATTCGCACCATGCTCCTTCGCGTTGGAGTCTTGTGGTTTGTACTTGCCTTGGGTGACTACGCATTTCAGCGGTACCAGGTGAACCAACAGCTGAAGATGACCAAGGATGAGGTTCGCCAAGAAATGAAGGATGCGGAAACCTCGCCCGAGTTGAAGGGCGCGCGAATGAGACAGGCTCGAAAGCTGACCAAGATGCGGATGACCCAGGCGGTTCAATCCGCTGACGTGATTGTTACAAACCCGACGCACTTTGCCGTCGCCTTGCAGTACAACCCGAAGAAGTCGCACGCTCCGATTGTGGTTGCGAAAGGTGTGGATCACCTTGCTTTGAAAATTCGAGAAATTGCGACCGAGGCCAAGGTTCCGATCGTAGAGAACCGACCGCTGGCGCGAGCCCTGCACAAGCAGTGCGAAATCGGCGACTTCGTTCCGCGTGAGCTGTTCCAGTCCGTGGCGGAAGTCCTCGCGTACGTTTACCGAATCACGAAGAAAGTTAAGTAGTTTTGAGTCGTGAGTTGTGAGTTGTGAGTGCAGGTCGCTCCCTCAATAGCGGCGACTACATGGAACATTTGCATTCCGCATGCTGAGCTTTTGAGGGTTGGCCACTATAGCCTCAAAAGCTAAGCATGCCGGTGTTTAGGTTTCCGAAACGCTCGTCCCGATTGAGGCAGCCGGACTTGTCAGTTTTCCGTTGAATCGCTTCTAAGGATATGGTCTCGGAGCCATTCTTCTCGGCGCTTTCGATCCTGAAGCATCTTCGTCATATACCCCAGAGCCTGTTCCTTCGAAAGGGAACCATTCTCGAAGTTGCCGTAGATCCATAGGCTGCGTCGGAACTGCGAGGAATTTGGGGGTATCGGGCCCTCGAGAAAAGGATGCATGAACGGGTCATCCAAATCAATCAGTGCTCGGGAAATCCAGAACCGGACGCAATAATGAGTCTCGCGCTCAAGCATGATCTTGAGGAGAGGCGGACCTTCGACGGGCAAATAGGAGAGGGCTTCGGCCACATCACACCGGTGAACCCACTGGTTATCCAAAGTAGATGCATCCAGCAGGATGGGCATATCTTCGGCGTCAGTTGAGCGACAAATGATCTCGAGGACACGAGAAATCTCCGTGTCGCGCTCGTCAGCGTCTGATATTTTATATGCGCTCCAATAAGCGTCGTGGACGAACTCGCGATCTCGAGTCGTCAACTTCTTGCCGCGATCGGTCGAATCCCAAAGCTTTCGTAGTTTTTCTGAATAGATCGACACGCTAACCTCGTCAATAGTATGCGACGCAGAGGTGGTTCCAAAGCGTTTATTAGTAGTAATGAAAGTGGTGGCGTTAACTGGCGCAGGCATCTCTCGCGAGTCGGGGCTCAAGACGTTTCGCGACGAAGACGGACTCTGGGCGGGGTACGACATCAACGAGGTCTGCACGCCGATGGCGCTGGCCCGCGATCCCCTCAAGGTGTTCGAGTTCTACAACATGCGGAGAAGGGAAGTGGCGTCGTGCGAACCTAACGCCGGACACTACGCCTTGGCGGACTTAGAGCGGGACTTCGATGTCACCGTCGTGACTCAGAACATCGACGACTTGCACGAACGAGCGGGGAGTTCAAATGTTGTGCACATCCACGGGGAGGTCTTCAAAGCTCGAAGCATGGACGACGAATCCGTGGTCGTCGAGGTCCGGGGAGACTTTACCGTTGGCGACTTGGCCCCCGACGGTGGCCAACTTCGTCCGCACATCTGCTTCTTTCACGAAATGCCGTACCGATGGGATGAGGTCCAGCGCTTGACGATGGATGCCGACGTGTTCATTGTGATCGGGACGTCGCTGAATGTGTATCCGGCGGCAGGGCTGGTGGATGTGACTCGCGCGAAGAAGATTTTTGTCGTCGATCCTAATCCGCCAAAAGTGTTCTCACGGTTCGGCGAGATCGAGGTCATCGCGGAACCGGCGTCGACCGGGGTAGGGAAGTTGGTGGAGGCGTTACGGGTCTAGCTCTTATACACGTGCTACCCCCACCGGTTCGCTGATCAGTCCAGTTTAACTTTGAATCCTAACTGCGCTCACCGACACAGCCAGGGGTGGAGCGTGGTTAGGTCCCTCGAGCATGGACTTAACCTTTCTGTATTGTTCAACCTCCTACTTGGCAAGTAGCCAACGCTCCACCCCTGGGGGTGTCGGTGAGAGGGCCGTAGTCGAACCGGTGGGGGTGGTCCTACCTTCAATCGAGGGTCTGGCCCAAAATGTGCCATAATCTAGTCTGTCGCCGGAAAAACCCCTCGACCTTGTTCGGCGATTTCCTTTATGTCAAAGCAAAACACAACCTATGCGCCTGCATCCGGCGAGTCATCTCGCGGCGCACGAAACAAGTTTCGAAATTACGGACGCAAGCCGGGAAATAGCCGGTTCGTTCCTAATCGCGATCAGGGCTCAGTGAAGCCGATCGCCAAGCCAAACTACGAAAATAACGCACCGAAAGTGATCGCCGTCGACTTCCTCCGACTCGGAGTGAACGAGGGCCTCGCGGCCAAACTTGGCGGCATGTCGATCATGACGCCAACTCCGATTCAGGAAGAGGCGATCCCGGTTGCGCTCACCGGAAAGGACATGGTCGGCCTCGCGCAAACCGGAACGGGTAAGACGCTTGCGTTCGGTCTGCCGATGCTGATGACGTTGCAAAACGACAAGCAGGGTCTGGTCCTCGCTCCAACGCGAGAATTGGCGATGCAGATCGAAGAGACGTTCCGGAAGCTGGGCGTGCGAACTGCACTGCTCATCGGCGGTGCGCCAATGCCAAAGCAGATCTCTCAATTGCGATCGAATCCGCGAGTCATCGTGGCGACTCCGGGTCGGCTTCAGGATCACCTGAACCAGCGCACGGCTGACCTACGCCAGGTTCAATGCGTGGTGTTGGATGAAGCTGATCGAATGTTGGATATGGGCTTCATCGCACCGATCCGACTGATTCTCTCGAAGACGCCGCACACACGGCAGACTTTGCTGTTCAGCGCGACGTTTCCCAAGATCGTCGCCGAGATCTCGAGCGATTTCATGATCGACCCGGTTCGAGTCGAAATCGAGCGGCCGACGCTTACGGCCGAGACCGTCAAGCAAGAGTTGATCGTGGTGGAGAAGGACGACAAGCCTGGCCTGTTGAGCGATTTGTTGTACGATAACAAAGGCTCGGTGTTGGTGTTCGCCCGAACTCGACACGGCGCTCGAAAGATCGCGAAGTCGATCAATCGCGATGGACACACTGCCGCCGAGATTCATTCGGATCGAACACTGTCCCAGCGAGTCACCGCATTGAACGGATTCAAATCTGGCGAGTTTCGGGTGCTTGTTGCCACCGATATTGCCGCCCGTGGAATCGATGTCAAGGACATTTCGCTGGTTATCAACTACGATATTCCCGAGCATGCCGACGACTATGTGCACCGCATTGGTCGAACCGGCCGAGCTGGGAAGCAGGGCCGAGCGATCACCGTCGCGACGCCGGAGCAAGGCGGCGACGTGCGAGACATCGAGCGACTTATTCGCATGAAGCTCGAAACCTCCGATCTCTCGACCGCGAAGCTGCCCGAGTGGCAACCGAAGCCTCCGGGATCGCAGAAGAAGCGCCAGTTTAAGCCGGGTGGAAATCGCGGCGGAAAGGCTTACGCGGCGCGACGTTAAGCTTTGCAATGAAGGTTCGGGAATGCTTTCCCGAACCATACCGAACATTACAGGCTGGAAGCCTGCGCTCCAGGTTTCGCATCGATTAGAATGCGGCAAAACTCGAAAGGCAGGGCAATGCTTCGTGCCATAGTGCCTAGTACCCGCTCTCCAAAGTTGACCTCGCACCTTTGCGAGGTTTAGAATGTCGTTGTTGTCGCCACTTTGGCGGCAGACATTGTTTTTCTAAATAAGGGGCAATATGAAAAAAGCGATTATGCTTTCAATTCCGATGCTGTTTGCAGCTTCGGCGCCGGCTCAACAAATTCTGACACGAGCCAATCTCAACTCTCTCTTGACATCTTCGACCAGTGACGGCTTCGAGACGTTTAATATTCCAGTGAGCAACGCCGCAACGACCGACGTCACGTCGATGGATTCAACGACGGTTGTCCTCGGCCAAGGCCCGGGACTCGTCAATCCAGGCGCGACCTACCTGAGTACGGACGGAAAGCCGATCCAATGGAACGGCGACCAATATTTTGGAATCAATACTCAATCCATTCTCATCAACGGTGACAATGGGCAGTTCGAAATCGATTACTCAGCGGCGACTCAGGCAATGGGCCTCGATGCCCGATGCTTCTCCGGTTTCGGCTACAGCGGCACCATGGACGTCTATAATGGCGCAACCCTGGTGGGCACGATGAACTTCTCGCTGCCTGGAAACGCCGGTGACACCACCTTCCTTGGCTGGCAAAACTCGGGCGGCATCACGAAAGTCGTGATTAGTAGCGGCGCCTTCCCGTGGAGTCCTATCATCGACGACCATACCTACGGCACGATCAACACCGTTCCCGAGCCCGCTTCGATGGCGGCGATTGGATTGGGATTAGTTGCGTTGATTCGTAAGCGACGCAAGTAAGACTGTACTAATGAAAGGAGAATCCTCGGGTCCATTTTTCGGGGATTTTTCTTCATAAAGGTCGCACCGGATGTCGCAGAATAGTTTTCAGCTTCTCCGGAGCGGTTCGTCGTGGGTCGCCGAAGTAAAGTTCGTGATGTCGGCCATTTGATGCGAAGCCCTGATCCTTCATAAATGCGTCGATCTTAGCGATAGACTCAGGCTCGGTTGAGTACGGTCCAATGTGCATGATTTGAACTGACGGACCTTCCTCGAAAGTCTCGAGCCTCACGCGAGAGAGGGAGGGATTGGGTTTGTTCGCCGCAACTTCGGTTCGCACTTGTTCCAAGAACTCTTCGGTCACGAAGTCGGGCTGCATAATCATCGCTGTCCAAAGCCAATCGTCTCGGTCGACTTCGAAGTTATTTGCGCCTTTATCGTCTCCACTGACCGCCCAGAGCCCTTCGAGAGGAGCAACGCCAAACTCGGCGAATCCGGGTGGTGCAGAGTGCTTCTTCGACCAAAATTTGATCGTGTAGGAAAGCGAATAAAGTGCGCCAACTGCTTCAGTAAATCCTTCTCCATTCGGATCACCGCGTCCATCGATCATGAGGAACTTCAGTTTCGGAACGGTTACGAGTGATGGTTGCTTTGCCGAAGGTGAATAGAGGTGCTTGTATACCTTCTTGAAATCGAGCTTCTCAGGTACGGGCATGATTACTCATTGTATGGACTGAGCGTTCTGCTGCGTTTCACGCAATAGCAATTGGGCCAAATCTATCAAGTGAATTCATGACGTTGAAAAGGACTTCAGCCTGCCAGCTTAATTGTTTCGGCTGGCAGGCTGAAGAACCTACTTGAATCCAGGCAGGAACTGTTCCTCGGCTTCGAAGAGTCGTCGTGTCAGTTCCTTGATCTCCGCCGGGGAGCAAACCGCCGCCGTGAGCGGGTCCATCATCAGCGCCCACTCGGCGTACTGCTTGGACTTGTGAACCGCTGCATCCGCCGCCAGGTCGAACATCCGCATGTTCGAGTCGCAGATCGCCGCCATCTGCTGAGGCAGGCGTCCGTACTTCGTCGGCTGGAATCCGTTGTGATTGATGAGGCAAGCCACCTCGACGCAGCCATCGCTCGGCAGGTTCGAGATCAGGCCGTTGTTGGGGGCCATGTTTCCGTACACCACGATCGGTGCGTTCTTCTCGATCGACTCGATGATCCACGCGCCGTACTCGAACGAACGCTTGAGGTCGAGTTCTTTCTCACCAGAGATCATCTTGTCGCGGTTCTCGTCCGCGCCCTTGCGCCAAGTGGGCCAGTTGTTGGCGTAGAACGATTCCTCGCCGCGGTAGCCGGTGTCGGTGTACTTGTCCAACAGGTCCTTGCGCTTGCGGTAGTAGGGAAGATATTCGGAGAGGTGTCCGCTGGACTCCGTGATGAACGCGCCGAAGTGGAGCATCATGTCCGAACGCACGGGTTCTTTTGTGGCGAACTCGGACGAGCGGTCGGCCGCCATCGCCATAAGCTTGGGATACAGCGACTTGCCATCAGGGCCATTGAACTCGGTGAACCAGGCGAGGTGGTTGATGCCCGCACACTGCCATTGAACTTGCTCGTATGGAACCTCAGCAAAGCCCGCGAGCATTCGCGATGTGCCTTGAACCGAGTGGCAGAGCCCGATCTGGGGAATATCCGGCACGGCACGCGTACCCGCCAAGATCATCATGTTCATCGGGTTCGTGTAGTTCAGCATTCGCGCCTTGGGGCACAGTTCGCGCATGTCCTGCAGAATGCCGATGTAGACCGGGATGGTACGCATTCCCTTCATGAGTCCACCGGGGCCGATGGTGTCGCCGATGTTCTGGCTGATGCCGAATTCGAGAGGGATGTCGTTATCGAACCGGACGCAGTCCACACCGCTGACCTCGATCGAGTTGATGACGTAATCCGCGCCCGGGAGGAGTTCGCGTCGGTTGGTGGACTTCACCAGCTTCCACTTGTCGCCTTGGCCCACCGCGTCGACCACTTTCTGCATGAGTTTGGCTTGAAGCTCTAGGCGGACCGGGTCGATGTCGCAGAGTCTCAACTCGCCACCCAGGTTATCGGGAATCAGCACCACGTCGCGCAGGACCGAGTTCGTGAAGAAACTTCCCGCGCCCATCATGACGACGTTGATCTTGCGGGGCATCGCGCCGGGGAGGCCATTGCGCGTGTCGGGCTTGGTGTGGTCGAGGTGAGATTCGGTGGCGGCCATGAAGGCACAAGA
>CAMFIS010000109.1 GCA_945952345.1 uncultured Fimbriimonas sp.
TGCGATACCTTTTCGATGTGCTGCCAGACCCGAACGAAGACCCGCTGAAGCAAGTCTTCGGCGATAGTTTGATTTCCTACTCGGCCCACAAGGTATCCGGTAAGGATCGGCTGGTACTTTCGAAAGATTGCATCAAACGAAGCTTCCAGCCGATCCCGTTCGGTCTGAGTTCTAATCGACCGCAACGATCTTTCCGAGCTTTTCCTTGGTGATGACGGAGAGAAGAGTTGATATCGCGCGAGGGGCATGGATGGCTCCCAACAAGACGATCTCGGGGATCTTTTGCTGGACCAACTCCTTGGATACATCGGACTCAAACGTGAGATGACCCATCACAACAAGTGGAGTAGGTTCCTGGAGGAGCTCAAGGAATTCTTGGTTGATAGTTTCTTTGCCCATGATGACGCGGCAATTTTCGGGCACATACACGACTTGGCCAGTGACTTGACTGAGTTTGGGACCCAAAACAGCCTGACTATCCCGGGGGGCCATCAGTTGCCCCACGACGCGCACCTCCTTGTAGCCAACCGATTCCATCTTCCCTTGGATGATGGTTTGTCCGACGAGCATAAGAATGGTTTCGGGGTCACCTGCTTCCATCGAAGCGCCGGAAATCTTGAGTTGCCCCGTCATGCAGTTGACCTTAGATCCACTTGGGACGATCACGACCGAACCCACATCGTGGACGTGAATTCTCGACAAAGCAGCGGCAGCGGCTTCGTAGATGAGGATGACGCCAACATCGTGGATGTTGTGAATGGACTCGAGTTCCTCGGGCGTTGCGGCGTACCGCAGGTCGAGTACGCCGAGGTCGCAGATCGTGCCAGATTTGGTTTGTCGTTCGTCGTTCATGATTTTCTTTCCGTCACCAATTACGTTCGAAACTCGAGATCGTTGGAAGTTTTTCAACTTTTGTCATTTGCAGTACAATCGCAAGTAGATTTCCTGAGGAAACCATCATGTTAAGTTGCTTAGTTTTTACCGCCATGGCCGCGAAAGCCGCCGGCGAACTCACTATGGATTCGAAAGGCGCAGTTACCGCCAAGCTCGGATACTATCCCGTCCAAATCGCCCTCTCGGACAAGAAGCCAGAAGGCGTAAAGCGCGAACCAATCTACCGAGCCAAGCCCCAATACGGCACAATCAAGCTTGGCAACGGCCCTCATAGTGTTTTCGTGGTGGCCCTCGACGAGCCAGCCAAGGGCGACTACAAGATATATATCGACAAGAACCAAAACGGAGACCTCACCGATGATGGAAATGGCGCTTGGAGCACCAAGCGGGAAGGCGACCGTCCGATGTATGGCGTGATGGATGTCACTCTTCGCGCCTCCTACGGCAGCAAGATGGTTGAGACGTCTTCGAGTGAGTACACGCTCGGACTGTACCGTTTCGTCCGCACAGGCGCGAATCCTCTCCTTTGCTATCGAGAATCGGCGAGAACCGGGACCGTTAGCGTCGACGGCAAGAGCCACAAGGTTCTGTTGGTTGAGAACGACGCGGATGCCTTGTTTAACAAGTGGGCGAACTCAGTCGAAGATGCGGGCAAGACACGGCCTACGTGGATGATGATCGACCTGAACGATGACGGTAAGTGGTCGAGCGGACAGATCGATACTCGCGCACCGTTCAAGATCGGCGAGACGGTCTACAAGGCTAAAGTTTCTGAAGACGGATCGAACGTGCGAATCGTTCCGACAATGCTGCCCGTGATCGAGCTCACGCCGAAAGCCGCTGCTCCGAAGCCTTTGCTGAAGATGGGCGCAATGGCTCCGGACTTTACGGCCGAGAAGTGGGAAGGCGGAAACCTCAAGCTCTCCGACTATCGCGGAAAGATTGTTGTCCTCGACTTCTGGGCAACTTGGTGTGGCCCATGCATGATGTCCATGCCCCACGTCGAGTCGGTTTACAAGCAAGTCAAAGAGCAGGGCGTCCAGGTCCTCGGTGTTTGCGTGTGGGATGCCAAGGACGCGTACAAGAAGTGGATTCCTGAGAACCAGAGCAAGTACACGTTCCAGTTCGCTTTCGACCCCGCCGCCAACGACAACAGCAAGAGCATCGCCAGTTCGATGTTCAATGTGAGCGGAATCCCAACGACCTATGTCATCGACAAAGAAGGAAAGGTCGCCGACGCCATCGTTGGCTACGACAAAGATGACAAGCGGTTGGAAGAAGCGTTGAAGAAGCTCGGCGTTACTTTCGCTGGCCAAAAATAAGAATCGTTATAGAAGAGGCCTCAATGGCCCGGCAAAATTACCGTTTCCAGGTTCCGATCGACAGATTCGGAACCTGGGCCGAGATATAATTATCAAGTTGTATGGGCTGAAAGGTTCGTGCATGCATTTGGGGCAACAAATGAATACTTTGAAATTTTCCGTCGCTATGGCGACAGTCGGGGCAGCGCTTTGTGCGAACGCGACCACCCGATCCTCGTTCATCGATGTTGATTCCTTCTCAGGAATTACATTTAACGCAAGCAACGGTGGCCTGACGGTCGATGTAGTCGAGGGCGCCAATCCAACATTTACCATTGGTGCGGACACTTACCACATCACCAGCATCATCGGCTTCTACGCCTTATCGGATTCCGACCTGACCGTAACAAACAGCAACTTTGGCGTCTGGAGTACGGACAACAGCAACGCTGGACCCGGTGGCATCGCAGGTTGGAAGTCGAATCCCAACAATGGATTTGGTCCGAACAGTCATCAAGTCTTTACGTACACAGCACTCACCACCAACTTGGTGAACATGCTCGGACTGCACGTGGTGACTCAGGAACTTTTCCCTGGTACCACAGGCAACACCGGCAATATCGCGGTTGTTCCGGAGCCGGCTTCCTTGGCCGTTCTGGGTCTCGGAGCCGTAGGACTCATTCGCCGTCGGCGAAAAGCATCGAACTAATCGGCAATTAGGTCGTTTGTTACTCCAAAAAAACTCCGCGTTTCCGCTCAGCAATGAGGGGAAGCGCGGTTATTCTATACAAAGGGCCCGGTAGGTATTTATGCTGAATCTTCGAAATGCTTCGTATGTCTTTGCTTTTCTCTCACTTGCGACCGTGATTGCGTGTGGCGGAGGCGGAGGTGGCAGCAATGGCGGCATCGTCGATCCAGCGCCAGATCCCACGTGTGGGTCTATCGCGCTTCCATCAGCCCAGAACCAGGCGGCAAATAACCTGGCCCAGCTACAAGGACCCAATATTGTCGTTCCCGAATCGACCATCTCTCGAGCGAGCGACGCTGGGATCAGAGCCCACACGAACCACCTCATCTATACGGGTGCGACTGGGCGGCTTTCGGGACCCAGTGGTCTGTCGCCCCAGCAGCTATACCAAGCCTACGGTGTTCCCGGAAACCTAGGTTCAGGCGCGATCGCCATCGTCGACGCGTTCCACTATCCCACGTCTCTAAACGACTTCAACGTTTTCTCGAGCCAGTTCGGTTTGCCTACGGAACCGTCGTCCTCGGCGACCTCTTCCTCAAACACCGTATTCCAAGTGGTGTATGCCACCGGAAGTCAACCTGCAACCGATGGCAGTTGGTCCCAAGAGATGGCGATCGACACGCAATGGGCACACGCAATGGCCCCGAACGCCAAGATATACCTGGTCGAAGCGGCATCAGCTACCGTCTCCGACCTCATGGCGGCCGTGAATGTTGCCAAAGCGCTACCGGGTGTCAAGCAAGTTTCCCTGAGCTTTGGTGCCACAGAGTCGGCATGTAACTTCGTTCATTACGATCCTAACCTTCTTCAAGCGGGCGTGACCTTCTTTGCCGCAAGCGGGGATACCAGCGACGAGCGAAACTTCCCCGCGCTTAGCAAGAACGCAATTGCAGTCGGTGGTACAACGCTTGTGCTCGATGTCCTGAACAATCGTTCCAGTGAGAACTCCTGGTCTAAAACTGCCGGCAATCTGAGCCTGTTCGAACCTCGCCAGACGTTCCAAGACGTGGTCGTCAGTAGCGTCCAGCGATATCGAGGAGCGGCAGACTTAGCCGCCGTGGGCGACCCGGCTACCGGTGTTGCAGTGTATGACAGCACATCCTCTGGCGGGCTTTCCGGTTGGCTTGTTTTCGGCGGAACCAGCGTCTCGTGCCCCATCATTGCCGGAATCACCAACGCGGCCGGAAACAGCTATGCGAGCAGCAAAGCGTTTAATGCGCACCTGTATTCCCTTCTTGGCACTGACACGCTATTCGACGTAAAGCATGGCACGTCTGGGTCACACTCGGCGGGAATTGGTTGGGACTTCCTGAGTGGTGTCGGCGCGCCAAACGGTTTAGCTGGCTTCTAATTTCGCAACCATCGCGAAGATATCTTGGATTCCTCGTCGCCGGGCCCTGAGTTGCAGGAACCGGGCGACTGGGAGTCCAACCCAAAACTGCCAACTTCCAGGCGATGCCGTGCTTTCAACCTTCAATTGAAGCTTGCCGTTTTCTTCCGAGAGGGTAGCGGACCAAATGCCGCGCCCGAAGTGCCGCTTGGTCGTTACATAACCAATTTTGCAGTAGCGCGGTCCAGACTCGGCGACGAAGATTTCGGCCATCGAGTAGAGGTAGAGTCCATCGACAAACGGCAGCATTCTAGCCCGCTGTAGAATTCGCTCCCCGGTTTTTAGGTGCCTCTTCTCATCTCGAAACCTACCGAAGAATTGAACTGCATCTGGTGGGTAGTAATTGCCGCCCATCATTCGCTCGATCACGGCAGAGATCGATGCCTCGCTGGGCATCACGTCCCAACCAACGGTGATCGAATCATCGAAGCAAACCCAAGCCCTCTTGCCACCTTTGATCGGATCCCAGGTGGTTGGAGACTTCTCGTATTCCAGAAATCGTCGTTCGAGGGTTGGTTCCATAATAAGTCCTACGCTATACTGATGTCGGAGATTTCAGAAACTTGTGAAAGTAGTTATACCCGGCGGTTCTGGACATGTTGGCGCAATTCTTCGCCGACACTTCTCTGCCCTTGGTTGGGAGGTTGTGGTTCTCTCTCGTCATGGTGCCTCGACTTCTGATGTCAAGTTTGTGCCGTGGAACGGCGAAACTTTTACGGGTTGGGAGAAAGAAGTCGATGGCGCCGAAGTGGTGATCAATCTCGCCGGCCGTACGGTTAACTGCCGCTACAACGATACCAATCTCGATCAGATGATGCAGAGCCGAGTTCGGTCGGTTCACGCCGTGGGAAAAGCCATTCAGCAATGCACGAATCCTCCAAAGGTTTGGCTGCAGGCAAGTACGGCAACAATCTACGCCCACCGATTCGATGCTCCCAACGGTGAGGCCACGGGCATATTGGGTGGTGACGAACCCGGTGCGCCGAGAACTTGGAATGCTAGCATCGAAATTGCCAAGGCTTGGGAAGAGGCCACCAACGAGATGGAAACTCCGAATACGAGGAAGGTGTTGCTTCGTAGCGCGATGACGATGTCGCCTGACGCGGGCAGCGTGTTCGACGTCTTCTCCTCACTTGCTCGTCGTGGACTTGGAGGAACACTTGGCGACGGCAAACAGTTCGTCTCATGGATTCATGAAGACGACTTCGCTCGGGCGATCGACTTCCTCATTGCTCATGAAGATCTGGACGGTCCGGTAAACATATGCTCACCCAATCCCTTACCACAAAGAGAATTCGTTCGGATTCTTCGCGAGACTTGGGGCGTGAGGTTCGGCTTCCCTGCTCCGGCTTGGCTGGTTGAGGTCGGGACTTGGGCTATGCGCACCGAAAGCGAGCTGGTCTTGAAGAGTCGACGAGTGGTTCCTACCCGACTACTAGAAGCTGGCTTCGAATTTCGTTTTCCGGAGTGGAATTCAGCATGTCGCGACTTGGTCGAAAAGTACAAGCGTTGAATCTATCTCTTCACTTCCTCCGCTTCCCCGCGCTGGCTCTGCCGCTTCTTTGCGCCCTTTGCTGGCGGCTGGTGGCTGGAGGCTATTTGCGTCTGCCCAACCCAGGTTGCCCCTTTGATTCAGAGGGGCCGGTGAGGTACGAACCGGGGGAGTTACTTCCGGCTTGGTTCAAGCCATCCGACCAATCCTAAGTCTGCCCAACCCATTCTGGCTTGGCAACTTCCTTCCATCGATCCCGAATCCACGAGACGGCCATGTCGTCTAGCCCACCCTTGGCCGCGATGCGCGCGTTGGCTGGCCAGCGCTCGGGCTTCGATGCTCCCACGATCGCTACGTGGATGTCCTGCGCCAACGTAAATCGAAGTGCCGTATCGAGCATATCGGGATAGACATATTTGAGTTCGTGCAGCCGTCGCCAATACTCGGCCCCATATCCGGCTTCGGAGTCCGACTCGTGCTTCCAAGCTACGTTCGCGATGGGCCGCTTGGCGATCACCCCCATCCCTTTTGCTTTGGCCAATGGCAGCGTGAGGTCGATGCACTCTTGATCGGCAATGTTCACGCTGGTCTGGATTACATCGAACACATCCATCATGATGGCGTGGCGCATGGTTTGCCCGTCGCCACTGTAGCCGATGTACCTGGCCTTACCGGCAGATTTGGCTCTCTGAATCACTTCGATGGCTTCTCCACGATCCAAGGTTTCGATATCGCACGTATGGAGCTGGATCAGGTCGACGTGGTCGGTTTTGAGGCGAAGAAGGCTGCGATCGATGGATCGCTCGAGCATGTCCGGTTCCCAGTCTTTGCCGGGCAACCCGGAAGTGTGTCCGCATTTGGTGAAGAGCCAGTAGTCGTCTCGGCGATGTCCAACCGTCTTACCAATCTTCTCTTCGCTGTCGGCGTAGCATTCGCCAGTGTCGATCACGTTCATGCCTTGGTCGAGGGCAGCGTTGAGAATGGTCTCGACTTCCGCCAGAGGAGTTCCGCCAAACCCAATCTCCGATCCCCCGAACCCGAGGACGCTCACCTGCATGTCGGTCTTTCCGAACTGTCTTCTCTCCATATGAAGTTAGACGTTACCTTGTGGGCGTGCGTTTGAGTCGTAATGCGAGGAGTGGGAACCACCCCCACCGGTTCGCTGAGTCTCGTGATATACGGAGTCGGTAATTGATTTCGCTCACCGACACCCCCTGGGGTGTAGCGTTAACTAAGCTAGTTTCTGCCAGAAGGTTTCCGAAAATTCAATGACAAGACTTGGGTTAGGAATTAACCACGCTCCACCCCAGGGGGTGTCGGTGAGCGATCAATTGTCGACTAGTTAGAATGGACCACAAATTTCGCGAACCGGTGGGGGAAGGGCGCACTTGCAGATACCGAATAATTCTGGCGCTAACCTCCGGGCCGCAGCTTCTCGTACACTTCCAGCGTCGTGCCGTAATATTCGTCCGATTGGCCAACATACTTCATCTTCAATTTCTCCGCCAGTTTCCGCGACGGTGCATTGTCGGAATAAACAACGGCGACGACCTTCTCCAGTTCTGGATTCATCCGAAAGCCATACTCGAAGGCTCCTCGGGCAGCCTCGTAGGCATAACCTTGGTTCCAGAATGCCTTCCCTAGGTGCCAACCGACTTCGACCGCACCAGGCGCCCTCGACATGCCATCCGGGAATTCGTTGAAGATAATGCATCCGATCACCTTCTCGTCCGACTTACGAATCAAAGCCCATGCCCCTAGTCCTACCTTCCAATTGTTTTGGGCATCCAACCGTTTCGAGAGTTTTTCCAGCATCTCATCGCGAGTATCGACGGTCTTCGGAGTCGGACCAAGGAATCGCACCACTTCCGGCTCGCGGTAGATTTCGAACAGATCGTCTACATCTTCAATCCGCCACTTCCGTGCGATAAGGCGTTCGGTCTCGAATATCATATCGTCGGTCCTGAGCCGGAGAAACCAGTCGTGGGTATGAACTCTTAACGCCGGATCGTCGGTGGTCGCAAGGCTGATTGGCTCGGCCTCTGTCCACTTCTGGATTGCGCCGGATCGATCACCGGCAGCCCAGAGTTTTGCGCCGTCGATGGTGAGTTGTCGCTCGGGAGGAACTTCCTTTCCTTCCAAGAAGGCTTCGGCACGGGCAACGAGTTCAGGTTCAGGATGGAATCGGGCAAAGTATATTGCCGCTTCGCAGGCGGCAAACACATAGAGTGGCTTTTTGCCATCCGAAAAGACGGCGGATTCCAGAGCGATTCTGATTGGAAGTTCGGCTTCTTTGACCTTGCCCGCATCCATGATTTTCCAGAACACATATAAGGCGTTGTAACAGACGTGCTCTTGATAGGAATAAACGGATTCCAGCCGATAAGTCGAATTGCTGGGCCGCAGCCAGGCCACGATGTCTTCATTTGTCTTTCGGGCGGTTGCGAGCGCCTTATCGGGATGACGCAGACACTGCAGGATGATCTGTCCATCCGTTCGCCAACCTTCTTGACTGCTTAGGTAGCTCCCAACTCCATACAATCCATAGGCGAGAGCGGCATATTCTCCCACTTCAACGTATCCCGCAAGTCGAAATCCGACGTATAGCAGCAAACCACAAAGGATGCTGGCGACTCCTCCGGCGGCATGAACCCAAATGATGTCCTCAACCGAAGGGTTTTCTTTGTACAGATACCTTAGGTTCCTGCGGTAATCAGTGGTGAACATCCAGTGCTTACGGCCATGGGTGTCGACCAGCATAATGCCACCGATGCACAACGCAATGAATCGGTATCCCCGACGTTTTCCCATGAGGATGTGGCCCAGTTCGTGAGGACCGATAACAATCCACAGAAGCAAAGGAGCCAATCCGATCACCAGAAAGACGAGAAATAAAACCGACGACCATTGGTAAATCCCTTCCCACGGCTTGGTGTACTGTGTGACGGCGTAGCAAGCCCCGCTGGCCAAAAGATACAGTCCATAGAACTGCACCGCCTTCATGTTCGATCCGTAATTCAGGATCGATTTCTTCATGTCCTATCGAACAGACGCGATAAACCGCTCTGCTTCCGGACCAAACTCAACCAACCGCCGATACAGCGTCAACTGCACCATCGCCCGTGTCTTGTTCAGATCTTCCGGATCGCCGGGGCCGAGCTTAAAGTAGGTGTCACCCTTGAGGTAATCGGTCAGGAATCGTAACCCAAGTTCGAGAGCAATGGCCTGCACCGCAGGAACCATCATCGAAACTTCTTGGTCGGTGATCTCGGTTGCCGCCGAAAGGAAGCCTTCCGCCACTTTCTTGTAAACCTCTTCGTCGACCATCACCTGCGAAAGGTCGGTCTCCTTTTCGCCCGCAACATTGACCAGCGAGCGGAGCATGTCGCCCCAGTCGGCTAGCCATGTGAACGCCATGATTGTGTCGAGATCGACGAGTGCCTTTACAAAACCAGTCGAGGAGTCGAAAAGGAAGTTCTCGATCTTGGTGTCGCCATGAATGACGGTGTGGCGAATGCGACCTTGGGCCACCGCCGTCCAAAGCGCCATCGCAAACGGCTCTTGCTCTTTCACGAGCGCAATATAGGGTGCCAGCTCGCGATCGTTCAACCGGGCCAGGTACTCAGCTTCGGGCAAAGCGACCAAGAAGTGAGGCCCCATCGACGTGCGCAAAATCGGATCGTCTGGGAGCAAAGCGGCAGCATCGCCGAGGGAACGGTGTCCCTTGACCACAGAATGGAATTGGCGGTAGTAAAGTCCAGTGTCGCGGTAACCAGGTAAGGAGCCTTCGATGCCGTTCGGCTTGATGCACGACGTCAGATCCGAGTAGATAGCCAGTCCGCGGCCCACTTCGGATGCCATTCGCAGCTGCTCTTCCCGAGAACCTAACTCACTCAAACTTTTGTATGTACAAGACTCGGGAATCCGGTCCATCATCCGCCACACAGACCAGCCGTGCTCGTCGGTGAGATCCAGGAAAGACTTACCTGAGCGGGTCCGGACCAGGGTAATCGGCACCCAGCCATCAATTGGCTTGGAAATGAGCGATTCATTCTGCGCTCGAATGCTGGCTTCCATACCGTCCATCACTCGGTATGGCAAAGCAAAAACGTCGGTGTTGACCTTCTGGAGGAGGTACTCCTTACCGCCTGCCATCACCTCATAGGTGTGAAGGTTGATGTTGCCCCGGCCCGGGAATGGAGCGACTTGCACGTCACCCTCGATCTGGAACTGCTCGACGACCCAGATGATGTCCGCCGTTGTGTAGTCCTCATATGCTCCCGTAAAGTGGGATGGCCTTCCTTCGATAACTGCTCGGTCCGTAAGCGACTGTTCGTTCAACATTCCTTAACCTTTTGAACTGAAAGGAGTATAGCACTCATCGGCAAAACAGTCGAAGGGTTCAGGCTTCAGGAATTCAGGCTTCAGTTTGTTGGCCAAGTCGGTAGCGCAAAGTAGAATTGGCGAAATGAGGCGCTCCGACTTCCGAGACCTTATGGTGTGGCAAAAAGCAAGGATTCTTTGCGTCGACATATATAGGTTCAAAGGCAAGTTTCCTGCCGAAGAGAAATTTGGAATGGTTTCTCAGATGAGAAGAGCTGCTCTTTCAGTACCATTGAACATCGCTGAAGGTCACGGCAGACGATCAAAGGAAGATTTTCGGAGGTTTTTGCACATGAGTCTCGGATCGATACGCGAACTTGAAGCCATTATCGAGATTGCTGGTGATCTGGAATATGTGCCTAATCCCGCCGACTTCGTCTCTCGGTCTCAAGAAATTGCGAAAATGCTTACTGCGCTCATCGACACTCTGAACTGAAGCCTGACCAGCTGAAGCCTGAAGCCTTTGATCGCATTGACGGGCAGGTAAACTCCTGTTAGTGCGCTTCGCCGATTGGGCTCGCCGTTTAACAGACCTATTACCGGAACCGTTCGAGAATCAGACAGGAGCAGCTTGTTGGAGCAGTCTTCCGCCCGAAGCTCGAGCGGTGTTCGTCGCGTCTGCCTATCTTGAATCCAAGCGAAAGATGCTGGTGGTAACTGCCAGCTACGACCGGGCCCTCGCGTGGCAAGCCAAGCTGGAACTCTCCGGAGTGCCGCACGGTGAAATCTTCCAGCTCCCCAGCGGATCGTCGGCCCTCTTTGAGGACGCTGCCCCCGAGCACACGGCCATCTCGGATCGTCTTGGCGCCCTTAAAGCTCTCGCCGAGGACACGCCTAAGATTGTCATCGCCTCACCACAATCGGTTCTAGAACGTACGCTTCCCCGCGATTTGCTGCTCGAATCGTTCGTCACTCTCAAACCGAACCAAAGCATCGACCCTGTGAAAGTGGTGGATATCCTTAAGAAGCTGGGCTATGAAGAGCAGGAACCGGTTCGACAGCCCGGCGGCTTCAGCCAGCGGGGCGGCATTGTCGACGTCTGGCCCAGCGGTTACGAACAGCCGATCCGCGTCGAGTGGTTCGATATCGAAATCGAGTCTATCCGTACCTTCGATAGCAGCACCCAGCGCTCAACCGGAACGGTGCCCGCGCTTTCTCTTTCGCCCAGTCGCGAGATTCTGTTCACCGGTCACGAGGATGAACTGCAGCAGCTGATCCTACAAACCCTTGATCGCGAAGAGGGTCAGCACGACGACGAAGTTGCCGAGAACCTACGAGAACTGATCGAGGGCGACGCGAAAGCCTTGTCGATGCATCATTACTTCGATCGGCTTGAACTCTACCGCCCGATGCTCTTTCCGGACTCGGAATGTGCGGTCGACTTCCTAGGCGAAGAAGGTCTGCTCATTCTCGATGAGCCTCTCGAACTCGAAGTCATCGGCAACCGCGCCGAATCCGAGCTCAGCCAAGCACTCGAAGGTCGAAACAAGCGGGGCGAAATCCTCCACAGCACCGCCAACGACTTCTTCCTTCCGGTTGAGCATCTCGATTCGACCACCAACAAGCTCTCGCTAACGAGCATGAACGACCTGCCAAGGTGGCTAACGGTTCATACCACCACCGATGTCGGCGGTGCCTCGCTCGAACCCTATCGCGGTCGGGCGGATGCCTTCACCCAGACCCTCAAGACTTGGCACGAGCAAGACTTCACGGTCATCTTCACGACCGATCAGCCGAACCGAGCCAAGACGGTGCTGAGCCAGATCGATGTACATCCCACCTTTGAAGACGAAGGCAAGGAGCGCATCGCGCACGGCAACCTCGGCGGCGGGTTCGTCCTTCCCCACCAAAAGCTGTCCATCGTCTCCGATGCCGAACTCTTCGGCGTGGCCCGCCTGAAGCTTCCGCAACGCAGATTCCAAGAGGGCGCACCTGTTGCCACCGTTCTGGACCTCAAGCCGGGTGACTATGTCGTGCACATCAACTTCGGCATCGGTATCTTCCGTGGGCTCATCAAGAAAGAAGTCGAAGGCGTCGAGAAAGAGTTTCTTTACATTGAATATCAAGCTCCAGACAAGCTGTATGTCCCCGCCGATCAGCTGGATCGAATCCAGAAACACCTCAACCCAGGCGACGTCCCTCCGAAACTCAATCGGCTTACGGGAGGTGAATGGCAGCGGACCCTGGGAAAAGCCAAGGAAGAGGCCCGACTCTTCGCTCGGGACCTCGTGAAGCTCTACGCGGAGAGGAAACGGGTGGAGCGGAAACCCTACGGACCCGACACACCTTTCCAGTCGGAAATGGAACAGACATTCCCATGGGTGGAGACACCGAGTCAGCTGAGGGCGATTCGGGAAGCGAAAGCTGACCTTGAACTGGATTACCCCATGGACCGCC
>CAMFIS010000110.1 GCA_945952345.1 uncultured Fimbriimonas sp.
CATGGATCGGGTCTTGTCAGTCGCCTACCGTGTCTTCGTTGGGTTGGTCATCTTTTCCATCCTTGGGTCAATCTTGCAATCAACGTTCAAGGTCGATCCGGGCCCAATCGCTTCTGTCTGCAGCTTCTTGACCATTTTCTCGGGTGCAATCGTCGCGATCGCCTGGCTCAGAGATGCAGTCTCGACGATCTTCGTGATGTCGCTCGGCATCATTGCCGAAGTCGCAGGACTCTACACCGGCGTCCCCTTCGGCCACTACGAGTACACCGAAAAGTGGGTGCCAACCATTCAGTTGCCCAGCAACCATTTGTTCCCGCTACTCTTGCCGCTCTCGTGGCTCCTCATTCTCGTGGGATCATATTCTTGGGTCCGCAGTCGCTTCAAGGGTTGGGCGGCAGCGCTAACCTGCGGGATCGTTGCAATGGCGATCGATGTCCCGATGGAGCGGGCAATGTGCGATGTCTTCCACTACTGGACCTGGATTCCCAAAGGAACTATGTTCGGTGCGCCGGTTCAGAATGCGGTTGGCTGGTTCATCGTCGGAACCATCGGCGGCGGCATTTTGACTTGGCGTGACGCGCAAAATGAATCCAAATCGCCCCTGCCCTCAAGCTCATTGGCATGGTTCTGCCTCATGGTCGCATCGCTTGGGCAGATTCACGGATTCGACGTCGCTTGGCCGATGCTGGGCATCCTGGCGCTGTGCCTAACCCGCCATCCCGTAGCTCGCGAGAAGCAAAATTTTTCGAGTTAGAAACATTTTTTGCGCTTCGTGAGTAGAAGCGTTTTGATGTCAAAGCACTTCATCGTGGTTGGAGCCGGTGTTGGCGGCCTTGGCGTCGCTCTCAGGCTCGCGCACCGAGGACATCGGGTCACCGTGCTTGAGAAAAGCGATCAGGTTGGTGGACGCAATCGACGGGAATTTGTGGGCCAATGCCGCTTCGATGCCGGTCCAACTTTACTGATGATGCTCGACCCCTTCCGAAAGCTTTTCGCCGACGTGGGAGAGGATTTCGATGCACTCGTGCCTCATCGGCTTTGCGATCCCAGCTACCGCGTGTTTTTCGCCGACGGAACCCGATTCGATGGCACCACCGACCGGCCGCGAATGATCGACCAAATCAAGAGCCTAAGCGGGGATCGCGACGCCGACCGATACTTGGCATTCCTCGACGAACTGAAGCAGCTTTACGAAGCCTCGATTCCCAACTTTGTTCGCAAGAATTACCAGTCGATTTGGGATTTCGCCAGTCCTGCCCAACTCAAACGCGTCGTCAAACACCGGATGCTGGGCAACCTTGCAAGCCGCGTCGAAAAGTGGTTCGACGACCCTCGACTGAGAATGCTGTTCAGCTTCCAGACCATGTACCTTGGACTCTCGCCCTACGACGCGCCTTGGGTTTACGGCACGCTCGCCTACATGGAGTACGGCGAAGGAATCTTCTACCCGGAGGGCGGTTTGGCGCGCATTTCCGAAGTCATGGCCGAGCAAGTGGGCCGCCGAGGAGCGGATATCCGCCTCAACACGTCAGTTCGAAGTATCGAAGGTCAGCGAGTCATCCTCGATTCGGGCGAAATTCTCGAAGGAGATGTGGTGGTCGCCAATGCCGATATGCCGTACGCCCAGCGGGAGCTCGCCCAGTCGTCGCCCAAGCGGCAGCTCCGATACTCCTGCTCGGCGCACATGATGTATATGGAGTACGAAGGGGACTTACCGGGTCTCGAGCACCACAACGTCGTCTTTGGCGCTGACTTCAAGCAAAACTTAAACTCCCTTTTCCACGACCTCAAGATTCCCGAAGACCCGGCATTCTACGTCTGCATCTCGAAGCGGTCCGATGTTGGGGCCGCGCCCGACGGACTTCTAAATCTTTTCGTTCTTGTCCCCGTGCCGAACCTGGATTGCCCAATGGACGATGCCGCACAGGCGCGTTTGGAAGATTCGGTGTTCAGCCGACTCGCTAAAGAAGCTGGATTCGATCGCTCCAAGGTTCGAAGCATCAAGCGCCGAGGGCCGCGGCAGTGGCACGACGAGCTTAATCTCGAACGTGGAGCCGCATTCGGGATTAGTCACGATCTTTTCCAGAGCGCCTTCATGCGCCCGCAAAATCGCAGCAAGTCCAATCCTGACCTGTACTTTGTCGGGGCCAGCACCGTGCCCGGCAACGGCCTGCCTATGGTCCTGATTTCGGCAGAATTGGTCGAGCAGCGACTGATCGACGACGGGGTGATTCCGGCATGAGCGCCCAGGAGACAGGATTCATCGGCCGCTTCGTGGGTGGCATGATCCGGCGATCGATCCGGTCGAAACTTCGGAACCTGTGGTGGAGTCCGCCCAAAGACACTTTCAAAGCTCCCGCAATCGTTTACGCCAATCACCACGGATGGCTGGACGGATACGTGATGTTTCACGCCATGGCCAAGCTCTCCTTGCCTTCGCTGGCTTGGGTGGAGGAGTACGATGCCTTCCCGCTCTTTCGCTTCGTGGGTGCGCTCCGCTACGCCAAAGGCGACCTGGAAGGGCGAGTCAAGACCATCCGCCAAACCATGCGAAAACTCAGCAGCGAAGGGAAGTCGCTTGTGCTTTTCCCCGAGGGAATCCTCCACCGTCCACCCACCGTCCTCCCGTTTCAGAAAGCGTTGCACGGAATTGCGACCAAGGTTCCCGAGGCGGCGTTGGTTCCCGTCGCCATTGTCTACGAGCAGTCCATCCACGAACGTCCGGAAGCCTGGATCGAGTTCGGCGAACCGCATGCATTCGTCAGCTTGGCCGACTGCCGAGAAAGGCTCGAAGCCCTTCTCGGAACCCTTCGAACAAAGATTCAGAACGGCGATGAGTTTCAACTTCTCGCCGCCGGCACCGCTAGCGTCAACGAGCGCTGGGACATGCGGAGGATCCCCAAGAAATGATTGAGCGATACGCGAGCAAAGCCGACATCGAAGAATGCCGAAAGGTCCATAAGCGCTTCGGGACCACGTACTACTACTCAACGCTTCGGCTCCCGGCCAAGTACCGCCGCCGCGTCCATGCGCTGTATGCGTTTGTGCGGGTTCCCGATGAATGGGTGGATAACCCCGGAGACATGACTCGCGAAGAGCGTTTGGCGAACCTGGCCGATTGGCGACGGCAGTTCGACGCGGGAATGGCCGGCACGTGCCCCCAGCATTTCGCCATGCGTGCCTTTTGCGACACGGTTCGCGAATGCCGAATCCCCGTCGAGGAAGCTCACATCTTCCTGGATGCGATGGAACAAGATTTGTTCGAGGCACGCTACGAAACCTACGAAGAACTCCGCGGCTACATGCGCGGCAGCGCCAGTGCCATCGGCGTTATGATGTGCTACGCCATGTGCGCCAGAACGGATTACGACACCATCGCCCGGGCAAAGGCCCTTGGCGAGGCCATGCAGCTCACCAACTTCATCCGCGACGTAGGAGAGGATCTCCGGACACGGGGCCGAATCTACCTCCCACTCGAGGACCTTCGTCGATTTGGAGTTACCGAACGGGATATGCAGCGAGGCGTCGTCACCCCCGAGATTCGCCAACTGCTCCAATTCGAAATCGACCGTGCCCGCGCGCTTTACACGACTTCCGATTTCGGAATCTACAAGCTGCCCAAGCGTATGCGCCGAGCCGTCCTCATCGCCCGAATCTTGTATAGCGACATTCTCACCTGCGTCGAGAGAAATCAATACGACGTCTTTAACCGCCGAGCACGAACGTCGCGTTGGCGAAAGCTCTCCCGTGCGCTGCACGTCGCCGCGGGGGAAGAGCGAATCCTCACCCAATTCGTCGCCGCTAGCGGCCTCCAAATCTGAGCCCATGCCCCAACTCCTCCAGATCGTCGACGAAAGCGGCCAAACCATTGGCGAGATCGATAAGATCGCTGCACACCGCGCCGGCGGAGTTCTCCATCGCGCCATATCCGTCTTCCTCTTCGACGAATCCAACCGCCTGCTGCTCCAGCGGCGAGCGATGTCCAAATATCATTTCGCGGGTCGCTGGGCCAACACATGTTGCTCGCATCCACTCGGGTCCGAAACGCCCATCGAGGCCGCCACGCGAGCGGCGCGGTGGGAGATGGGATTGGAACCGACTCTCCGGTCGGCGGGAATCGTTACCTATCGTGCCGAAGACGAACTCTCTGGCCTTACGGAATATGAATTCGATCACCTCTTCGTTGGCCGACTGGAAGGCGAACCTTCCCCGCGAGAGTCCGAAGTTGCCGAAGTGATGCTGGTCGACGCCGAATCTCTGGCCAAGGGCATCTGCGAAACACCACAGGCGTACGCCCCTTGGCTCTCGATCATCCTGTCCGAGGCGGATACAGACGGCGACTCGGAGTTCGCCCAGTTCGTTCGTTCCTATCGGTCTGCCTTGTGATTCCGACTATTGGGCCGTACAATGAACGCAATGGCAAAGTTGAACTGGAAGCGAAAAGCCATCGGCGCGGTGTGCCTGAGCTTCGTGCTCGCCGGAGGAACTTGCCTCGCCCTCAACGATAGCCATCACACCAACTATCGGTATCTGATCTGGAAGTCGGGCCACGCCCCGCAGGACTACCTCCACTCCATCCATCTCCTCCTCGTCGACAGCGATTTTTGGATGTCGATGCGCGGCAAACCATTGTCACAACTCCGCGCCTGGTTCCCCGAAACCGCACCCGCCAAGCCCGGCTCGCGCGATTATGAATGGCTACAAGGGATGGACCATGGCCAAGGAATCACGTTCGAAGTGATTGTGTCATCAAACGTGGCAATCATGCTTGAGAATGGAAAGCTTGAGCACGTGATCAAAATGGAAGGATAGGCACATAGCAATTCGTCATTCTAGGTTCAAAGGAACCTGCAAAAATGACCGCTTTCGATCGCTTTTTCGCAATTTGAGTCGTCTCGCCCAGACCCGTTGAACCTGACGATTTTCCATTTTGACTCGTTCTTCGTCTGTATTTGTTCAGCCACCAGAAAGGTCGGCGGACCCACGGATTTAATTTCACTCACCTTTCTGTTCCGCAACGTGTAGGCTGAAAGTTATGTATTAATATATTATAATATTGTGACATATAAACCGATGGAGGACGTGGTTCTATTTCGAGCCAGCGAAATTTTCTCCGCCCTCTCAAATCCAGTTCGTCTGAGAATCGTCGAGTATCTCTGCCACGGCGAGAGATCGGTCGGCGAGGTCGCCAACCATGTCCAAATCGGACATTCGGGCGCGTCGCAACACCTCTCATTTCTGGCCCGAACGGGGCTGCTGGTGTCCACCACCAAAGGTAAGTCTCACATCTACAAGATTCGTGGCCCCCGAGTTCAAGAAATTCTTCGGCTTATCGATGAGTTCTGCCACGTCCACGTTCTCTATGGCATTCCGATCGACCTGGGTGACCAAGAGTGAAGGCCGATGCTGGAAAACTCGACGCACATCAAGAGCTAAAAGAGTTCCTCAACACCCGCGACGACCGTCATCGGGTGTTTCCCAAAGCCGCCTTGGTCGGCTTGCTTGCCGGTATTGTCGCCGTCGCATTTCGATCCCTCTTGTCCTTGGCCGATTTCGAGCGAATGCGCTTGGATCGATGGGCGCAAAGGATTCCGTTCGGTTGGATCATCCCCGTGCTCCTAACCACCGCCGGGGCATTGGCTGCGCTCGCTATCGTGCGACACTGGTCCAGCGAAGCATCTGGCAGCGGTATCCCCCACGTCGAATCCGTGCTTCGTCGCCACCGCGTCTTCCGATGGAGCCGCATTCTGCCCGCAAAGTTCATCGGCGGAGTCCTCGCCATCGGTGCCGGCCTTGGACTGGGGCGAGAAGGTCCCACCATCCAGATGGGAGGAGCGGTTGGCGCAGGTACCGCGCGCCTGCTCAAAACCAGCACCAAAGAACGGATGGTGCTCATCGCCGCTGGGTCTGGAGCCGGTCTTGCCGCTGCCTTCAATGCTCCCATCGCCGGGCTCATCTTCGTTCTCGAAGAACTCCAGCGCGACTTCCGGCCAATTGTTTTCGGCGCCGCGTTCATCGCCGCCGCCACCGCCGACGTCGTTTCGCGACTTTGCTCTGGACAACTCCCGGCCTTTTCGGCACCATCCTACCCGGCGCCTGCGCTGACCTTACTCCCAGCCTTCATCGCCCTTGGCGCTATTTCCGGCCTACTTGGCGTGCTCTTCAATAAAGGCCTCATCGCAACACTCAACGGATTTGCCAAGTTGGATGTTCGATGGAAGACCATAGTTGTAGGCTTCGTTGGCGGAGTCGTCGGTCTGATCGGCTATCGATACCCTGATCTCATTGGCGGCGGGCACGCCATCGCCGAGTCTGCCCTCACAGCAAAGCTCACGTTTTCCGCGCTGCCTCTCCTTTTTGCCGCCCGAATGCTGCTTTCTCTCGGAAGTTACGGTACCGGCGTGCCCGGCGGGATCTTCGCGCCGTTGCTCGCCCTCGGAGCTATCATCGGGCTCTTCTTCGGCGACATTACCCACATGCTTGCTCCCTCGGCCAACGTGATGCCTGGAGCATTTGCCGTTGTCGGCATGGCGGCGTACTTCACCGCCATCGTCCGAGCTCCGCTAACCGGAATCATGCTCATCGTCGAGATGACCTCGAGCTACTCCCTCAGCGTGCCCCTCCTTGTGGCCTGTTTCTCCGCCTACAGTGTCGCCGAGGTCACCAAGAATCTCCCGATCTACGAATCGTTGCTCGAGCGAGACTTGCAAAAGGGTGGCGATGTCGACATAGAGTCCAACGAGACCGTGGTGGTCGAAATGGAAGTCGAGCCCAATTCCATCTACGAAGGTCGCACGGTTCGCGAACTCGGTCTCCCATCCGGAATTCTGTTCGTCGCGTGTCGCGATGGTCACCGCGAATGGCTGCCCGACGCAACCACTCGCCTCGAAGCCCACATGAAAGTGACCGCCGTCGTTTCGGAAGACGCGAGCGGCGGTCTGCAATTATTGAGGCGAGGTTTTCAGGCAGAAAGCTAGAGGATGTCCAAATGTAGATCAATGGAGAGTGCGAACGCCGGCGTTCGCTTTGGCTCGCGAGACCTGCCTCGCGTACAGTCGCCGCGACCTGTCTTCGCAGGCTAATGACAGTCTGGCAGGAGCGCCTCTAACGAATGTTTTTTCTCAGTTGGCCACCCTTAATCCATAGCGGCTGGCATAGTCGGCAATCGCCGCTTCCGACACCTTACCGTCCAGCGCGATCTCAACCGCCAACTCACCGCCAGGGCCAAGAAACTGAACCACTCGAAACTTCTGGCCCGCCAAGTCTACGTCCGCAAACCGGACCGCCGCTAAGCTGGACCAGGGCCAAAACCGAATCTGAGTTCGATTGCTCACCGTGTTCCGATTCACGCCCTTGGGCGAGAGGATGATGAACGCCTGGCCGACGTAGCCCATGATCCTGGGCAACCCGTAGCCGATGAAGACTGCCAAGACCATACTCGCGGGGACGACGATGCTCCACGCCGGCGGATGCGCGTCTGGCGCCGGCCGAACCCCAGCCAACCCTCGAAGCGCGAGGAGAGCGACGAACGCGAACGCCGTAAAACCCAAGCTGTTCAAGGGGTTCGTCCGCTCGTTCTCCCGATACACGGCCCGGCTGTAGGCCCGCGGCTCCCGCCATGTGATCTCGTTCACCGGACAAAGTTTATCTGGACATTGATGAGCTTAGGAATACGCCGAGTGGCTTGTCAAGGAAAGAATCAGCTGATACGTGCCGACCATGCCAAAAATGGTTGAGGCTACGTAAATGACTTTCTGGGAGGAGCTCATATTTCGATTAAGCAAGTGTCTGGTGGCCCAAAGAGTAAGCATTGTGATGGCGAAAAAGATCGCCAGCAGGTTTATTCGTACCCAAAGAATCGGATCGACGGAAACGCAAATGAGGAATCCGAACATTGAAGCAACAAGGACCATAAACCATGGACTTCGCGTTGGATTGACTTGACCGGGAAGGAGACAAACCAAGGACAGAACCACCAGTGCAAACGGTAGTGAGGAAGCCATGTGACCTCTCATTAGTAGTACACCGCCCACGAAGGCAATTCCAGCGGCGATGTACAACAGCCTTAGACTGCATCCACGCGCAAACCAGAATCCCAATTGGACGGCCAACAACAGTCCTAACCAATTTCGTTCGATGTCGCGTGTACGAGCGAATTTTGGACTCGATTGAAATTCGGTGTCGGCATTCCACGATGGATGATGGTTATCGAGAATAAGGCTTCGAGAGTGTCCAGCCGCGTCATGAAGACTAATTTGCATCACCGATCTCTCGTCTTTCGAATAGAACCTCTTCGCCACGCCTAATGAATTCAAGCTTGCGGGAATCTCTGTTTGCCACCGGATCATATCCGCCCGGCTGTCAACCTCGATCGATGCTTTTTCTGGCTGAATTTGCGAATTGCCTTGGACTAAGCTGAGCTGCCCTCTAATCGACTGGTCCAACGCAATTCCCGATGGATTCGAGGATAGTCCATCTCGAAGCACGAGACGGCTCAATGGAGTTTCCAACTTTAGCCGAACGTGTCCGCCAACCTCGGCCAGATCTAACGTCGTTAAGCTCAAGTCGTGGGCCGACGCAACTGCAGCCAGCGACGCCACGCACCAAAATATGATCGTCCTGAAGTAACCAAGCAATGTCATTTCTTGCTGGGAATCGTTGTATGGTCCGCGACTTCGCAGTTGCGGGATCCGGAAAGTGACTTCACGTATTCGATTTTTACGGTATTCGGATCGACGGAAACGCGAATATGACCAGAACTTCCAAGCAAGGTCCCCGACGTGTAACCGTATTCTTTAGCGCTCGTCGTATTCTCGCCACGAGCATGGCTCGGTTGCGGTACTTCCATATAAAGTATCCCGTCTCGTTCTTGGCGAACGTAGAGGTGGTCGTGACCGTGGAAGAGCGCGGTGACGCCATACTTCACCATGAGGCTGTGAATCGGCTCCGCCCAACCCGCTCGATGGTCGGGAAAATATTTGGTATCACCCCATTCAAATTTGTCCGCAGCTTCCACTCCGCCCCTCGCGTCTTTACCAAATCCGCCGACGAGGTGGTGAATAAAGACGAACTTATACTTCTTGGTTGAATTCTTGAGCGTTGTTTCGAACCAGCGGAACTGGTCCGCCCCGAGGGTCCAATTCCAACCGTCGTCGTCCGTACGAGCCTTCTGCGTGGTCGCAACAAATGGGTCCAGGACGATGAACTGGGCATCACCCCACCCCCAACTGTAGTACAGTCCGCGCTTTGGAGCGCCGCTGTAAAACGAATCCGAGTGAATCGCCGGAAAGTAGGTCTGCCGCTGCTGCTGAGACCATTCGGTTGTAGACACTCCGCCTCGACTTCGCCAGCCCATTTCACCATCGTGGTTGCCCAAACACAAAAAGACTGGCATCTGTGAACCAGGGATGGAGAACCAGTAACGTTGAGCCTGGTACTGCCGGAGCGAGTCTTGGTAGTTGGGATACTTGTCGACCATGAAAGTGTCGCCAAGGTCCACAAGAAAATCGGGGTGATCCTTCACCATATTTTCAAGCGTTCGCTGGTAAACATCCAACCCAGAATTTCCATCGAGGTGCGAGTCGGCCTGAATGTCGAACTTGAAAGATTCGCCAGGATTTCGGGCCGTGTGAAACTTGCCCTTGACTTCATGACGACCCGACGTCGCTATGTAGGTGTACTCGCTGCTTGGCGACAAGTTCGAAAGAGTAATTTCAGCGGGTTTTCCGGCCGTGAGCTCAGCTTTCTCGTTCAACGCAGGTCTGCCCAAACGCTGGTAAACGAGGTCGACTTTGGTTGTCTCCGCGCTCAGAAGGCTCAGGACCATTGACGTACGCGTTGGCGCACCTTCAATAACGTTCAGCGGGCTTGCCGGGACATCGGTCAGAAACGTTGCGGGTGGACCGTCCCTCCCTTGCAGGAGCAAAGCTAATCCCAAAGTGATGAACATCGAGTTATCCTTCGAGCTCCGACCCGCTTAGCTTTCCATCGTGGTTCTTGTCCTGCTTATCAAACATCCGCATCATCGACTCAATGATCTCTTGCTCAGTGATTTTGCCGTCGCTGTTCCGATCCAGCTCTTTGCTGTGAACCTTTATGAACCCTCCGATCGCATTCCGAACGGTTGGCAAATCCGGCAGCTTTGTAACGTCGATCGAAGATTCACCATTTGCGTAACCCTTAAACGCCTCCTTGCATTGGCTGATCACTTCTTCTTTGGACACTTCCCCATCCTTGTTCGCATCGAGTTCCTTGGCATGATCGACAAACCAGGGCTTTCGTGGACCTGGAGGCGGACCCAGTTGTCCTTGCGGACGTCCACCCTGAGGTCTTTCTGGCTGGTCACCGCCACCACGTCGTCCGCCGCCCCGGTAGCGATACGACTCGGTCGTCTTTCCTCCCTTGGGGTCAACAAACTCAAATGAAACCGTGCGGTCGCCATTGACGGCGTAGTTAACTTTATAAACCTCACCATCCAAGGAGTAGGTCAGCGAATAGGTTCCTGGTTTTGAAGAGGTGAAGTCCGTAATTTTTGCTCCCCTCAGCGGCGCCGTCGCCGGTCGCGGACTTTCTGCTCGAGGTTGCGGATCGACTTGGCCATCGACCTCAGAAACTTGCCCGTGAAAGCCGCCGTTGATATAGGGGTATTTCTTGGTGGCGTGGTAATGATAACCAAGTCCATTGGTCGAATGGCCATTGAAAGAATCCAAACTCTTAACGCTCGTTCCATCTGGCTCGGTCAAGCCGTAAATCGCGTACCCATCCAACGCATAGGCGACCGGAAGCGAGGTGCCAAGCTCCTTTTGAAGAACCAATGGCGCGATGTGATAATGGTAATCGTCACCCCGACCACTATGCCCACCGAATTCATCCAACTCGCCGGCAAGGAAGGTGTCGGTGCGACCATCGTTTTTGATCGGGTTGAAAATAGGAATCCCGTTGGCCGCGATGGCGATCGCACCTCGAAAGAAGTGGTCCTTCGCACTAATTGGCTCTTTGGCTTCGACAGGGTAGAGAGGAAACTGCCACGCGTTGCTTCCAGTGTAATTCTGAGGCAGAGGCACCTGTTGTTGCCAAGCCGTAATCCCCGCCATCATTCGATGATCTGGGATTCCGTTGGATTCAACATAGAAGTTCTTGCCGTCTGAACGAGTCTTTACCTTTGACGAGAATTTCGCAAATGGCTTCGAAACTTCATTGGCCCGACTTTCGCCAGCGTTGGATTGGATGGCCGCAACGGCTCCGGCCAATCCAAAGAGACCGATCGGAAAGAGGAGGTTTGTCTTCATCATTTTGACCTTGGTTTGACTTCGTAACTATAGGCGATTTCGCCGTGTTTGTGTCCGGCGGTTTCGTCTGCCGGAAGGAACGATCGAAGGAATTCGACTTTTGACTTTTCGGGAGTGACCGAAACTCGAACCAACCCAGCCCCGACGATCTTGTCTCCAGTCTGATAGGCATCCCCATTCATGAGTTGATTGCTCACGTCGGCAGGCACAGGGCATGACTGGTAGATCACTCCATCGAGTTCCTGCTTCGCAAAAATATGGTCGTGGCCCTGGAAGAAAACCGAAACGCCATTCTTAACAAACAATTGGTGGATCGGCATGTCCCAGCCTGGACGCATTTGCTTAAAGATGTCCGCCCCATTTCGATCTTTTCCGCCCCATTCGTAGAACGGGGCTTGTTCAACTCCGCCGCGGCCAGTTCCGAGCACATGATGGGCAAAGACAAATTTGAACTTGGACTTGCTTTGTTCCAGCGTCCGCTTCAGCCACTGGTACTGAGCAGATCCGAGCGTGACATCCCAGAGATTGCGATTTCCTTTGCCGCCTCTTCCCTCCTTGGGGCCCGTGCCCAAAGGGTTGTCGACGGCAATTGGCGAATGCCAATAAGGATCGATCACGATAAATGTTGCGTCCCCCCAGGCCCATGCGTAGTAGTTTCTCAGCAGTCCGATATGCTCGACTTTCTCCTCGTCGCCTGAATAAAAGCCTCCAGGTGCTGGCTCAAGGAAATTGCGGTTGCGAGCGTTCTGGGCAAGAACCGCCACGCTGTTTGGCGTACCATCGAGGTTGGCTTTCGAGGCTTGCTCATGATTCCCATTGACCAGAAAAATGGGCGAAGACTGTCCGACGATTCCAAGGTAGGGAACCTGCTTTTTGTACACCGCTTCGATGGATTCGGCATTGCGGTCTCGAAGGGTGTCCACGCTAAAGTCATCTCCCAAGCAGATGAAGAAATCGGGATGAGAATCACCGGCGGACTTTAAGGTTCGCTCGTAAAGCTCGGGGACATTCATTTTCGGATATCGCTCCGGATGCGAATCGCCTTGGACCATAAACGTAAACGGGGTATTTGTCGGCGCTTGAGTTCGAAAATGATGGCTCGTGCCGTCCTGGAAGACGGTCTGGCCTTGTTTCCGATATCGTAGGCGATAGGTGTACTCAGTTCCGCCTGAAAGCCTGTCGATAACGACTTGGGCAGGTTTTGATGGCTGTACAGTGAAGGGGTCTGACTTCGAAGTGAAGCCCTTTCCGGCGGGACCGTACTCAAGAAATGCCTCGGAATCTTCATTCAAATGGACCGCAAATCCCAT
>CAMFIS010000111.1 GCA_945952345.1 uncultured Fimbriimonas sp.
GTCATGGCGGCGAACCTGACAGAACAGGTTCGCGGCATTGTGAAAGTTGTCACCGCTGTTGCAAACGGCAACCTCAAACAAAAGCTGACGGTTAAGGCCAAAGGCGAAGTTGACGCGTTGGCCGAAACGATCAACAACATGACCGACACGCTGGCCATCTTTGCCGACCAAGTCACAACGGTTGCGCGTGAAGTCGGCGTTGAAGGTCGTCTCGGTGGCCAGGCAAACGTGCCCGGCGCTTCCGGCACATGGAAGGACCTTACTGGAAACGTCAACCTCTTGGCCGCGAACCTCACGACCCAGGTTCGTGCCATTGCCGAGGTCGCGACAGCAGTTACCAAAGGCGACCTTACACGATCCATCCAGGTCGACGCCCGAGGCGAAGTTGCCGAACTTAAGGACAACATCAACACGATGATCGACAATTTGCGACTCACCACCGAGCGCAACGACGATCAGGACTGGCTCAAGACGAACCTGGCACGGTTCACCAACATGCTGCAAGGTCAACGGGACCTCCGTACAGTAGGACGTACGCTTCTTAGCGAGCTCGTTCCCCTTGTGAATGCGCACCAAGGCGTCGTCTATCAATGCCGAAATGCAGATGGTCCGAGCCTCCATCTCCTCGCTACATATGGGGCAGCGGGCGGAAATCGCTACAGCGAAACGCTACAAATGGGAGAGGGCTTCATTGGTCAGTGCGCTCAAGATCTGCGGGGCCTGCATGTGCAGGAAATTCCTTCCAATGCAGTAACAGTCGACGGATCTTTCATCGAAATCAAGCCGAAGGCAATGGTTGTGTTCCCTCTCATTTTCGAGGGTCAACTCAAGGCCGTCCTCGGCTTGGCGTCCATAAATGAATTCTCTCCCGCCCATCTTACGTTCCTCGAACTCCTCGCCGATAGCATCGGCATCGTTCTGAATAGCATTGAAGCATCCATGCAGACCGAAGAACTGCTCAAACAATCCCAGCAGCTAGCTGGTGAGCTCCAAACACGTCAGCAAGAACTTCAGATGTCGAATGAACAGCTTGAGCAAAAAGCCCAGCAGCTTGCCGAACAAAACGTCGTGATGGAGCGCAAAAACCAGGAGATTGAGCAAGCCCGAGGCGCTTTGGAAGAGAAAGCCAAAGAGCTCGCACTCACGTCACGATATAAGTCCGAATTTCTGGCCAACATGTCGCACGAGCTACGAACACCCCTGAACAGCATCCTGATCCTCGGCCAACAGCTCGCGGACAATGCCGAGGGCAATCTATCGAGTAAACAGGTGGAGTTTGCCAGGACGATCCATGATGCTGGAACCGACCTTCTCAATCTCATCAGCGACATCCTCGATCTCTCCAAGATCGAGTCGGGAACCGTTACGGTTGAGGCCGAGAAGGTGCTGTTTGCAAACTTGCTCGACACCGTCCGACGAACGTTCCGCCACGAGGCGGAGAGCCGGAGCCTCAGCTTCGATGTGACCATCGATCCCAGGTTAGGACGCACAATTGTGACGGACTCGAAGCGACTTCAACAGGTCGTTATGAACTTGTTGTCGAACGCCTTCAAATTCACCCAAGAGGGAGGAATAGCCTTGAATGTACGTATGGCTGCCGACGGTTGGAGCGGAGATCACCCGATCCTCGGGCAATCCGACAAAGTGGTGGCGTTCGAAGTTTCGGACAGCGGTATCGGCATTCCTCTCGAGAAGCAACGAATCATCTTCGAAGCCTTCCAGCAAGCGGACGCTTCGACGAGCCGAAAGTATGGCGGAACGGGTCTAGGCTTGGCGATCAGTCGCGAACTGGCGAGCCTCCTAGGCGGCGAAATCCAACTTCAGAGTATTCCGGGTGAGGGTAGCACATTCACACTCTATCTGCCCCTCAACTACGCAGGGTCCTCGCTGCCGGTTCTTCCCACGGAAGTCAATCCCGCCGGACGGACCATGCTCCTTGCTTCTCAGCATCGTGCCGAGCAGATCCCTGAAGCTATTGCCGATGATCGCGAGACAATCGAACCAGATGACAAGGTTATTCTGTTCGTCGAAGATGACCCCAACTATGCTCGCATCCTCGTTGATTTGGCGCATAAGTTGAATTTCAAAGTGCTCGTTGCGATGCGAGGAGCCGAGGCGCTGCCGTTGGCAACGCAATATCGGCCAACAGCAATATCGCTCGATGTCGCGTTGCCTGATATGTTGGGTTGGACGGTTCTTAACCAGCTCAAGCTAGAACCTTCTACCCGGCACATACCGGTGCAGATGGTTACTCTCGACGAAGACCACCAGCATGGACTATCCCGGGGAGCCTTTGGTTTTGTGGTCAAGCCTGCCACAACCGATCTCATTGAGGATGCCTATCGAAAGCTCATGAGATTCGCTGAGCCGCACGATAAGAAATTGCTCGTCATTGAAGACAATAAAGCCGAGCAGCTCAGCATCCGCGAACTCCTCGATGGCGAGGGGGTTGAGATCAAGGGAGTAACCACCGGCAAAGAAGCACTGAAGGCAATGCAAAAAGAGGCCTTCGATTGTGCAGTACTCGACCTAAGACTGCCGGACATGAGCGGATTCGAGATCTTAGAGAAAATGCAGACCGATCCCAAACTCGTGTCGTTGCCCGTGATCGTTTACACCGGAAAAGAACTTACTTCCGAGGAAGAGGCCAGAGTTCAGACGCTGGCCCGAAAGGCCGTCGTGAAAGGCGCCGAATCGCCAGAGAGACTCTTGGATGCGACATCGCTTTTCCTTCACCGTCCCGTTTCCGACATGCCGGCCAACAAGCAGCGACTGCTTGAAAGACTTCATCGATCAGACGAGCTACTGGAAGGCAAGGTCGTTCTCGTCGTGGACGATGACGTCCGCAACATCTTCGCCCTCTCCAGCGTGCTCGAACGAAGAGGCATCACCGTTCTCTCTGCGAGTACCGGCCGGGAGGCTGTCGCGACCATCGAAGAGCGCTCAGATATCTCGATTGTCCTCATGGACATCATGATGCCCGAAATGGACGGTTACGAGACCATGGAAGCCATTCGTAAGAATCCTGCTTTTCGACGACTGCCCATCATCGCACTGACCGCCAAGGCGATGAAGGGTGACCGGGAAAAATGCCTCGAAGCAGGCGCATCCGACTATCTCGCCAAGCCAGTCAATACCGACCAACTCCTGTCCACAGTCCGAATGTGGATTCACCGCTAGGTTAACAGACAATGAAAGACGCCGACAAAGTAAATATCCTGATGGTTGATGATCAGCCAGGAAAGCTCCTGACCTACGAGGCGATCCTCGAGAATTTGAACGAGAATCTCTTCATGGCCACATCGGCTCGGGAGGCGCTCGAGCTGATGCTCCGCCACGACTTCGCCGTCATTCTTGTGGACGTGTGCATGCCAGAACAGAATGGATTCGAGCTGGTCGAGACCATTCGCGAACATCACCGGTTCAAAGACACGGCGATCATATTCGTTTCCGCCATTCAAATGGATGATATGGATCGAATTCGGGGATATTCCAGCGGCGCAGTGGACTACGTTTCGGTGCCCATTATTCCAGATATTCTTTGCGCCAAAGTCGCGGTCTTTGCCGACCTTTACCGTAAGACAAAAGCACTCGAAAGAATGAACTTGGAATTGGAAGAACGAGTTGCCGAGCGGACAGCCAAACTTCGAGAAATCGAGGAGGCGCTTCGCGAAACAGATCGTCGCAAAGACGTCTTCTTAGCGACCCTTGCCCATGAACTTCGCAATCCGCTGGCGCCAATTCGTAGCGGATTGGACCTGATCAAACTCTCCAAGGGCAACGTCAAAATAACCAACGAGGTGTGCCAGGTCATCGACCGACAGCTTAACCAGTTGATCCGCCTCGTCGACGACCTCTTGGATATTAATCGGATCAACACGGGCAAATTGACGCTCCAAAAGCAAGAGTGCGCACTCAGTCCTATCGTTCAAGACGCCATCGAAGCGTGCCGAAATTTCATCAACGCAAAGGGCCACCACTTGGAAGTAACTCTGCCAAGGGAAAACATCATGGTGAACTGCGACCCGACCCGCCTAACCCAAGTGTTTTCAAACCTCATCCACAATGCTGCCAAGTACACAGATAACGGTGGGCTCATTGAAATCGACGTGAAGCGCGAGGACAGCAAAGTCAGAATCCGAATAAAAGACAATGGTTGGGGCATCGAGCCTCACGCCATCTCATTCATCTTCCAGATGTTTTCACAAGTCGACGGAAAGCGGCCGGGAACGAATGATGGCCTTGGCATTGGACTTTCTCTCGTAAGGGGCTTGATCGGAATTCATGGCGGCACGGTTACGGCCAAAAGCGAGGGCCATGGCAAAGGCGCCGTATTCTCCGTGGTGCTGCCCATAGAGAACGCTCCCTTTAGAGGTCAGGACTTCGACGATGGCGACACTGAAAAAGCTCAGCTTCCTTCGCGAAGAATTTTGGTAGTCGATGACAATGAAGACGTCTCTCACGTTCTGTCGAAAATGTTGGACTACATGGGAAATGAAACTCACACGGCAAACAATGGCGTTACGGGCTTGGCCCTCGTGGATTCTCTGGATCCCGACGTGGTCTTCCTTGACCTTGGGATGCCCGGCATGGACGGTTTTGAAGTCGCCCGAAAAATTAGGAGCACCCGTTCTCATTCGCGTCCAATGATCGTTGCCTTAACGGGGTGGAGTTCCGAAGACGATCGAAAGAAGACGGACAGTGCCGGTTTCGATTTGCATCTTCGTAAACCAATTGAAATTGAAGAACTCACCGCACTCTTTGAGTCGCTGGAAGCGATGGCAAACTAACAATTTTTAAAAACTGCATTTGCTTGGCACGATACCTGCAGCTACCCATTTCGACATTCGATCAAAGCCCTGAGGTTCCTCCCCAATCTAGAGCCAAGGGGCTTTTGAGTTTTTGAAACCTATTTCTTTTCATTTGCCTGAAACTTTGTTATAGTCTTAGGCACAAATGGGTCATCTAAAACATCTACCAATCTTTATCCTGGCTCTGGGTATCGTAGCGGGCTGCAAGCCTGCTGCTCAGGAAAGCGCGAATAGTAGCCCGACACCTGACCCATCAATTCCACCAGTGGCTTCGAACAACACTCCAACGAGCCCGTCCACAACGCCGTCTTCCACGAACCAACCCTCTGCTACCAACCAGCCGCGAGTTGCGACATCAGCCGGCGTTCCGGGAACTACCAATTCTGCCAGCTTCAATCAAACCCGAGTGAACCCAAGTTCGCCCCCTGTTCCCCGTGAGAATCCTCAAGCAGCCCCGCCAAAGCCCGGCGAGCAAGTCGTACGAGACTTCAAGATTCAAACTCCTACGCAAACCGTCGAAGTCGAAGGCGTTTGTAAATTGACCGAGGATGAGGCCATCTGCTGGAAGCCGAGCGGCCAGAGCAATGATGACCTTGCCAAGGAACTCACGAACGCGATTCAGTCCAAGACCGATTCTTACGGCAATTCGTTCCAGTTCCGATTCAAGAAGAAGAATCGAGTCTTGGTTCTCAAGACCACTACCCAGCCACCTAAGCCTGGCGTCGCCTACGATGGCGGCATGAACGGAAGCCTAATGAACCAATACTTCGGCGGTTCCGAGTTCAGCGAAGGATGGACTCAGGGCAACTCCATGTTCAATGGGGCAAGCTCAACTGGATTCGATCAAGCGCGGATCGAACGACAAGTCCTCACAGGTGCATTCAACAAAGAGACCGGGTCTTTCCCATTGCGATATCAAGTCACGAAGTACGAGAGGAATCCGCAGACGTCTATTCCAGTAAAGAAAGGAGTCTTTGAGGCAGGTGGGAACACATACGAAATCGTTTCAATTTCCGATAAACCGAGCCAGCCCGGTTACAGCGAGCCCTCATCCGGAATGAACGCGCCGAAGCAGAAATTCACCTACCTGACGATCAAGCCAGTCAAGATTAACGATCCCTACTCCATGGTGACGTTAACTCCAGCCGACGACTCGGGAGTGCCATACGGCGGCCTCGACGAGAATGGCAATCCAATTAGCGCTGCCGATGCCGCCAAGAAGCGTGAAGAAGAGCAGAAGAAAATGATGGAAGCATCTCGCTCAGGACAGCCTTACTCTGGTCGAAGCATGATGATGAACAACTACATTCGCTCAGCCGGCCTCGATCCACTTTCGGTGGGCCGTCAAGGTGAATCCGTCCCGCATATGCTGAGTATCAACGTCGAACCATCAAAGCTCAAGAAGTTCTCGGTCACTGTTCAGCATCGAACCGTGTACGTGTTCGACAAAATCAAGCTGGACAAGAACTAGCAGGAACCGATCGCCGACGGAAACGTTGCAGTTGCTATGGGGAAGTCGACTCGAATTGTTTTCGTCGGCATCGTTTTGATCGGCGCAATTGGCCTCGGCATAAAGGTCGCGACTAGCAACTCGTCGCCTCGAAAGATGGAAGATTTGCCCTGGGGTCAGATCGAGTTCGTCTCCGGAAATCGATTGCAAACGACTGGCAAGACTGCGGAGATCTAAGGTGTCTGCGAGATCCTTCCCGGCGACTCGCAATGCTGGAATGTCGATGGACTGCTAGATTGGCCATTGGGAAAGGAACTCGATACCTATCTGGCCAAAACAAATAAACAGCTCAAACATCAAGTCAGCGGGCTCAATCACGACAAGACTCGGGTTCTCATTGTGAAAACTCGGACTCTCGGAAGACCTGGCCCCGGGAACCCTAACTACCAATACTTCGACACTCTTCTCACGATCAATCCGTACGAGCCCCGCTATCCCGATACGCCATACAGGATCGGTGGCGTTCTCCCCACAACCCCACCGAAGAATCCAGCTGACCAGATCAGCGAGGAACGAAAGGTCGTCATTGGAACCTTTCCGGAACCAGAGCTGGAAACATCCATCGATTACGCTATCGAAGCCCGAGACCCGGTTGTACATCCCGCCATCCCGCTCAAGCTCGGCAAATTCACCATCGAGGGAAACACGTACGAAATCACTGCGATCACCAAGACTCCGAAGGGAAACAAGATATGGAGCAACCGCGGCCAAATTTGGTATCCAGATACCGACACCTATGTGACCTTTAAGGAAATCGACATTACAAATCCGGCTCTTGTCATCGACCTCATGCCAGCCGATGCCGCCGGCCACGAATTCTATTCAGCCGACTCAAAAGGAATCCTTCGCGACAAAGCAGGAGCCGAAAGCGCCTATCAACGTTGGATAAAGGCAAATCCAAAGCGGACTCCTTCGATGTCAGCCGCATCCCAAGAACTTGTTGGAAGCATCTATCTAAACCCATATCCCTCCGAAGTTCACGCTAGGCGCGAGGATTCAATAAGCTTCGGTATTCCCGGAGACATTAGCGCCGTGAAAACATTGACCATCAAAACTCGAAAGCGAGTGATATTTAGGTTCAAAGGAGTTCCCCTCGGTCCCAAGGAATTCCCAGCTTAAATACAAGATATTTTCAAAACTTTCGATTTCGGTATCAAACGTGCAAACTATGTTTCTTGCATTTGATCGGGATCGACTGGCTCCTCCTCACAAGATTTCCATTGGCCGGAAGATCAAGATAGCAGACGCGGCCGTTTCGCTTCCGGCCGCGATTTTGCTTTTCTGACGAACCGGTTTCGGCACTTGTCCGTCTGAGATTTCAGAGGGGTTTAAATGTTTCGATTGCGAAAAGTGCTTACCGTTCGTGGCAGCGCATGTGTTCTAATTGTTGGACCAGCTTTGGCCGCAGTTAGCCAAATATCACATCCAAATTATCCAATAGAGTCGATTACAACTTACAAAGTTGATCGCGACGGATTTGGTATCGAAGTGATCGGAGTCTGCAAGATTGGCGAATCCAACCTTGCTTGTTGGCAACCCGATGGAACTGCCGATTCAAATCTCACAAGAGACATCGAGCAAAGACTCAAAGGATCGGACAGCGAATATAGTCGCACATTCCAATTTGCCTTCAACCGCAAAAACCGAGTCGTCCTCGCTCGAGAGGTCCGCGGCCAACGCCCTTCGGAATATCACTCATCGTACGGTTTCTGGAATCGCTACGAAGATTACTATCCAAAGCTGGTCGGTTGGTCATCCAATACGACCCAATTACGAACTTCCCCGCAAGACTTCGCAAATGCCATCTGGGCCATTCCCGGTTCGTTCATGCCAACAGATACTGTGTCTTCACTTAAGTATCAAGTCTCCATCGGCGATAAGGATACGAAAGTTTATGCACTAAAGACGGGTCCCTTTACGATCGAGGGAAACACCTACCAGATCGTCGGGATCAAGAGCGACGACAAAGCGAACATCAGTCCGTTCTTTTCCCAGACTCCGCAAAAACCACCTGGCGTGACGCATCTGATGCTGAAACTGGTCGAGATGAAGAGTCCAACGACCTACATCCAGATGGCTCCAGCCGATGAAAAAGGTCAAGAGTACGCAGGTATCGACGAGAACGGCAACCCATACGGCAAGGCAGAGGAATTGCGGCGAAACATGGAGTACAAAAAGGAGTTCGACGAGTGGCAAAAGCAGCCCGCCAATCAGCGTAAGCCGCTCAAATACCCCCAAAATCGTATGATCTTCCCCGCCGTCATCGATCCCGGCGCAGCCGACCCAAATCGCACGATGGATGTCCAAATCGGTCTTCGTGCCAGCAAAGTCAAGAACCTTAGCATTCGCGTCATGCACCGCACCATATATTCACTCGACAACATCCATCTGGACCCGCTGCCATGAAGATCACCCATTTCTCCATCCTCAGTACCGCACTTCTCGTCAGCGGCTCGGCAATCTTTACCAACCGGGCCATCGCCTCACAACAGCAGCAACCGTCAGCGGGGCGCACGATCGAGGACTATCGAATCGAGTACGGCAATAATGTCGCCACCGTCGACGGCATCTGCAAGTTCGACGAAACCAGCGCCCTCTGCTGGAAGCCTGATGGCAGCCCCAACCCAAGCTTGACGGATCGAATCAAGCGAGCCATCGCTTCGAACAATCCCTCATCTGGGCGTCAATTCACGGTGACTTTCGGTAAAAAGCAGCGTGCCCTTTTCATCAAAGTGACACGGTCCTCGAACTCAAATTACGGCAACGAGCTCGCCGCTCAAGAAGGTCGAGATGGCAATCTTTGGAGCAATTACTCGGGAATGTTTGGCAACGCAAACTCCAGCGACTTCGATGGGTCGTATACCGGGTGGAACGTCTATCTTGGCAAATTCGATCTGGATGCCAAGATGGCCAACATTCAATTGATCAACACCACTTATGGACGCAAGTCGAAAATCATCCCGATCCAGGTTGGCCGGTTTGAAGTGAACGGAAATACGTACGAGATCACCTCGGTTGGTCCTCCTCCACCCCCAAAATCCAATCCGCCTCTGGCGCCGGGCTATGTACAGTTGCCACCTCCCAGGCTGGTCGTGAATATCAAGGTGGTTCAAATCACAAACCCAAACACGAGTTTGTCCCTCTCGGTTGGCGATACAAACGGCAAGGGGTATGAGTACGCAACCAAAGACGGCAAGCCGGCAACCTATCAGGACTACAACGACTGGCAGCGCAAGCATATGGCAAATCCGAATCACGAGCAGCCGCCGTTCAACTATCCTGGCGGGGCTTCGTTCGATGGAGCTAGTCCGATCTCGGGAAGTCCAGTTCCCTTATCAATCTATCTCCAACCGGAATTTAGCAAAACCATCATTGCCAACAGTACGGATCGAGAGGTTTACAATATCGTTGGGCTCCACCTCGAGCCCAACTAAGTGGAACGCAAACTCAATCGCTGGATCAAGCCTATCAAAGTAAGCATCGTGCTTGCTACGGGTTTCCTATTGTTCATTGGTCTGCTCATGGCAACCGTTCCCAATTGGGCATTTGACAAACGTACACGGCCCACTCCTCAAGGTTTGGAAGAAGACTCGTCTGTTCAAGTCGTCGAATACGGATGGATTAAGGGTTCACAACTCGAATTTGGCGACGGCGCGCACGGAAGCAGTTTTGATGCCGCGGGCCTGGCTTACGTTAGCTACTGGGATCAAGGCATTCTCAAGCGTCGATGGTCGATCCACCTGGGAACGACAACACACTGGGATAACGAGATGACCGGCCCGGGTTGGAAACCCAAGAACGTGACAAGAACCATCACTCTGCGTTAGAACGCAGCAACTGGACACCAAGCATGATCCAGCCGATGATTAGACAGAGTCCGCCTAGCGGCGTGATCGCACCCATCATCCGCACCTGCGACAGTACGAGCACGTAGAGACTTCCAGCGAAGATCAAAATACCCGCCAACCAGAGCCAGCAAACAATCCGATACTTCCCTACCCGATCGTAAAGCGACAGCGCGAGAAGAGCAACTGCATGAACCAACTGGTAGTGCGCGCCAGTTTTCCAAGTATCCAAGTCCTTTGCCGATACCTTATTGCCAATCGCATGGGCGCCAAATGCGCCGAGGACCACGGCCAAACCGCCCAAAAACGCGGCTATTGCAGCAAATCGCTTGGAATTCACGTGCTTAAAGGTTACCGCTTATGCCTACAATAAACCGATGAAAGTCCTTGCTCTTACGATCACAATTCTTGCCGCCCTCGGACAGGGAGCAAGTAACCAAAATCCTGCAACGCAACCTTCGGCCGCACCTGCGTCAAAGCAAAAACCTCAAACACCCGCCAAGCCGGCCATGAAGGTAATCGTCGACGATAAAGAAGTTAACTTTGGCGATAACGGAGTCCGAACGATTGGCGGAAGGACCTTCGTTCCCTTCCGTGCGTTGTTCGAAGCAATGGGTGCCGAAGTGGACTATGATCTCGTCCACAAAAAAGTCACCGCCACCAAAGACAATAACGAAATTGAACTTACGGTCGGCGACCTGATCGCCCGAAAGAATGGTGCTGAAATCACCATGGAAGCCGCTCCGCAGATTCTCAACAAGACGACCTACGTTCCTTTGCGATTTGTTGCGGAGTCCCTAAATGCCGACGTGAACTTTGACGGCGCGAATAACAAGATCGTCATCATCACCAAGTCCTAACGCAACGAAGCCCCCGATATTCCGGGGGCTTTCGTGTTGCTGAGGTGAGGTAATTAGTTCTTGATCGTGACGGACTCGCCGTCGACATTGAACTTCATCGTGAAGTCCTTTGGCATCTCTCCCTTCGGATTATCGAAAATCATGCCTCGCTGCTCGTCGGTCAGATCGGAAATCTTCAAGAAGCCCTGCTTCTTCATCAATTCCTTCTGACCTGGTGAGAGCGATTTGAGGAATTTGCCGGCGTCGACTTTCTTGAACGTGAATCCCTTAAAGAAATCCTTCTCGAAAAGACCCCGGGCCTTCATGTCGCCCATGATCTTTCCATTCTTGTCCATCAAGTCCTTCATGGATTTTTCGTCGAGCCAGAGCATTTTTCCGTCCGCGCCCTTCTGCTTCATCAGATCCTTCAGCGCTTTGTCGTCGAGCCAGAGCGCGCGGCCATCGCCTTGCAGCTTCTTAAGATCGCCGAGCGTTTTTCCGTCGAGCACGAATGGCTTGCCATCCTTACCCTTCTGCTGCAGCTCTTTCAACATCTTATCGTTGAGTTCGAAGACCTTTCCGTCCATGGTCTTCATGTCCTTCAACCACTTCTCGTCCATCTTGAACGCCTTGCCATCCATTCCGGGAAGTGATTTGAGCGACTTGCCATCGAAGTTGAAAACCTTCGGCTCAATGCCCTTCAGATCACCAAAAGCTTTGAATCCGTTCCGGCCAAACATATCGCCGGGCATCGCATAGGAGAAATTTTGCCCGGGCGTAAATAGCGACATTCCGTGTCGAAAGATGAGCGTCGAACCCTTTACCTGCCAGTTGCCGCCGAGGGCTTCTGCGACCGACTCGAGCGCTTCGGAAAGCGGCACACCCGACAGGTTCATCGTGATCCTGCTCTTGGGTAATGACTCGCTGGAAGCGACAAAGTTCACGTTCTGCTTGCCAAGCCAAGCCAGCACATCGGAGGCCGAGGCGTCGTTGAAATGAACCGAGACTTTTCGATCCATTCCCTTGAGGGACTTGAGCGACCCTTGTGTGAATGCAAATCCACTGGCCGATCGTGCAACGGCGCCTTGGCCGGGTAGAGCAATATCGCTCACGGATGCGCGAGGAATTGTGATTTCGATGACTGGGTCACCCGGCTTTCCGGGACCCTGCACACCTTTGTCATGCAAGACGGTCAATGTGTTGACTCCGTCTTGGCCATCCACACCAATGGATGGGTTGGAGTGCGAACTAGCTTGAGCGGCAACAGGCGGTTGATCGGTCCCCTGCTTCACCACAGCATATTGTTTGTCGAGTTGCGGGTCGAGACCCACTTGGTCGAATCCTGCTGAAAGGACCGCGAGAGCTGCTATTCCTGATATGAATGGCATTTAACCAATATCCTCCAATGCACAACGCAGTGCGTAAAATGAGTACAGGACGAACTGCAGCATTCGTTCCGAAATCAGTGTAAGAATTTGCGAATTTTTTCGCAGACTCATCCAGCTTTCAAACGGACCAAATGAAGTGCCCCTCCAAGCTCGAGGAGGGTCCGCGACAAAGGTCGCCACTA
>CAMFIS010000112.1 GCA_945952345.1 uncultured Fimbriimonas sp.
GTCTGAGACTACAGTACTAAATCCTTTTGCTGAGCCCAATGGCCCAATTGTGCCAGGGCCAAACCTTGCTGGTCACATTTCCGACTATTTCCGTACCGTTCACTCGCCTCTCTTGCCTTGAGGTTTGGGTTATGACGAATCGTAATGAGGATATAAACCAAGATGCATTTAATTCAACTAAGGAAGACATGGTCTACGTCGATTTCAGTTGCCATGTGTGCGACCCTCGCCTTATTCACGGCGGGATGCGGAGGTACCACGGCCAATCATGCCGGCAACTTCGTGAAGACGAATCTCGTGGCGGACACCGCCGGACCCGCCAGCCACACCGACGCCAATCTGGTTAATGCCTGGGGCATTGGCCTTTCGCCGGCCGGTCCCTTCTGGATCAGCGATAATGGCACCGGGCTCACCACTCTCTATGGTGGCGACGGAACTCCGCAGTCTCTCGTGGTCTCGATCCCGAAAGCGGGAGGCGGTGGCGGCGGACCGATCACGGGCCAGACCTATAACGGAACCGCCGATTTCGTGATCACCGGCCTTGGCCCCAGCAAATTCATTTTCGTCAGTGAGGACGGAGTCATTTCTGCGTGGTTCTCGGGGGTCAGCGCTTCGGTTGAAGCAGACCGCTCCGCAAACGGAGCGATCTACAAGGGCGTTGCGATGGGCGTCAACGGCTCGGCGAACCTGCTGTTCGCCGCTGATTTCCATAATGGACAAATCGACGTCTTCGATTCCACCTGGGCTTACGTGAAATCGTTCACCGATCCGGGGATCCCTTCGGACTATGCCCCCTTCAACATCCAGAATATCGGTGGGCTGCTGTACGTGACATATGCCAAGCAAGACTCAGCCAAGCAGGATGAGGTTGCGGGGTCTGGCAACGGATTCGTGGACGTCTTCAACACGGATGGAACCCTCAATAAGCGTCTCGTCAGCCATGGTCGGCTCAATGCGCCCTGGGGCATGGCCCAAGCTCCCGCCGGATTTGGCACGCTCAGTGGCGCGCTTTTGGTCGGAAACTTTGGTGATGGCAAGATCACGGCCTTCAACATCAATACGGGAGCCCAGATTGGGACCCTGAACGATTCCGCCGGTGTTCCCATGGTCATCGATGGACTCTGGGGACTGACCTTCGGGAATGGCAGCCTAGGCGGCTCGACGGGAACTCTGTACTTCACGGCCGGCCCAACCAGTGAATCTCACGGCATATTTGGCTCGATTGCCCCCGCGCCATAGCCGCCGTTGGTGGCGCAGATTGTCCCTGCGCCACCCGGCAATCCTTCCGGAATCCTCATTCATACACCATGCGCTTGGCGGATAGGGATTACAATAGCCCTAGCCGTGGACATTTCGAACTCGACGGGGAGGCGCAAGGTTTTTCACGAGGAGATCATCCTGCTTGCCGAGGAGTTCGGTTATAAGGCCGTCGCAACTCCCGGCACACGCGACCACGGTGTGGATATTCTCGCGGAAAAGAATGGTCGACGCGTAGCGATCCAAGTGAAGTTTCATCCCGACGGAAACGACGGCAGCGCCGAAGTGTTGAAACTGCTGGGTGGAATGGTGGTCCACAAAGCCACGGAGGCGTTGTTCATCACGACAGCTAAGCTTTCGATCAAAGCTACCGAAGTGTGCAACGAAGGCAACGTCGTTTACTTCGACCATGACCGGCTTCTCCAGTTTTGCATTGAGCATCAGCTGTGTTTGCCGTCATGGTGCTACCTGACGGGGACGTCCCTGGTGTGCCTCGATCGGGACATGACGATCGGCCGCGATCCTACGAACACTTTGTCTTACGACGACCCACAAATGTCGCGATTGCATATTCGACTTTATTGGGATAAGTTACAGTTAATGCTTGAAGACTGTAACAGTTCGAACGGAACGGTGGTGAATGGCCAGCGGGTGAAAGGCACGGTTCGGCTGACGTACGGCAGCAAGATTTCGGTCGGTCAGCAGCGGTGGACGGTGGGCGAGCAGAAGCTGGTGCCGGTCGGGAAGCCGGCGTTTATGGCCTAATCAGTACACGCCGTTTCGCTTACTCATAAAGATCAGCATGCCCGCAATGGCGCCGGGCTCCGGCATTCCTTTCGGTCCCGAGGTGATCGCCGAGAAGGCGACTTTTCCTTTGGCATCCACGATATATAAGGCCGGCTCGCTGTAATCGCCCGCTTGATTGTTGTGAGCGATGTAAACGCCGTACGCTTTCGAGACGGATAAATCGGCGTCGGTCAACAAGGGAATTTTGATCGTCGACTTTTCGGCAAACTCGCGGAGGTTCTCGGCAGTGTCCGAACTAATCGCCAGCAGAGCGCACCCAAGATCTCGCACGCTGCGGCTGAAGTCTTGCCAACTAACGATCGACTTTCTTCCGCTTGGGCAAAAGGTGCCTCTCCAGTAGAGCAGAACCACGGGCTTGCCGAGTGACGACGCCAAGGAATGCTCGAGCCCTTCGTGGTCGCGGAGGGTGAATTCGGGCGCGGGATCGAGATTTCGAAGCATAACTATGAATACGATTCTGCCGAATTCATATTGCGAGCGATTCCTTGCGGATTCTGGTTCCAACAAACGTGGCGAAGACCGCGGCACAAAGACACAGGAGCCCTGCGCCAGAAAAGGCTAGATTGTAAGCGCCGGTCGAGGTTCGCACATTGCCTGCAATCACGGTCGCGAGCGAGGCGCCGATCTGGTGGAACGCTACGATCCAACCGAACATGATGCCGGATTTCTGTGCGCCAAAGACGTTGGTCGAAAGACGAACGGTCGGAGGGACGGTGGCAATCCAGTCGAGGCCGTAGAAAACGGCGAAAGCCCCCAGAGTCCAACTCGCATTGGCAAGCGCAACCGGTAGCAGGAAGAGCGAGAGTCCCCGGAAACTGTAGTAAATGGCGAGGAGCCAACGGCTGTCAAATCGATCGGTGAGCCAACCCGACAACGTAGTCCCAAACATATCGAACACACCCATAGCCGCAAGCAATCCGGCGGCTTTGACTTCGGGAATGCCGTGGTCGCCGCATGCGGAGATGAGATGGGTACCGATGAGTCCATTCGTGCTCGCGCCGCAGATAAAGAAGGTGACCGCAAGGAGCCAAAAATCCCCCGACCGCATCCCCTCGCCGAGGGCTTTGATCGCGGTGAGGAATGGATTTTCGGTGAGAACGTTTGGGACGGTTTCTGCGGTCGCTCCATACGGAAGTTGGCCAACGTCGCGAGGATGGTTGCGCATAAAGAGCGCCACGGCCACCAGCCCAGCGACACCTAGGATCACCAGGAATTGGGTTGCAGATCTCCAGCCATGGGAGTTCGCCAGTGAAGCAATGACGGGAAGAAAGATGAGCTGTCCGGTGGCGTTTCCGGCCGTCAACAAACCCATGACGGTCCCTCGCGATTCCTCAAACCAGCGATTCACGATGGTCGCGGCGAGAGAAAGACTGGTCATACCTGTTCCGATCCCGACCACAACTCCTCGAGCAAGGATGAATTGCCACGGCTGTTGGGCAAATCCTCCTAGCCCCATGCCCAGGGCGCTCATTGAAAGACCAATCGCAAGCGTAATTCTTAGACCAATCGAGTTCTGAATCGCCGCCGCGAATGGGCCGGTGAGGCCAAAGAAGAGAATTCCGATTCCAGCCGCAAGCGAGACCTGTTCGCGGGTCCAGGTCGTTTGCTTCAAGATGGTTGGAATGAGCGCGCCCGAGGACGTGTTCATCGCCGCGGTCACGACCAAGACCACGAATGCGACCACCGCCACGAGGAATGCATAAGGAGGTCGCTTCTGAGTCTCTACCATTTTCATTTCAATAACATAACGCTCGTTATGATAACGAACGTTATGTTATTCGTTTTCGTGCTAGTATGTCAACGGCGAATGGAAATCTATGCGATATAAGGCGGGCCACAAGGAAGAGGCGCGGGAGAAAATCCTGGTCGCCGCGGGAAAGCGGCTGAAGCGAAGTGGCCTCAACGGAGTCGGAATCGATGGCCTCATGGCCGAGGCGGGCGTTACCTCGGGTGCTTTTTATACGCATTTTGGGAGCAAGGATCGCCTCTTCGAGGAAGTCATGACTCGGGGATTGACGAAGATGCGCGACCGCCTGGTTATGCGTCGAGACTCGGGTGAAAAGGACTGGCTCTTCGAATACGCCAAGGCGTACCTGAGCATTGATCGGTGCTTTAATTACGAGGACGGCTGCGTGCTTCCTGCCCTTTCTACCGATGCAGGCCGAGCTTCGGACCAGGTTCGTGAAGCCTACGCGAAGGGGATGAAGGATGTCATCGACGTGTGCCAACTAGGAACGGCCGGCGATACGGACGAGGAAAGACGCGCCAACGCATGGAAGTACATTTCCATCATCGTTGGCGCCGTGACCATGGCTAGGGCGATGCCGGACAATGCTGAGGCTGAACTCGTGCTGAGTTCAGCCCTCGATGAAATTCGCCAGATTGTTCGTTAACCGTGGGCTTCCTTGCCAATTTCGGGTGGCGGGGCAAAGCCGTGGCCCTCGCTGCCATCGGCGGCGAGGCTGAGAGCCGAGAGGGACGTGCAGGCCAGCAACATAACAAAGAGAATCAAACGTTTCATAGGGATTCCGTCGATTGGGGATTCGACATAAGCAACAACGGATTGGCCTGAAATTTCCTTACATTGGTCCTACTGCGAGGTGGATAGAATAGGGCTATGCTGTCTCTGCTGGTTATGTCCATCCTTGCGTATCCAACTCCGGTGGAGCACGATTTCACGGTTGAGAACTTCGTGTTTGCCAGTGGGCAGAAGCTCGATAAGCTGAACCTGCACTGCACCACTATCGGTGAGCCGAAAAAGAATCCGGCCACCGGCAAAGTCGACAATGCGGTGCTGATCATGCACGGCACAGGCGGAACCGGGCACCAATTCCTCACACCCATCTTCGCCGATCAGCTCTTCGGTCCGGGGCAGCCACTCGACGCGACGAAGTACTACATCATCCTGCCGGATGGGATTGGCCACGGGAAATCCAGTAAGCCGAGCAATGGACTGCACGCCAAGTTTCCCAACTACCGGTATGCCGACATCGTTCGCGGGCAGCACATGGTGGTGTTCGATTTTCTCCATGTCGATCATCTCCGCCTGGTGATGGGAACTTCGATGGGCGGCATGCAGACGTGGCTGTGGGGCGAGACGTATCCCACCGACATGAGCGCGCTGATGCCACTTGCCTGCGCGCCGATCGAGATCGCGGGTCGAAACCGAACGGTGCGTAAGATGGCGATCGACGGCATTCGCAACGATCCGGATTGGATCGGCGGCGAGTACAAGACTCAGCCTCGGGCGGGGCTGACGTTCGCGGCGAACTCTCTGATGATTATGGGCAGCAGCGCGTTGACGATGTTGCACCTATATCCAACCGCCAAAGCAGCGGATTCTCAGTACGAGCGCTCCATCGCGAACTACCAAAAGACTTTGGATGCCAATGACTTTTTGTATCAGTTTGAGGCGTCGGAGGATTACAAACCTAACGCTGATCTAGAGAAGATCGTGGCGCCATTGACATGGGTGAATTCAGCGGATGACTTCATCAACCCGCCTGAACTGGAGGTGGAAAAGGACATTAAGCGGGTGAAAAACGGCAAGTTCGTCATGCTCCCGATCACGGAGAAAACGCGTGGGCACGGTACCCACACGATTGCGGAGATTTGGAAAGAGCACTTGGTCGAGCTGCTAAAGAGGTCGGAACCCTAGCATAACATCCCGCGCAATAGTTTCGTCACTTGAGGTGATGGAAAGCATGGGAATTGAGTCCGGCCAGGAAGCACTCCAAGCCGGAATATCAACGTTTGGGATTGAACTCTTTTCCGAGGATCGCACCAGAGTTGGGCGTGCCTGGCAGATAAGGGGTCGTGGCGGCAATCTTCCGACCCGAGACGATGTGGCCGAACTACTTAGGTCTGCCCAACAAGAACTCGGCAAGCCCGCCGTTCTCTACCAAACGTACGTTCGGGGATCCGCAACTGGATTCATCGAAGAGGCAGGCAGCATCGAGGGCCTCTTGGTTCCCCTTGAAGACTGCCTCTTGGAGTGCTGGCAAGAGCAAGTTTCGTACACGATTTCCGAGCATCGTCTCAAAGAGGAGCAGGCGAGACGGAGAGAAGTTGCCCCGCTAGAAATATTGGAATCGAATTTGCCGCCGGATTTCGACGGTCGGATTTTCTGTTTTACCTACGCGACCCATCCTTCAAAAGGAGAAATCAATTCCTTTCGTTGGAATATGGCCGTCGAGGGCCGGTGGCCAACCATAGAAGACATTGAACCTTCTGTTGAAAAGATCCTAGCTCAGCTGGGCAATGTGCCTTGCGGACTTACATTTCGAATCCAGACGACTGATATTCCCGGCGTTAGCGGCGCCCATCGAATTGCGCCGGATAGGCCCTTGGCTCGGCACATTCTCGACCTGTGGAAACTTCAGGCCCAATATATCGCCGATTAGGACCCTAGCGCCCTAATCACCCAGCGACCGGCAGAACTCCACTTCGATCAGTTTGTTGGCCTTGAACGTGTATTCCTGGATATAAGAAACCTTTCCTTCTCGCTCCTTCGTCAACCACTCGTATCGCAGAGTCGTAAACTGTTTCCGCTTTCCTGTCAGCTCCGTCCTCTTTGGCTTGCCGAGGTGCTCGCGAACGCTCGCCATCGTATCCCCAATCGCGACATTGGGATTCGCTTTGAGATTGGAAAACTTCCGTTCGGCAAGGGGCTTTCCGCTCGCATCTTTGCTGAAGCCCGGAACGTTGTAACCCGCCCCTTCGATCAGGTGGCGATCCTTGGTGAGCTTGAGAACTAAAATCGCTCCGTCGCATTCCGAATAGCGCGTTATGTAGTAGCCGCTTGTCGCATCGTGGACGCCAACCTCTCGGTGACTCTCATCGTTATCCAAGGCATAGCCAGCCAGCAGTTCGCTGAACCATTTCGGCTTTTCGTTTGTACTGAGGACGGTGAGGTAGAGTCCGGCGGCAAAGACCATGATCAATCCCCATTATAATGCGATCATGCGTCTCCGCGTCTCTGTGCTTTTTGTTGCCGTTGTTCTCAGCAGCTTTTGCCTGGGCCAGACTAAGCATCATCTTGTGGTCGAACTCTGCAGCAAAGACTACGGATTCACGATCAACAACGTGGAGAATCTTCGCAAGGCGTTTGGCACTGAGACTTGCGAGATCGAGGTCGTCTGCCATGGTCCGGGGATCGATCTCTTGTTCTCACACGATAACAAGCTTGCTCCGCGAATTCAGAAGTTGAGCAAGACGGGCGTGAAGTTTGCCGCCTGCGCGAATACGCTACGGAATCGAAAAATCGGAAAAGATCGCATCTTCCCGTTTGTGGCCGTGGTCGATAGTGGCACGGCAGAGGTGATTCGAATGCAAGAGGCGGGTTGGAGCTACCTTCGCCGGTGAACGATTTCCACATTTGATCCTTGGAAATCGCATTAGTCCCAACGCTGTTCTTATTGACAGCAATCGAGCGTCTGGATGAACATAGGCGGAATTCGGGTCCGAATCGCCTATATAGGAGTACAAGCGATGCCTAAATGCGAGACCTGCGGAAACGAATATGCCAATCCACTCCAAGTTACGGTAGACGGGAAGACCCATATCTTCGATTGCTTTGAGTGTGCGATCCAAGGAGTCGCTCCTCGATGCGCTCATTGCAGTTGCCCGATCATTGGCCACGGCGTGGAAACTGAAGAAGCCATCTTCTGCTGCGCGAACTGCGCACGCACGGCTGGTTTCCAGGGACTCAGCGATCATGAAGATCTGATCCGCAACTAAGGAATGCGCTTTATTGCCGTTTCCATTTTCGCGGTGACCGCAATGTTCATGGTTGGTTGTTACCACCAAGAAGAATCCTCGCCGAGAGCTGAAAAATCAATGCAAATCATTTCGCAATCTTTCCGGGCAAACCAGGAGATGGATCAAAAGTTTGGCGCCGAGCACGGAAATGTGTCACCTTCACTGGCTTGGTCCCCAACTCCAATCGGCACAAAGACAATGGCCCTCATCGTAGAAGACCCAGATGCCCCGAAGTCGACGCCGTTTGTACATTGGGTCATTTTCAATATCGATCCGAAGGACCAGATCGAGGAGGGAAAAGTTCCTAACGGTTCAACGCAGGGAATCAACGACGCCGGTCAAGATGGGTATCACGGTCCCAAGCCACCAAGTGGAACCCACCATTATCACTTCCGAGTTTATGCCCTCAATACACGTTTGAACTTGGCTCCGGGTTCTACTAAAGATCAGGTCATGCGTGCGCTGAAGGATCACATTCTAGCCGATGGTGAAATCGTCGGCCTCTACACACATCGCTAGTCGGGCATCGTTCCGGGCAAATACGTCTGTTGAAATCGTTTCGGCCGAGAGCCGATTTCGGCCAGAAATGCAGCCGAAAACTGGCTGGGATCTTCGATTCCTACGCTATTGGCCACCTCCTGAACCGAGTAGCCCATGAGCAGCAGGTGGGCGGCGCGGCGCATTTTTCGTCGACGAATCTCTTTGGCGACGCTATGCCCAACCTGCGATTGGAACCGTCGATGCATGGTTCGGCTCGAGAGGGAAAGATGATCGGCCACGTCGCCGATGGTCAGCGCACGATCGCATTGGGCGTCGATGAAGGCGATGGCCCGCTGGATTTCTGGCGTTACCGACGTCTGCCCCGCATCGGACTTCGGCCCCGTTCGCAAACGATCCATCGCTTCCAACGTAAGCAGCCTTGCCAAACGATTGGCGATTCCATCGGTGGGCGATTGGCGAATCAACTGGACGTAGGGGTCGAGGGAGGTGACGTCTGCGATTGCCACTTGGTGACCCCGAACAAACGCGCCAATGATCGCGTCGTCTTCATCGCCGACTCCGCCGGGTGAGCCGAGTACGGTGAAGGCGACGAAGAAAAGCGCGAGATCGCGGGTTTTGGGCGAGCGAATTTCGTGCACCACATCCGGCGGTGAGGCGAAGAGCGATCCGGCCTTGAGCGGATATATTTGGCCACCTTCGAGATATTCGCCGGTTCCGCTCAGGACGATGCAGATTTCCCAGTAGCGGTGGCTGTGCTGCGAGTTCGTCGGCTCGCGGTCGAAGACGCACATGCCGCCGGGCTCAACTGTGAGGAGGTACGTCGCGGTGTCCATTTTTCTCCGTTTTCTGACCAAATTTAAGCTGGATCATTGCGAGAATTCTCATCTATTCTAATCCATATGAGCAGCACCATCGCGTTACCGTCGGCCGAAGCCATCCGTCAAGAGTTCTTCGAGAAGGGCTACTACCTGGCCAAAGGCGTTTTTTCGCCCGCCGAGGTTGCGGAACTCGAAAAGGATTTCGACCGGATCGTAGCGCAGATTACGGACTCGGATGAGAACACCAACGCGCGCTGGGGCGGACCGGAGATGGAGCGGCTGAACGTTGCGGATACGGTCGTGACCCATACGCACAACGTTCAGAAGTTCTCGGCGGAGTGGGCACAGGCGTTGTTCCAGACCAGATTCCTCGATGTGGCTGAAGCCATTCTTGGACCCGATATCGTGCTCCACCACACCAAACTTTTTCAAAAGCCAGCAGAGAACGGAGCGCCTTTCCCGATGCACCAAGACTGGGATTACTTCCCGAGTGTGAAGGATTCGATGATCGCAGGAGTCATCCATGTCAGCCGTGCCACCGATGAGATGGGCTGCCTGAGGGTCTACCCCGAGACGCACAAGTTGGGCCGCCTGGATCAATCCAATGGTCATGCCGACAGCAAAGTCCTGGCCAAATATCCCATCGAAACGGCGACTCCCATCGAGGCCGAGCCAGGTGACGTGGTTTTCTTCCACTACTTCACCATTCATGGATCGATGCCGAACCGCTCGAACGAGATTCGCAAAACCGTTTTGGTTCAGATGCTCTCGGGCGACGACCACATCGAGGAGGGGATCACGCACCCGAACGTGCGCTTGGTGCTGAGGGGATTCAACCATCACATCACGCGGAACATCGCGAATGAGGATTGATTTCTTTGCCTCAGCGCTGCGGGAGCGGTTGGGAATGCTGCCAACGAAGACCCGATATTCGACGTAAGATGAGGCGTGGTCCCCACCATCAACACCACTCCCGATGGACGTCGATACAACGTTCGCGAGATTCAGCCGAGCGACCGTGAGCATCTCGCTCGCGGCGTGGAAAACATGAGCGTGGAAACTCGGTACCAGCGGTTTCACACCAACCGCACCCACCTGAGCGAACCTGAACTCGATTTCCTCGTGGGGTGTGACGGCAAGAACCACATCGCCGTGGTTTGTCACGAACTCGACGACCAAGGCGAAGAAGGCGACGGCTTTGCGGTGGCAAGATTCTTTCGAAGCGACGACGAGCCACAGTGGGGCGAGGCCGCAATCGTGGTCATGGACGACTGGCAGGGACAGGGCATTGGCGAGGTGCTTTTGTCCGCGTTGGCCGCGCGGTGCCGAGAAGAAAATGTGGTCGGGTGGATAGCAACCGTCGGCGGAGACAATCAGCGCGCCCTCCATGTTTTCGAGAAGTTCGGAGTCGTGGAGTCGCGGGTCTGGCATGATCGAACCCAGGAGCTTCGGATTCGACTGGGTGCGCCTTAAGTACTTTTTTGGAGGATCGAACGCCGAAACGATCCGCTGAAGCGTCTCAAGGGTAAATGTCGGAAACGCCTCCAACTCCAGATCCCGCTCCGGAACCTACTCCCGCGCCAGAACCAACTCCGGCACCTGAGCCCACGGAGGCACCTGCTGCTCCAGCCGCACCTGCTGCGCCGCAATATACATCGGCGACAAACGCCGTTTCGAGCACAAATTCGAGTGCAGGCCTCGTTTGGTTCTTGGCGATCATTTTGTCGTTCATTGTGCCGCTCATTTTCTTCCTCACTTCGAATGACAAGCCGTTTGTTCGGCGCCATGCTGGCATGGCCCTTGGTTGGTCTATCAGCATCATGATTCTCTCCATCGCGGTTTCCTTTACGAGGCTTCCGGTAGGAGCCGGTGCAATTTGGATTCTCCATGCGGTGATCTGCATCATGGGTGGCATGGCGGCCAACAAAGGCGAGAACTACGAAGTCCCCGTCGTTGGCAAGTTCATCGCTGATACCCTCAAGCTGTAAGCCCTCTGACAATCGCCCAAAGCCCGCCATGATTTCTTGGTGGGCTTTTTCTTGCCCTAAGCTAGCAGCGTGCTGGATTCTTGTTAAGCTATTCGTTAATTTCATAATTTTCAATTATTATTGAAATAATTGGAAAATCATGGTATACCTAGTCCATGAGTGACGTCCAGAGATGGCAAACGCTCATCGCAGCCTCCGCCGCGACGCTTGCCTTTGCTTGGCTTTCTGCATTCGTTTTGCGAGCCGAAAAGGTTCGCCGATTGCTTTCCAGCAGCCTTCTGGCCGTCTGGCTACTCGCCTTGCTCGGTTTCTCTGCCGCCCTCGATGCACCTCAGCGACTCTTCCTCGCGAGCCTGGTCTATTTGCTGCTCTTCAAGGCATGCGCGGTGATGCGTAGACCTCGATCTCAAATTGGATCGATGTCTTGGCCAGGCCGGTTTTTCGCCTTTCTGGCTTGGCCAGGCATCGACCCGACGCCTTTCCTTCCCGCTCGAGAGCCTGCGGTGGAAAACGGCCGACAGTTCGCCGCCGGTATGGTTCGATTCATTGGTGGCATTGTTGGATTGCTGATGCTTGCCGGCTTCCTTCCAACGATGAGCGAAGCAACGGCCACGTGGATTGGCTGCGGTCTGCTCCTCCTAGCTTTTCATCTCGGCGTAACGAACCTCTTAACCGAAGCTTGCCGTGCTTTTGGCTGGCGAGTTCCCGTCCTTTTCAATCGTCCATGGGATTCTGCCTCCCTATCCGACTTCTGGTCGCATCGTTGGAATCGGCCCTTCGTCGAGATGAACCGAATCTTCTTCATGCCAGCGATGACTCGCCGGTTTGGGATTCGATTCGCCGTCTTCAGCGCATTCCTTATCTCCGGTTTCCTGCACGAGCTTGCCATCAGCTTTCCCGCCCACGGCGGCTATGGCGGCCCAATGCTCTACTTCCTTATTCAGGGAACGTTGACTCTGTTGGAACGACGCCTCAGGATTCGAGGCCGACTCTGGACCGCGCTCGTTGTACTCGTACCAGTGCCGATACTCTTTCACCAGCCTTTCCGACATGCTTTGATTCTGCCCATGCTTCAATGGCTGCATCGAATCCTTCTTACCGTCGGTGTCCAAAGCGCGCTTGCCTGGGGAACAATTTTCCTCGGGCTCGGGCACTTTTGTATCTTGTTCGCCAGCTCTCAGGTTCCGCGCCAATTACGATGGCGCGAGGAGCTTCCCCGCCTTTCGCCCCTCAACCAAAAGCTGATGTGGACGTACGGTGCGTTCATCGTCTTCACCCTGTCTCTTATACACATCTCCGAGCCCACGAGACCGAGGCTGATCT
>CAMFIS010000113.1 GCA_945952345.1 uncultured Fimbriimonas sp.
TTTCCTTCTGTCCACACCAGCCCATGGGAAATTACGAGCCACGGTGAAAAGCCCGACGATGCCGAGTCGATTTCAAATGCCAAGAACTCCTTAAAGCATCTTCGAAAGGCAATACGGATTGGAGGTGGCGAGCCAGGACTGTATCAACTGACCCTCGCCTGCCTTTACGAGGCGTCGCAAGCTTCAGAATCCAAGATCGAGACTCGAACTCCGCCGTTTCGTAACTTGGCGTTGCAAGCGTATCTTCGTAGCTTCAATGAATCGAAGGGAGTGGATGAGAAGCGGCCAACCAACAAGGTTCCCATGACCTGGGAAAGTTGGATCAGCGTGGAGGCCGCGGCCGGAATTCTTCGCCTCGACCCTCAATCCAAGATGCGGGATGAGATCGTGGCCCATCAGAAAAAAGTGGACAGTTTGCCCCCGGCACCGATTACTCCACTAATTTTTTCTTTGAGTTCCCACCGTAGTCTCGAAGACCTGCTTGATCCGAGCCGCGTCATAAACTTCGATCTGGACGGGACAGGCTCACTTCAGCGGTATGGCTGGATCAAATCCGACACGGGATTCCTGGTTTGGACTCCCAAGAAAGGTGAGCCGATAAGATCTGGCCGACAGCTTTTTGGGTCGGCGACTTGGTGGGTTATGCCGAAGAATGGCTATGAGGCGATGTCGCTCCTCGACGACGATGGCGACGGATGGCTGACAGGACAGGAACTGGAGTCGCTCTCGGTATGGTTCGACCGGAATCAAAATGGATTCTCCGATCCAGGCGAAGTGGTTCCGGTTCAAAGCCTCGGTATCGTCGGCCTTCGAACTGCGTTTAGTGGACGAATCGGCGGGTCGTACGTGGCCGAACAAGGTATCCGCCTGTCCGATGGACGTATCCTGCCGAGCTACGACTGGGTCACACGGCACTTATAATCGATCGATCTTGTAGACGTCGCTTCGAACGCCGTCCATCTCAACTTCTTTCCAGTACCTGAGCCCGGCCGAGCACGCGGTCTTGATGGAAGCGTCATGGTCGCGATCGATGAGCGCGATGAGGTGTTCGGCGTCGGTCGTATTGAATCCATGGCTGACAAGACCACGAGCGATTTCCGATCCAAATCCGAGTCGCCAGAATGCCTTATCGATCATGTAGGCGATTTCAATTTCCTTCCGCCCATCGATCTCCCAAGCCAGTAGCCCACCCCGACCGACGAAGGCGCCGTCTGATTTATGAATCAAAGCCCAAAGGCCGAGACCAGGATTATGGGGATCACCATCGAGGAACCAATCCAGCTCTTCCCTGGTCTGAGCTTCGTCGAGAGTGCCTTCGGGAAAGTACTTCCGCACCTCGGGGTCGGAATACATGCGGTAGAGATGTTCGAAGTCACCCGGAAGAAGAAATCGAACCTGTAGCCGCTCCGTTTCAAATATCATCGTCAAAGGTTTCGTCTCACGCTGTATTCGCCTTGCAGCGTGAGACGTAAGAAGTCACATTGCAGGTGGCTGATGGATTCCGAATACCGCGCCGGTGGAATCAGCCGCGATAGCAATTCGGCCAAACTGGCCGATGTCCATTGCACCCTGCATGATGCTTCCACCATTCGCCGTCACCTTCTCTAGCGTTGTTTCGAGACTGTCCGAGTGAAGGTACACCGTCCAGTTGGGTGGAACCATGTCGCCCGATACTTGCATGCATCCGGCAATCGGATAATTGTCCAGCATGAACATCGAGTAAGTTCCTACCGGTTCGCCCATCTCCATATCGGTCGAACCCCAACCAAAGAGGGAAGTATAGAAGCTCACCGCGTTGGCGCGGTTCGGGCCCATGTGCTCCACCCAGTTAACTCCGCTCATGGATAGATCGGGTCGCTCGGCTTCGGGCTGATGAACATTGAAGTGCGCGCCGCAGCAGTCGTTGAAACCGGCCATCGTGCCGATTCCCGGTACCTGCATCGGGCCGTAAACCTTTTTGCCGCCAAGCTCTTCGACCTTGGTGATGGTTACGTCGCAATTGGGAGTGTGGAAATAGATTCCCCAATGCGGAGGAACGTCGGCCATCGCGGGATGTGAAAGATCCATTACCCCACCAAACATGGTCGGGCCGGCGTTAAAGGTGAAGTACGTCATTTCGCCCATTGGCATCGGCGCACTTGTCCAGCCAAACACAATTTCGTAAAACTTCACCGTTGCTGCGACATCTTTGCTGTAAACCTCATACCAGTTGACAGCGGTTTTCATGGCCATTTCTGTGCTCATGGGCCCATTTTACTGTGCTTAAGAGCGAGCAATGCTAATCCTTTCGCACCAGAAAGTGACCATAATTGCTTCATTCGAATGGAACCGACGTGCGATCTAAATTTTTTGTCGAGCGACATTCTGAATTCGCTTGGAATTACTACGTTAGAGGTAATTGCCTCGATCGAGAAACTGTTATTGGGGCAAAAGCATGGGAAGGTTTGGAATGCACCCAAGGCTGTCCTCATGCCTCCAGGCGACCGATTCATGATGGCGACGTTGACGTGCGCCGATGATCCGCGGTTCATGGCCGTTAAGTCGCTGTTCTTGTCGCCACACAACGCAGAGCAAGGACTCGAGTCGATTCAATCGGTGGTCACACTCATGGATAGCAGAACCGGACTCCCGCGCGCGGTGATCGACGGCAATTGGATCACCGGAATTCGGACTGCGGGATTGAGCGCAGTGGCCGCCACTCGGCTCGCCCGTCCCGATTCTTCGTCGATCGCTTTCGTGGGTTGCGGAGTCCAGGCCCGTAGCCACCTCCGTGCCATGGCCGATCTCTTTCCGATCCAAGAAGTCCGGGCTTTCGGACGAGGTCATAAAAGCCGAGACTCGCTTTGCCAACTTGCTCTCGAGATGGGATTGGAATCGATTCAATGTGAATCTGCCCAATCGGCAATTTCAATGGCCGACATTGTGGTCACGTCAATATCGATGACTCCAAAGCCGGAGCCTTTTCTCGATGCAAACTGGTTGAAGCCTGGTGCATTCGCAGCTATCGCGGACCAGGCGATCCCATGGATTCCTTCGTCCCTGCAAGCGTTCGATCAAATTGTGATTGACGATCTTGCACAGGAACGAACGATGGTCAATCCAATGTTCGATCTCAATCAAATCAATGGGGATCTGACGACCCTAGTCGAAGGGGAAACTGAAGGCAGAACCTCACCCGACCAGCGAACTGCCTTCGTGTTTCGCGGACTGGGCATCGGCGATCTTGCGGTTGCCGCCCTCGCCTATCAGAAGTCACAAGCATAAACCTATTCGTCTTCAGCGATGGGGCAGCTCATGCTCTTATCGTACATGCCAGATCGGTCGAAGCAGCAGGGACGTTTGTTCCCGTTCGAAAGCTTGGAGCACGCGACCTCGATGCGCTTCACTCGCGTTTCTTCTTTCTTCCCCGAAGTGATCCACTTCACCCAGTCGCGCCTCGCAACCGGCGTGGTTGCGTGCCAGGTGGCGATGGCTTTGGGCGGAGCGGCATCCAAGGCTCGTTGGAAATCATCCGGAATCTCTGGCTCGGGTTCGGTCGAAGCAGGACCAAAGTTCAACTCGACAACATCGCCGACGGAACTCTTGGTTGCCTTCAATAGTTCTTGGTTGATCTTGAGCCAGTGGCCGCCTTCGCCGTCCGGGTCCAGGACTGAGAGGAAAGGGAAGCCATTGAAACTACCTTCCACCGCAATTTGGCTCCGGGTTGGGAATTGCTGACTAGCTTCGTTCGGTACGCGAAGAAACGACCACGATGCGCCTTTGTCCGGCCCGCCGGGCTGGTGAATCTTGGCGCTGAATTGAACATTCTCGAAAGTCTTCATCTCTCCTCTATCCTTCTCCAACGCCGAATTTTGCCGCATATTCTTTGTGAAGCCGCTGCCAACCTGCAAACTTCATAGCATCTGGTCCGGTCGTGCGTCCGATGGGATCACCATCGAGCATTGCTTCCAATACTCCGAAGCACACGTGCCAACCAGCAGCGCCCATCGCAATAAAGCGTCGATCGATGTTCGTCCAAAGGTGCAGTCGGGTTCCTTCTGGTGTCGCCTCCAACTGCCATCGCATGTTGAAATTGTTCCAGGTGTACTCCAGGAAGTGCGGTGCGTCGGCCCGAGTCACCGTCGTTTCTGAAGCGTACTCTGCCGGAGCTCCGACCGTCGTGAGCGTAACCTTTGCACCTAATGAACCCAAATTGTCGCTCGCGTCGAAAGGAGCCCAATCTTTCAAATGCTCTGGATCGGTGATCGCATTCCACACTTTGTCCGGCGAATGTCGCAATTCTTTCGTCAGGACCAGAGTCCAATTGTCACCATCTTTCTCGACGTGAGCGAGATCGGCAGGGCCGGGATTATAGTCTTCGATATTCATTCTTGATCTCCTTGAGGGGCCGGGTGGATTCGATCCAGGTGTCTTTCGAGGGCGTCGATATGTGCGGTCCAGAGTTTGCGGAAGGGAACCAACCACTCATCAATCTCCCGCAGAGGCTCAGGGCGTATCTGGTACAGACGCCGCTGAGCATCGACCCTGGCTTGGACAAATCCGGCGTCCCGAAGGACTCGGAGATGTTTCGAAACCGTAGGCTGCGCCATTTTCAACTGCCGTTCAATATCCCCGACAGATTGTTCGGACGTCGCAAGCAGGCTCAATATTGCCCGGCGATTGGGTTCAACGAGCACCTCGAAAGCAGATGGCATGCCTATAATATACACACTGACGTATATACTTTCAAGAGCATATGGTAATTATTTCTACGAATGGTTCAATGTCCCAATCGCTCGTTGCAGCCACTGAAACGCCAAAAAGGCAAGGACGAGCAACGCAACGACACCAATCGCAATGCCAACAACTCTCGGTAGCCGTTGAGGTTCCACGGCTGGATTCTATCATGCCGACCTAGACCAAATCGGGAATTCGTTCGAGGTCTGGGAGCCTCATGCCAATGGACGAGGGTGATTTAGTAATCTTCGACCGCGGAGGAATCGTCGATCCTGGAAGCACATTCACACCCTTGGCAACGCGGCTTGCAGATCCAATGTACGAGCTGGTGCCGATCGTGCAGTCATCGCCAATGACCACACCATGCTCAACCGCACACTTCGCCGAAACTTGGGTATTGCTTCCAATCGTGGTCCGGTACCCCACTGCAGCACACGCTCCGATTTCGCTCCCCTCACCCAAGGAGGTCCCGCATGCGATAGCCACCAAGTGCCCAACTAGTCCATTCTTTCCGATTGAAATCGGAGCAACCATGATTTCTCCGGTGGGTAGGGCGAGGTTGGTTCCAAGCGTCGCGCGATTGGCAATGTACGCACCTTCCCCAAGGTCGAGGAGCGGAAGGTCTCGGATCCAGGTGTCGGGATAGGTGGTGAAATCCATGCTTCCGCGATAGCCGAACAGCCGGAAGGTCATCGTTTTGAGGGTCGGAATCGTGAGCGCGAGGTAATAGACGGGTTTGAAGTAGAACAGGCTCGTCCAGCACAGACCGTACATTCGTCGGTCAAAGTACACGGGATGTCCCACATCGCGCGGAAACTTGCCGGGAATGATTCCTTTCCGGTGAGGAATGCAAAGGAGCCCGGCAACCAGGCAAAAAACAAAGGCGTAGGCTAGGGGCGCAAACACGGCCGTTGTCGCCTTCCAAACTGGAGCACCCGAGAGCATCCAGAGACTTGACACCACGGCCGCGGGGACGCCGAAAATGAGGGTGAGATAAAGTGGCACGAGAACTTTCGTGAGTTTGCGCCGCCAAGATGCGATGGTTACTGAACTCATTTGACTAACTGCCAAACGAGGCAACTATTACGAAACTAACATCCCGTCATAAAATTTCCCAGGCTGGCCTCCGTTGTTGCCACTACGTATTCCTTTTGTCGTTAGCATGAGTTCGAACTTCTCGAGATCAACTCACAATTTCCGCGGGGACCATTTGCCTGGTGCAAAAACAATCTCGATTAGGTTTTGTATCCCGCAGGGCAAGTGGGATAAAGTGTGAATTATGTGCAACCAGGATACATTTGAAAAGGATCGTCAGGAGTTTGAGAAGGCAGGCCATATTACGCGGCGTCAATTTGGAGTCCTACTCAGCGCTGGCATGGCCATGGTTTTGCCCGCCGTTGCCAACGCGGCCGAGGTGACGGAATCCGAAGTCACGATCACCACTCCAGATGGGTCGTGCGATGCATACTTCGTGCATCCTGTAAGCGGTAAGGCGCCAGCTGTTATCATGTGGCCCGACATTTTTGGCCTTCGCCCAGCTTTCAAGGAGATGGGCAAGCGATTGGCGGAGTCCGGCTATGCGGTTTTGGTTGTGAATCCTTTCTATCGCAAGCAAAAGGCGCCAACCGCTTCGAAGGGCTCGGCCACTCCGATTTCCGAACTTCGACCCCTGACGGCTGGTTTCACCGACGTGACAGAAATGTCGGACGCCAAAGCCTTCGTCGCTTGGCTCGACGCTCAGCCGAGTGTCGATAAGAACAAGAAGATTGGGACGCAGGGATACTGCATGGGCGGGCCATTCGCGTTTCGAACTGCGGCTGCCTCCGACCGAGTTGGGGCGGTGGCGACCTTCCACGGTGGCGGATTGGTGACGACTCAACCGAACAGTCCGCACTTGCAAGCCGCGAAGACCAAGGCCCAGTTCTTGGTCGCGATCGCCGCGAACGACGACGCTCGATCTCCTGCCGATAAGACGACGTTGAAGGAAACGTTTGAGAAGGCGGGCGTATCGGCCGAGATCGAGGTGTACGAGGGCGCGGCTCATGGCTGGTGCCCGCCGGACTCTTCCGTGTATAACGAGCCGAAAGCCGAGAAGGCGTGGGAACGACTCCTAGCGTTGTACAAGAAGGCGCTCTAGAGATAGGATGTCTCGCCAATAGAGCGGCTAGGGGTGGTTCTGATTATGAAGAAGGCAAGGCTAGCCGTATTTGGCGAGACTAATATCCAGTCTCGGGAAAGTCGTCGCAGGCTCCTTTGATTCCCGAGACATCCTCAACTTCCGAAAAAGCGCTACCTCACCAATGAAGTCGACTTCGATCTGAAAAGCAGATCGTGAGTCCTTACGCGATTGGCGAAGTTCGCGCAGTACCCTCACCAATTCCGGCCGCCGTGTTGATCCCGGGCAGAGAGTAGCCGCCTTCATTGGTGAGGGACCCATGTCTTCGCCTCGATACTAAAGAGGTAAATTTCTCGAATTCTCTGTCGAAAATCGAGCGAGCCAATCGACAAAAATGTGAACCATGGATCAAGCAATCGAATTAGCCAAGTTGACCGCTGTGCAGGGCATGGACATGTTCCTACGAAACTTCTCCTATGTGCCGGACGACAAGCTGAATTGGTCGCCGACCCCGACCTCGAAATCTCCCCTTCGAGTGGCTGCCCACGTCGCCGTCACAAATGCGAACTTCGCCCAAATGATCCTTGACCGAAAGGTCCCGGCTCCTGAAGATGTGCCGGCCTTCGTGGAACGCACTCAAGCAGCCGAGCGAGCGATTACGACCAAAGAAGAAATGGAGCGTGTGTTTAGGGAGAACACGCAAAAGGTGCTCGACGCTCTCGATACCCTTTCACCGGAGGACACGAAGATCGAGATCGACTCGGGCCAAGGTTGGTCGATGTCCATGGGATTCCTGATGCGGTTGGCGGGATGGCATGCAACGCTTCACCTGGGGCAGATCGACTACCTTCAGACTTGTTGGGACGATCAGCAGATTTACACGGGGTAAATTCCCGATATGTTCGTCGCACTCCTTGGCGCATCGCTCCTCGGCCAGGTGTCTGCCCAGCCCGTCGATCCCAAGCTCCAACCTGAAGCACGGGCCGTGTTGTCCTATCTGCATTCGATCTACGGGAAGAAGGTGATTTATGGTCAAAGCACGAACACGGGACTTGGCATTGGCGATTGGCCCAATGCCGAAGCGATGTTCAAAGCGTCGGGGAAATATCCCGCCATGCTGTGCATCGACGTCTATGGCTGGAACCCGCCGCATTGGGGTGAATCATATCGGGGCGTTGTTGCGAGTTATGTCAAGGATGCTGGTCGCTGGTATCGCGACAAGCATGGCTTGGTGACAATGCAATATCACTGGGGCAATCCCCTGATTCCCGATGGCTCGGCGTGGGTGGGCCAGCCAAAGAACGCGCCAAAAGTGGACGTCGGGAAGTTGGTGACGCCCGGAACCGAAGAGAACAAAGCCGCGATGGAGGACCTGCGCAAGACCGCCGACGCGATGCAGCCGCTCGCCGATGGGCATGTCCCAATCCTTTTTCGTCCACTCCATGAAATCGACGGCGGCTGGTTCTGGTGGACGGATCGGCAGAAGCCCGAAAACACCGCCGCACTCTTCCGGTTGATCTACGACTACTTCGTGAAGAAGCGAGGCTTCCACAACATGATTTGGGTGTACAGCGCGGGAGTCCAGAAGGATCCGGTGGAGTTCCGCAAGCGGTTCTACACTGGCTCCTCATATGTCGACATCGCCGGCGTGGATGTTTACAGCAATCAAGCTGGGCAGGACTACCATGCCGACGCCTACCAAAACTATTACGACGTGATGAAGCAGGTGGCACCAGGGAAGATGCTGGCGCTGTGCGAATGCGACGCAGTTCCGAGTCCAGCGGCAATGGCAAAGGGTCCGACTTGGCTGTACGCTTTGCCTTGGTGGGCGCCCGGCAAGGATAATCCGGCCGAATGGGTGAAGCAGGTCGCGAACGATCCGCTGATGGTGACGCTGGACCGACTGCCGAAGAAATTTTAGTCGCTAAGGTTTGACAGCTTGCGATCCTTTAGTTATTGCCGTCTGCTGGAGGTGTCCCAACATTTGCAGGAGGGGTGTTGCCAGACTGATCAGATGGAGGATTGGGCGAAGTTTGTGGCGGCTCAGCACTCGGTTGCGCAGCTACCGGAGCGGGAACTCGTGGAAGCTTGATCGTCAGCGGTTGATCGACCATCGTCAATGTGCCCGCTGCGCGACCTGTGCCCAATTGGCTCTCGACGACGAGCTGGAATCCCGAACCGACGGGCTCGCCACCGAATGGCGCCACTCCTACGGAAGAGGAGTCTTTGGATTCGGGTGATTTGCCAAAAAATGTTACGGTAACGCGCGCACCATCGACGGGATTTCCCGCCGCATCGACGATCGTTACCCAAAGTGTTCCCACTTTTGGCTTGTTTACAGGCCCTGTCGGACTTGCAGGTTGACTTGCAGTCGGAGTCTGAGTCTTCGGGTTGGCGGGTGCAGACGGTCCGGAAGACTCTACGACGGGTGGCGGCGTCTTGGTATTGAAGGCAAGGTAGAGAAAAAATCCGCCCATCAAGGCGACGAGAACGGACATCAATTGCATGATCGACCAGATGATCTTTCCACCATCACCATCCTGGTTGCGAGATGCCATCCATGTACCTAATCCCGCCATCGCCAGTCCGACGATCAAAACCGAAAACCCAGCGAAATACCCACTCACCCGACGATTATAACAGTGGGTTATTGCGAGCGGCTACTCAAACTTGAGCACTCACGATCATGGATCGCTCAGATTGGAGGAAATGACGATCGGGTGGCACGTATCGATGTAACGGAGTCTTCGCGTTCAACGGAGTTCTAGTCCATCGATGCGTGGTCTCTGCCGGTGAATCCACCATGGATAGAGGTGACGTGTCTCCCTTGTGAGCGAAGACTCCTTTACCTCTATCCATGCCACCCCTGTCTCTAGCGTAATGAAAGGAAAGCCTCGAAAGGAGCGAGTGGTTCGCCTACCCGCCCTTAACCGCCGCTTCAATCTTGGCGACGTCGATCTTCTGCATTGTCATCATCGCCTCGAAGGCACGCTTGGCAACATCGCCACCTTGGGCCATTGCGTCGGTAAGTGCTCGCGGAGTGATCTGCCAAGATACGCCCCACTTGTCTTTGCACCAGCCACACTCGCTGGGTTGGCCGCCATTCTCGATGATCGTGTTCCAAAGTCGATCCGTCTCTTCCTGATCATCGGTGGCGATTTGAAACGAGAACGCTTCGGACTGTTTGAAGTAAGTGCCACCGTTAAGGCCCATGCACGGAATTCCATACACGGTGAACTCGACGGTGAGAACGTCGCCTTTCTTTCCACCGGGGAAGTCGCTCGGAGCTTCGAAAACGCCCGTCACTTCGCTGTTGGCAAAGGTCTTTGCGTAGAACTCGGCGGCGGCGAGAGCGTCATTTTCGTACCAAAGGCAGATAGTGTTTTTTGCTTTCATGATGGATTATCCGTAGGTGGGGTGCTGGGGGAAACCGGCAGGAGAATCTTCGAAGTCCTGCTGGCGGCCGTAGGGGGTGAGATCGAGAAAGTCGTATGAGTCGGTGATCGACTCCAGTCCACGGGCATATACCGAGTACGTGTGGTAGACGTCGTCGCCGAGGCGGAAGAAGACGCTCATGCCAGGACCTTCGCCATCGTCTTCCCGACCGCGAGGCGCATAGTTGTACTCTGCATCTTTGTCGCCAGCCAGGAACGAAACGTCGTAGTCGAAGTTGAAATCGCTATTACCGGAGGAGTACCAAGGCCAATCCCAACCTTTTAGCTTCTTGTAAGCTTCGAGCTTCTCGAGCGGCGCCCGCGAAACGATGACGTAGCGAGTATCGAGGTCCGCGAGGGAGTCGAGCTTGCCAATCGCATCGACGTGACCCGTGCAGCCAGGGCAGCCTTTTTCCCAATCCGGACCAAACATGAAGTGGTGGACAATTAGTTGGCGCTTGCCCTGGAAAAGGTCGAGTAGGCTCACTTCGCCTTCGGAACCCTCGAAAGTGTAGTTCTTTTCGACTTTGGTCATGGGTAACCGACGGCGTTCGGCATTAACACGGTCCTTGAGGCGAGTCAGTTCCTTTTCGCGAGCAAGCAAATTCATTCGCTCCTCGTGCCACTGCGTCTCCGAGACGATGGGTGGATGTGGGATAGTGTCGATTTCGTTTGGCATGATGAATTTTCCTACGTTCCTGGATGCGATCTTAGATGGCAATGGACCAGTTTCTAATATCCGGTCGAATGATCGGCTCTAATTTCGACACAAAGTTCCATCTTTTTTGAATCGGCCAGAGTCCTTTTGAAAATGTGCGACGAATTTTGTCGAATCTTCGTTTTGCGGTACGACAGTGAGTAGATATGAGTAGAGAATTGATCCTCAAAATGTCTATGTCCATCGATGGTTTCGTCGGCGGACCCAACGGCGAGATCGATTGGCTGTTTCGTTCGATGAGCGATGCCGGTCGTGAGTGGACCTCTGAGCTGCTGGGCAGCGCGGGAGTGCACGCTTTGGGCCGCAAGTCGTACACAGAGATGGCAGGCTTTTGGCCCAACTCGCCCATCCCAATGGCGAAACAAATGAATGAGATTCCCAAGGCGGTCTTCTCTCGAAGCGGCAAGGTAACTCCGCCGCAAGTCGAGAAGACGCCTGCCAACGAAGCAGCGGTGGAGAGTTGGCTGAACCCGATCGTGCTCGGCTCGGACTTGGTGGCCGACGTTCAGCGGCTGAAAGCTGAAGGTGGGAAGCCAATCTTGGCGCACGGCGGCGCGGGCTTCGCGACGAGCTTGATTGCCGCAAATCTGGTCGATGTGTTTCACCTGGTTGTTCATCCCGATGCCCTGGGTCACGGCCTTTCGATCTTTGGCGGACTCGAGAAGCCGATACAATTGAAACTGGAAGATGTTCTGCAATTTGACACCGGCGTGGTGGTCAAGACTTACCGACCGGGCTAACCTTGAGGAAATGATGTCTAAATTCAAAATAGCCGGTCTCTCGTTCGCTTTGCTCGCTTCCTCGGCAGCCTTTGCCCAGAGCCGCATCAAGGATGTGGTTTATATGAAGTCGGGCGGCGCGGCGTTCACGATGGACGTGTTCAAACCCGCGAAATCCAACAAGGCGGCGGTGATCTTTATGGTAAGCGGCGGCTGGATTTCGGACCATGCGATGATCGACACCTTTGGCGCGGCCATTGAGAAAGCGTTTGCCGACGAAGGATTTACCGTAATCGAAGTCGTGCATGGCGCGCAGCCTCGATACAAGGTCAACGAGATCGTCGATCAGGTTCGAACTGCAGTCCGTTTCGTACATTCCCATTCCGAGGAATACGGAATCGACACCAATCGGGTGGGAGTCACGGGCATCAGCTCGGGCGGACACTTGTCCTTGATGATTGCAGGCTCGGCGGATTCGCCCGTGAATGCGGTGGCGGCGATTGCTCCTCCAACTGACTTGATCAATTGGGGCAAGCCGGGCGTTCTTTTCACCGATATTCCCCAACTCGCGATGTTCGTTCCCGCCCTCGGCCTCGATCCCAAGGCGGCCAAGAATGATGTCTCATCTGCGGCGCAGAAGCTCTCGCCGATCTCGCTAGTGAACGCCAAGTTCCCTCCGACGCTCATCATCCACGGCGACGGAGATACGTTG
>CAMFIS010000114.1 GCA_945952345.1 uncultured Fimbriimonas sp.
TTCAGATTCACGTCGAACTCGAGCACGTCGATTTTGACTCCCTCAACCGATACGATCAAATTCAGATTTCGCACCACGATTCGCCGGCCAACGCCGTCCCATGGCTCGAGCCGGACCACCATCTCGCCGCCACGGTCATACGTTTCCACATGCAGCCCCACACCCACAAAGCCTCTCTCGAAGCTTGAAAGCAGATATCCGGTCGCATATCGAAGATAGTCTGCGAGGGCGAACCCCGCGTCGCCGGTGTACTTCACGATCGATCGCTGAGATGAACCTAGATCGGGACAGACCCCCATCGAGAGCGCGCCGTCCATCCGAACCAAACACCATGGCGCCAACATCCCCGCATTAGCCAAGCGAATGCCAGCCTCATCTAGCCTCATGTAGTCCCGATTCAGCCAAGTGGTCATCGCCAGTGAAGTAGCCACCGATGTGTAAGAGGGATAGACCTCGCCGTAGTCAGGCAAGAAAGGATGCCCATCGAAGTCGGTGCATGGCCGAGGTTCCGATCCATATGACCACCAATTAGGCGCAAACGACTTGTTGGTCAAGCTAAGCTGTTCGACCGACCCGGCGCCGCCCATAGAACCCGTCTCCTCCGCGATAGCGGCAACCTCAGAAACGGTTGCGTAGGAGTAGTTTCGTCCGCTCCAAAATGGAAGCCGGAACCGATCGAGGAATTTCTCCCGCATCGAGCGCCACTCGGGAAATTGCATCAATTCGGTCGCTCCATACAAGGCCTGCGCCATGTAGCCTTCTCGATCGGCAAATCGCAGCATGCCTCGCACTAACTCGTGCGCCAACTCGCGGTACTGCTCTGGCGTCCGAGACATCTTTGCGGTCGCAGCCAAATCGGCGCAAGAGAGGTATAACCTCGCGGCAAAGACATAAAGTTGGGCACGACTGGCATCGACCGAGATCGAACCTTCCCATTGCGGAGTGATCGCACCAAACGTGCCCTGCCCGGGCTTATGGAACTTCAGGAGCAGAAACTTCTCGATGTAGTTATCCAGAGCCTTGGTCTGGTCGGGTTCAAAGTAGATCCGAAGTTTTTCGGCGAGAAAAGTGGCATCGGCTAGGCTGCCAATAATCGTCCACGAGGAGTCAAAAGTATCCGTTAGCGCGATGCCTTCGGTAAGGTCCACGGGAACGATCGCATGGTGGATCGGGCCTTTTTTCGCGACCTGATGTTTGCAGATCCACGCCGCACGAGACTCCGCCATCTCCGAGATTGGCTTTGTCACGAAGAAGTGCGCGAATGCCTCGCGACCATTCATCCCTTCGACGTGGAGCCGGTTCTGCCCCGTCTGTTTCGAGCGAAACGTAGTGGTCGCACCGTACTCGTCCGATTCGCTTTCGTTATCCTCGACCTCAAAGTCGAACGCAATCTGAGCGGGCCTAGTGCCGAGAATTTCGACCGTCATCGGTACATCCATGGGAACCACCGCCCCCGGAGACGGACGAAAGGCAGGAACTCCATATTCAGCCAGGGCGAGAGGTACATCGAATCCGTGCCGAGCCAAGATTGGGGCAAAACAAATCCGGAAGACTTTTCGCTCCTTAGGCTCCATCACCAGCGTCGAATGGCCGTAGAACCACTCTTCCCAAGCTTCTCGCTCGATGGTTGCCTGGGAGTGAATGTAGAAAATCGGGATGCCGGGCCAACCTGGCGCAATTCGTAAGGACAGGGGTGAGCTGTGACAGAACTCAAACGACGTGTCGGTTCCAGGGAAAATCAGCAACCCGGGGGGATCCCCGCAAACTTTCCTCGCCGAAAGGTAACTGCCTGACCCGCCGATATACTTTTGCACCACCAGCCGTTCGGTCAGAAGCGAGTTCATCCCTTCGTCGGATACGGGGAAACCTTCAAGGGAAGTTTGTAGCGCGAAGGGAAAGCCCAGTTCGCCGATCTCGACACTTTGTCGGCTCTTGTTCGTGATCGCGATTTCCCATACGACGACGCCTGGCATTTCAGGATTCTCGAAGAACTTCCCTTTTACATCGAGATCTGACTGCAGGGAAAACTCGTAGTCGATTTCGATGCCGTTTTCGATTGTTCGAATGTCCCCACCGGAGTTGCGACTCACAATCCAGGGCTCGTCAAGATCGGATCGTGTGCCCAGCAGAATAGTTCCGGGCAGGTATTCGTCGGATGTTTCATCTCCGATCTGAATCGGTCCGCATACAAATTGCTGATCCGCGCCAAAGCTTCCCATGCCTTCGGAGGCCCAGAGCGACGTGATCTTTCCGCCCGCACCGAACGAAAAGTTCATGACGGAAGTACTGAGATCGGCGCCATCAGTCCCGAAATCGAACTCATCCATCAGCTAACATTATCGTAGATACAGGAAAGAAAACGCACGGGTGTTTGAGAGAGTTGCGGTAATTGGATTCGGCGATTTCATGTCGGCCCCCTATGTGGCGGCCTGCCTAGCCAATTTTTATGGTGAACGCGAGCTCGAAGTCCATGCCTGGGACGAGAATCGCGAACTCTGCGATTCCATGTGCCGCGTCACCCGCTTGTTCCTTCGGGCAAATCGAGTACGGCACGCCGTCTACACGCGTGAATCGAAGGAAGCCGCGATCGCCGATTCGCAAGGAATCATTATCTGCTCGTCACAACCAATTCTGAACCCCCGCAACCTTCCGGTCTTCTCGGTCGAGGAAGCGATATGGTGGGAGCATAAGCCAGGTGAAGAGCCGACCTTGGATGGCCAAAAATTTCAGGTCCTTCGCTGGATCAATAAAGAGGAATTCCCTTCCGTATTTCTGCACCAGAATCGCGATACACCGCTGGTGAAGTGGCTGAATGACCTGTGACCAAATCTAGGCCGACTCCCTCGTCAGCTGCCATGTTCGGAATGACGCACGTGCCCGCCTGACTGCGCGAACATTCGACAGTCGGTCCACAAACATGGATTCACGCTGGCAAAGGCTTTGGCGCATCCGTGGTACTAGCGAGCGACGACTAATCGTAACGTCGATGATCTGATTCCGAGCTGAAGCTCCCCACCGCTTCTGCCAAGTCGCGTTTCCGCGCAACAGGTTCAAGGTGTCATATCCATCCTCGATGGCGTCCCGAAACACTTGACTCTGCAAGACAAACAGAGGACTGTACTTTGACCAAGCGGGATCGAAACCACTATAGTGAGACACCATTGTGCGATCTTTCATGAGGAACACCTGTGCGGCAACTACCACGCCATTTGCTCGCATCAAAACGACTTTCGCTTTTCCGGTTCCTAACATCTCCTTCATGCCAGATTTGAGCAAATGCACCTGGCGTTCGTCGCCAAAGTAGTCCACGTGCAGCATTGTCGAATCGGCATAGGTCCGGAGCTTGTGCAGGCGAACGAGATCCTCGACCGCCGAATCGGACTGTTCTGGTTTCACCGATTCAAATTCGACGTGAATTCCATCCTTATCGAGGCGCTTGCGGTAATACGGCAAATTTTCGCGCATGGATTTGGAAAGCGACTTTTGATAAGCATCCCAAGTTGCCGGTAGGTCTACGTATTCGCTTCCGCGCCAATACTTCTCGATGTGCACCTGACCAACTTTCACCTCAACGACCGAGCAATCTTCGATGCCGAGGCCAAACTTTCGGTAGGCGATGGCATCCCACGGTCCCTCTTCAACAAGGTTCGACAAGACTTCATGCGCATGTTTCCAAATCGCTTCGCGACTTCGGTCGTCGCCAGACATCACATAAACCGGTTCTTCCGTCAAACCATTCGTTGAGATGCATGGATCAAACGCTAGCATCCATAGCTTGCGCATTTCGAGGAGTGTCGTATGCCGCTTCCATGTGAACGGCACAATCGCCACCGGCCGATCCTGACGAAGCACCACGAGGGTCAAGAATTCTCGCCGAGACCCGTAGGTGTCGATCCAAGCTTTAACCCACTCCCAGTGAGTGAAGGGAGATGCGAAAGGATCTAGGCTTGCCAGCTCTTGCCAGGTGGCTTCAAGTCCAAGAAACGCCGATTTGCCGTAAAGGACTTCGACTTGATAGGTATCGCTTTCACCCAGCCAATCATTCGCGAGTATGCCGAACGCGTAGGCGCGTTTGCTTGCTGTCCTTAGCTTGAACCCATCCTTGAGTTGTAGCATTGGTAAAGGACCTTGCAAGTCCCATACCACCGGCTTGGCTTAAACGAGATTCTTATACGGCGGTCGTCATCGCCCTAATCGAAGCTTGCTGAGCGACGGACCCTGCGATAGCCCTGAAGGCTCTTGCTTGATCAGTGTTCGGATGCCCGACAACGGACGGAACCCCATCGTCTCCCGACTGCGAAACGCGTGGATCAAACGGGATGGAACCAAGGTAAGGAACAGCAAGATGCTGGGCCAACTCTTGGCCGGTCATACCATGAAACATGTGCTTCGTTTCGCCATTTTCGACGTAAGGCCCCATGTTCTCGATCACGCCCAGGATTGGAGAGTTAAGTCGTCGGAAAAGTTGTACTGCCTTGCCCGCGATGTTCGCGGCAACGTTGTGTGGCGTCGATACAACCACAACGCCAGTGAGCGGGACCAGTTGCGCCAACGACATGGGTGCATCGCCGGTTCCAGGTGGCAGATCGACGAGAAGGTAGTCCAAGTCGCCCCAATCCACGTCCGCGAGTAGCTGCTTTACGGTCGCGCCCACCATCGGACCTCGCCAAAGCACGGCACTGTCCTCCTCGAGGAGGTACCCAAGGGACATCGTTTGCACTCCGTACTTGAGGACAGGGATGATCTTCTGCGCTTCGGTAAAGGGCTTATCGTTCTGCGCGCCGAGCATGAGAGGAATCGATGGGCCATACACGTCCGCATCGAGGATGCCCACCTTCGCTCCAGTTTCGGCCACGGCCAGCGCTAAATTCACAGTGACCGTGGATTTTCCAACCCCGCCCTTTCCACTCGCCACCGCAATCACGTGCTTGACGCCGGTAATCAGGTCTTCCGGAACCGTTGCCCGTTGTCGCACCGTTGCGGTCATCTCGACGTCGACCACTTCGACTCCTTCGAGAGCCAGCACCGCGTCTTCTGCCTGTGATTTCAGCAAATCCTTGACCGGACATGCGGGCGTGGTGAGGTCGATCTGGAAAGCAACGCGAGGGAGGTCGATCTTCACATTCTTGACAAAGCCGAGAGTGACGATGTCTCGATGCAGATCGGGGTCCATGACGACTCGCAAAGCGTCGAGAACGTCATTTTCTTGAATGGGCATGGATGCCTATAGGGTACCTGTGTTCGAGCCACCCTCCCTCGCTCATGCTTCGCTACGGCGGGCAAGTGAGACACGAGACAAACTGATTCTGAATTGATTCCAGCTACAGAATTGACCAATTTCTTCATGCCACCAGATTCTGACTGCCGACAACCTAGCCCTGAAAGAGGGTCCACATAATGTTTGCTTCAAAAGCAAACATTATGTGGAGGGCAATGTCTCAACCCAGTCCGAGCAAAGGGAGCCAAGCGACCGAATGCGCTGAGTCATCATCGCAAAAGTCCGAGGAGCGGCGGCAAGATTAGACTCTCGGTGGTTGGCAAATGAGCGACCCAATGCCCCTTGTTGAAGGGCCCGGAGAGGTACGACCCGGGGGATTGACGATAAACCGAGCCCATTAATGTGCTCATTACGATAGTCGGCACTATTTTCACTCGTAAGCGACACTCGTTCCTAATTCTGCGTACCAGTACCACACATCTTCTTGGCGCTGGCCCTGCACTTCCTTCGCGTCCCGTCGCTTAAACCACCGTCTTCGAAATCCGGTACGAATCCAAGATTGGCCAAAGGATTGCGACAGTGAAGAACAGAACCGGAACGACGAAATGAACACCCATAACCGCCAGGGCCAAAGAACAAATTCCCGACCACATCCAGAGCTTACTGGCCCGGTCGTGAGTCATTCTCCAAACTTCGCGATTGTTCATCGTCCACGGAACCCGAATGCCAACGAAAGGATTCGGCTCGACACCCTTGATGGCGAACCCCATCACAATCAGAAGCCCGGAGAACATAAAGGGGAAGAACGTCGGAATAGACATGGGCGAGCCGCTGAGCACGATGTTGTGAATACAAATCAGCAGCACCGCGACGGAGCCAGCAATAATGTTCAGTGCCCTCACTGTTCGCTCGCCCAACCGCGTGCCGCTTACTACCGCCACCAGGAAGAAAACCAACGCAAAAAAGACCATGAAGAAGGGCATGAACAGCAACGCTTCCCATTTGCTTCCGTAGCGATCTACCTGCCCCGCCAGATTCCAATGCATGGGTAATCGATCTGGCATCGACCCCATTCGAACAAAGCTCATGAGGAAGGCAATTCCCGATGCGATCAAGAACGACAAGGATGCAAATAATCGCATGTTTACTGGTAAGTACTTTTGGCGACGCCAAAAGGTTGCGCCAGATCGTTCGCTAGTGGCTGGCGCTACTTCCCGTTAAACCCTCGCAAGTCGCTCGGAATCACCCCAAGGATCTCCTTGAAAGCGTCCCGCAACGCCTGCGGAGCCCCGAATCCGGCCTTGGTCGCAATCGTATCCACCGAATGCTTCGTCGTCAAGAGCATGTCGATCGCGTAAGAGGTTCGACACCGCTCGACAAAAGATTGGAATTTCATGTCCGAGTGCTGCTTGAACACGCGCGAGAAATGATGTCCCGAATATCCCACAATGTTGGCTGCTTCGGGTACCGGCCAATACCGCGCTGGGTCGCGACGGACCATCTCCAACAGCGGCTGCATCGACTCCGGAAAGAGGTGGTCGATCGGCGACAAGTTGATGTCGTCTTTGTGAGCAATCATCGTCCCAATCGTGGTGTACAAGACGCCAATCATCACTAACTCGAAATTGCGAGACGGCTCGGAGACAATCCCTTGCAACATCGAAACCATCGGCGAGTGACGGGGAAACACACTTTGAGCGGCCAGGAACCTCTTCGACTTATCGAAGCTTCCCGTCAACCGAGGCAGCGATGAAGCTTTCCAAAGAATGATGGTGGACGAGTGCTGTCCCTTTGGAACCCGCATGCGCAGCTTCCGAGATCGACAGAGCATGATCGTATCGGGAGGAACCACGATTGGGTGCTGGTGTTCGTCCGCCTTAAACAACGTTGTTCCCTTCTTCTTGATGAGAAGTCCCCACGTCTCGGGGCCAAAATCACAGATCCCGTCCATTGTCTCGGGAATGTCTTGATCGAAATTGAGAACCTTGAAGCACCCGGTTGGGCCAGGATATGAGACTTCCTGAAATAGCTGCTTCGTGGGACCAAAAGGGATGTCCACGACGAAGTCTTTCTTCGTAATTCCCGCACGTGCTGAAGTCAAATCAAACGACCTATTGGAACAGGCTGAAAAGGTTTTACCACGATTTAGGGTAGAACACTAGGAGTGTCTGAAACCTATAGCGTCGCCATTGTTGGGGCGACCGGTGCTGTCGGCGGAGAGTTCTTAAGATTATTTGAACAACGAAACTTCCCCATTTCCTCGCTGAAACTTCTTGCAAGCGAGCGGTCGGTCGGAAAAACTCTCAGCTACAAAGGCAAAGACATCGCCATCGAAGAAGCCAAAGTCGGCGCATTTGAAGGAGTGGATGTCGCATTCTTTTCCGCTGGCGCTTCGCGATCCAAGGCTTTAGTGCCTGACGCTCTCGCCGCCGGAGCCGTCGTCGTCGACAACTCCAGCGCATTCCGCATGCAGCCGGATGTCCCTCTCATCGTCCCCGAGGTCAATCCGAACACCTACACTTCGGAGAATAAGCTTTTTAGTGTCGGCAATTGCACGGCAATCCTGCTCTGCACCGCGATCAATCCAATTCTCAAGCTTGGCAAGCTGGAAAGGCTGATCGTGAGCACCTACCAGAGCGCAAGCGGCGGTGGCGCCGGCATGATGCGCCAACTTGAGGGCGAAACCAAAGCCACGCTTCTCGGCGAGCCTCTACCCGAGACGTCGCTAAATCAGACTTACGCATTCAATCTCTTCAGCCACAACACTGCTATTGGAGCGGAAGGTTATAACGAGGAAGAGATGAAGGTGATGGAAGAGACCCGAAAGATTCTGGGAATGCCCGACCTCAAGGTTAACGTGACCTGCGTTCGAGTGCCAATCCTTCGCGCCCACACCGAGACGGTAACGATGGAATTCGATGGTCCTGCGCCCTCGATCGAATCTGTACGGGAAGCACTTAGCAAAGCTCCGGGCGTGAAGTTGGTCGACGATCGTGAAGCGAACCAATTCCCGACTCCGTTGGCCGCAAGCGGTCAAGACGATGTGCTCGTGGGAAGGATCCGCCACGATCTCAGTAATCCGAACGCTCTGTGCCTGATGCTCTCCGGCGACCAATTACTGAAGGGCGCCGCCCTCAATGCGGTTCAAGTCGCCGAGCTGGTACTCGGAATTTAGTTATCATGGCCAAGCCGACCAAAGACGCCTCACGTCTCCTCCTCAAAGCCGCCCACGACCTGTTTCAGGACGAGGACGAGCGCGAGGAGTTTATCGAGGCGATGCTGGCTGGTGAGGCCAAAGAACAAGCGATGATCGTGATGAACGATCGGACCGAGATCAAGGCCTTCCCCCGCGAGAGACACCTCAAATGGCAGCCATCGTTCGTCGAACGAATCTCGGATTCTCGGTTCAAGGCATCCAAGCATCCTTTGTACGAAAAGGGTGCGTACTACACGCTCGACTTCTCGTCCATCTTTTCGGCATCGGCCATGCTGGCGATTCAAACTCCGCCCAAGCGCGTTCTCGATCTGTGTGCTTCGCCAGGCGGAAAAGCCATCTTCTCCTGGCGAGCATTCCACCCTGAGCTATTGCTGTGCAACGAGACGATCCGCAAGCGCGCCGGGACCCTCATCGGCAACCTCAACCGCTGCAAATGCGAAGGCAGCATGGTGTGGTCTTCCGACCCTTCCGTGTACGCTCGCCGATACCCAGAGTGCTTCGATTTGATCATCTGCGACGCGCCTTGCTCGGGCCAGTCGCTGATCGCAAAAGGTGACGACGCCCTCGGCTGTTGGTCGCCAAACATGATCGACATGAACGTCGGCCGCCAGCGGCGCATCCTCGGAAACGCGTATCACTGCCTGCGCACTGGAGCTCACATCCTCTACGCCACTTGTACGTTTACACCCAAAGAGAACGAGAAGGTGGTTGAATGGTTCCTGAAGACTCACGAAGAGATGGAAGCCGTCGAGGTTCCGCACCTGGCCGAGTTCCGATCCAAGTTTTCCGACTTCCCTGCATACCGCCTTTATCCGCACCAGGGCCTCGGAGCAGGTGCATTTGTATGCCTACTCCGTCGCAAAGGCGAACTGCCCGAGCACTACAAGCCAATGGACGACATGCCAGCGATGTGGCGATACGGCGATGAGGTCTTCCGAAAGCGCACTCCTGAGGAGTACCACGCCGAGATGGCGGCGCTTGAAGAGGCTAATAAACCGAAGCACACGCCGCCAGTGTCGATCCGTAGCATCGTGAAAAAGATGAATGCGGACAAGCCACGCAAACCGCAAGTAAAGAAACCGCGCAAGCGACGGTAAACCTACTGGGAGCGGTGATCGTCACGCACACCTCATCTGTGGGTGAGACGCCCACAACTCCCAAAAGCTCACGCTCCGACAATCATCGTGCCTGAGCCTTCGTTCGTGAAAATCTCTTGCAGAATCGCGTCTTGCTTCAAACCGCTAATAATATGAACCTGGGACACTCCACCCTTAAGAGCGCCTACCGCGTTCTTCAGCTTTGGAATCATTCCGCCCGTCACGGCCGGATCGGTCATCATCGCCTCCGCCTCGACAATCGTCAGCACTGAGATCAACGAACCAGGATCGGAAACATCGCCCATCAAGCCATCGACGGCCGTCAATTGAATCAGCTTCGAAGCGCCCATCGCCACCGCCAACTCCGCCGCCAAGGTGTCCGCGTTGATATTCAAAATCGTTCCGTCGGTATCCGCCACCAGCGAGGCAACAATCGGCACCGAATCCAGCGCCAACAGAGACTCCAACGATGCCGCGTCGACAGAGTCGATATCGCCCACGAAGCCAAAGTCGACTTCCCGTTCTTCCCCGACTCTATCATCGTGGATGCGAACAGGAGGACGGCGATGCGCCTGCACCAAGCCGAAGTCCACGCCTGAAATTCCAAAAGCGGATATTCCCAGCGTGTTCATGCACGAGACCAAGTCGGAGTTGAGGACGCCGGCAAAGCTCATCTTGGCCACTTCGATCATCTCTTCGGACGTCACCCGTCGACCCGAAACGAACGCGCTTCGATAGCCAAGCTTCTCACCCAGTTCGGTCGCGTGTCGACCTCCACCGTGCACGATGAGAACCTTGATTCCAAACTTGCTCAAGAGCGCAATTTGTTCCATGATCTGGGTCAGAACCGAAGTGCTCTCGCACAGCTCGCCACCTAACTTGAAAACGAACCGCTTGCCGCGAAACGCCTTGATGTACGGGAACGCACTGCGGATAGAACTGAAGTCGACGACGGAAGGAATGTGAGGAGTATTCATGAGACTACTAACTTGAAAAGACGTGGTCGAGAAGGGCGACCTGCGCCCAAAGGCGGTTCTCCGCCTCGTCGTAAATGGCGGACTGCGGCGAGTCCAAAGCGCTATCGGCGATCTCGAGATTTCGCCGAACGGGCAAGCAGTGAAGCAAAGTTGAAGCCGAGGCAATCTTGTCGCCTGTCACCAGCCAATCCTTGTGAGCATCCAGCATGGATGCAAGACGAGTAGGATCACCATAGGCCGACGATGGTGCCCAGTTCTTCCCGTACACCACGACCGCATCGGACAACGCCTCATCCTGGTCATGCGAGACTTTGACTGACCCACCAAACGAAGATGCAACCGAGCGCGAATAGTCGAGATAGGAGTCCGCCAGCTCAAATCCGGGAGGATGAGCAACTGTAATATCCAAACCTAGGTGCGCCGCACACAGCAATGCCGAGTGTGGAACCGCCATCGGGAGAGGCTTGATGTGGGGAGCCCAGGAGAGAACAAACTTCACCCGTTCCTTGCCATGCCGCTCGCGAATCGTCATCATGTCCGCCAAGCACTGCGCCGGATGCTCGCACGCCGATTCCATGCTCACCACCGGAATCTCCGCGTACTTCTCAAACGACCTCAAAACTTTTTCCTGAAGGTCATCCGAAAGATTTTTGAGGTCGCCAAAGCTGCGGATCGCCAACGCGTCCACATATCGACTTAAGACCTTTGCCGCATCCTTCACATGCTCGACCGTTGTGCCATCCATGACGGCGCCATCGGCAAACTCTAGGTTCCAAACGTCGCCGCTGGCCGACAGAGTCAAAGCCTGGCCCCCGAAGCGAGTCATCGCCTGGTCGAACGAGACGCGAGTACGAAGCGAGGGGTTGAAGAACAGCATGCCCAGAGTCTTCCCTGTCAGATTCTCAGGATGACGCGAGCCAGACTTAATCGCCAATCCATCTTCGACGATCTGTCGAATCAGGTCGGGAGATTTATCGAGGAAAGAAACAAAGGAATTCATGCGAGACACAAAGTGAGGGCCTTGCGGAACTGCTCGATGTGTTCCGCTTCGAGAATGATGGGAGGCAACAGGCGAAGGACGTGCGGGTCTTTGCTGGTCCCCGTGATGATATGGTGCTGGAGCAATCGATCACGAAGAGTCTTTGCTTGAACCCGAGTCTTCAAGCCGATCAAGCATCCAGCTCCCCGGACCTCTTCGACGCCATCTACCGTAGCCAGAGAGTGAAACACTTCGTCGAGCTGCAATACATGTGAAACCAATTGGCCTGAAGCCAGATGCTCAGCTGTTGCCTTCACCGCTGCCATCGCCACCGGTCCGCCGCCATAGGTTGAACCCAAATCGCCGACTTTGATTCGATCCACGAGGAGGTCATTCACCGCGAGTAGTCCGATAGGATAACCACTAGCGATCCCCTTCGCACTCGTCATCATGTCGGGCGTCACGCCATTCGTGCCGGACATAAAGAATTTGCCCGTTCGGCCAAAACCGGTCTGAACCTCGTCGAAGATGACGAGAATGCCATGGTGTCTGCAGTGGTGAACCAGCTTCTCTAGATAGCCAATAGAAAAACTCGTCATTCCCGCCATGCTCTGAATCGGTTCGAGGATGACAGCGGCAAATGAATCGTCAAGCGTTTCGAAGATTGCCTCATAGTTAGCAGAGAAGAAGGAAACACGATCGCCAACCCAGTCTCCGAGTTCAACATTTGTCTTGGGGTTATCCGAAACCGCAGTACACAACAGCGAGCGGCCATGAAACGAGCCGTGAAACGCGGCTAACTTTGGGCGGCCGGTTAGCCGAATCGCAAGCTTAAGCGCATTTTCGTTCGCTTCGGCACCGGAG
>CAMFIS010000115.1 GCA_945952345.1 uncultured Fimbriimonas sp.
GTATCACAGGGTGAGGTGCGAGTCCAGGATATGGGTAATTACATGTTTCACTCTCGGCACTACGATAAATCGTGGTGCGACAATGATCAGTTCGAATTATTCTTCGGAACAGACGCAAATTTGATTCATAGCACTAGATTTAGAGAGGCCATCGACCAGGTGCCGAAAAATAAATGGAAACCAAACGATGAGACTCCGTTTGGAGCGAAGTCCACGGGGTTATTCTTGCCGTGATGGAATTTCTGCTGCTCAACAGCGATCTTGGTTCACACTACTTCGAACTTATCGACATATTAGATCTTGGCAACGGAGAAGCGTGGCTGTGTCGCGTAACCAGACGCCAGATCGGGGGTGAGGGTCTGGTTGCAGGGACTTTGGCATTCCAGTTATTTGGAATAGTAAATCAGATGCATTATTTAGTCAGGGATGGATGCACTATGACTGGCAGACTCGTAATCCCGTACGCAGATGCGATCAAGAACGAACAGCTGTTGAAGAAGTATGGCTGTGTGACCAAATTTCCTGATCAGTCCATTAGTATTGAGCGGACCGAAATCGTGAGCGATGCCTATTCCGGAGCCAAAGGGGGCCGCAGCTTTTCGGATTTTCAGATCGAAGTCCTGGAAAGGTGGATGCAGATTCCCAGGCTTCGCATCTAAAATCGCCCAGCCACTTCGTGGATTGGCCAATCTAGCATTAACCACGCGCCTACGAGTGGGAGCTGCTGAGAAGGAGGATTGTTCCGACGAGGAGGGTTCCGACGCCGAACACCAGCGCGCCGACGCCTACGGAGCCGTGGGTGACAGTGAAGGCGAGGCCCTCGACCAGCAGCACGAACGCCATGAACCGGGCGCTGATGCGCCAATTGTCTCGGCGGTGGGCAAGAAAGGTCCACGACAGGAACAGCAGGCAGGCGCTGGCGAACGCCGACGCGAGCATGAGCAGTGGGTTATTGGACCCACCCGAGGCGAGCATCACGTAGGCAACGAAGCCCGCGATTGGCGCGGAAAGCAGAATCCAAACGGTCAAAACTTCTCGGCGGCGCATCGCGTCGATTCCTCCTCGTTTACCTGGTTCTGGTCTTGACCTCGTCGCCATGGGTATGTGGTTTGACGACGTTTCTGGCCAAAGTGTTGTCCACCAGACACAAGGTTCTCGTCAGAAAGTATTGCTCATTCCGTTCAGAGTTGGTAAAACCAAAGGGTGCAACGTAGCTTTCTTCTTCTAGGCGTGCTTGCCTTATCCATCATCGGCTGCAGTTCTGGCGGCGCGACGGATAACAACGCCGCATCGTCATCCACCACCGGTTCTGGTAAGCCTGCGGGCGACACCGGCAAGAAGTACACCATCGGCTTCATCCCGAAGGGTTCGACTCACGAATTCTGGAAGGCGATGCAGGCAGGCGCCGACGAGGCAGCCAAGGCGAACAACGTCGACCTTCTTTGGAAGGGTCCGGAAAAGGAAGACGACAAGAACGCGCAGATCAAGGTGGTCGAGGACTTTACCTCGCAGAAAGTGGACGGCTTGGTGCTGGCTCCGCTGGACGAAGAAGCCTTGCGCACCCCCACCAAGGAAGCCATCGACAAGGGGATTCCGGTCATCATCGTGGATAGCGGCCTGAAGGACGTGAAGACGGAGAGCTTTATCGCCACCGATAACGAAGTTGGCGGCAAGAAAGGCGGCGAGTGCCTGGCCAAAGCCCTGAACAACAAGGGCAAGGTCATCATGCTGCGATACGCCGAGGGTTCGGCCAGTACCGAGGCCCGCGAGAAGGGATTCCTGGAAGCGGCGAAGGCGGCAGGACTGGAAGTGGTGAGCGACGAGCGACACGGCGGTGCGACGCGAGAATCGGCCCAGACCGAGAGCGAGAACCTTTTGGCTCGGTTTAAGCAAGGCGACGGCCTGAGCATTCAGGGCATCTTCTGCCCGAACGAGTCGACCACGTTTGGCATGCTGAAGGCTCTGCAGAACCTGAAGCTGGCGGGCAAGGTGAAGTTTGTTGGGTTCGACTCCAGCAAGGAGCTGCTCGAGGCGGTTACCAACGGCGAGATCGAGGGCTTGGTGCTCCAGAACCCACGACGAATGGGCAAGGAAGCGGTCGAGAAGATGGTGGCTAAGCTGAAGGGCGGCACGATCGAGCCTCGAATTGACACGGGCGCGACGCTGGTGCAAAAGTCCAACATGGACACCGACGAAGTGAAGAAGCTCCTGGGCAAGTAGGGCTTCTGGAATCAAAGGGAGATGGCGATTGCCATCTCCCTTTTTTGTTTAGCTCGCCTTGGCGGTGACTTCGAAGAGGCGGACGATTTTGTCTTGTCCGCTGGCGGCGAGGTGTTGGCCATCGGCGGAGAAGGCGACGCACGAGATGGGTCGGTGAGAGACCTCGAGGCGGACGTTTCCGATTCCTTTGGCGGCGTTCCAGAGTCCGATGGTGCCATCGCGCGAGGCGGAGGCGAAGAGCCAGCCATTGGGGTGGAAGGCGATGGATTCGATCGGGCGTCCGTGACCGTATAGCATCTTGACGAGTTGGCCGGTGTTGAGGTCGAAGACGCGGATGCTGAGGTCTACGCCAGCGACGGCGAGGTAACGATTGTCTGAACTAAAGGCCATGGCGGTGACGACGCTGCGGACTTTGTCGATGGTTCGCAGCCATTTGCCGCTCTTTGCTTCGCGGATGTTGACTTTGGCATCGGCGGTTCCGGAGGCGAGGAAGGTGCCATCGGGGCTGAAGGTGACGGCGGTGACGCTGGCGTTCTCGGTTCGGAGAGAGAATCGGGCGGAGCCAGTGGCGGAGTCGCACACTCGGAGGTGGTGGTGGATGGATCCGGACGCGACGGAGTGGCCGTCGGCGGAGATGGCGAGGCAGCTCACCCATTCCTCGTGCATGCCGCGCCAGGATGAAATTTGGTCTTGGTTGAGGCACCAAACGTTGACTTGGCTATCGCTGCTGCCGGCGGCGATGACTTTTTCTTCGGGCATCGCTTTGAGGACGGAGACGTTGCCCGATTCCAGCTTGGTTTGTCGGGACTTTTCGCCTTCGGCGCCCCACCAGATGACTTCGTTATCGAACCCGACAGAGACGAGGCGACCGCTATCGGGCGCGAAGGATACGGCGTAGACGGGGGTCTTGTGTCCTTGCAACCTCTTGATGAGCTTGATGCGGACGGGATTCTTTGGTGAGTGCTGCTGGGTGGTCTCGCGGACGGCTCCGGCGAGGATGGCGTCGTACTCTTCCCTTCGCGCGGCATCGATGAGAATTTCGAACGCTTCATTGATGCGCGCCATATCTTCGTGCGCGTCCGGGGAGTCGCTCACGTCGGGGTGGTGTTTCTGGGCTAGCCGTCGGTACGCCTTACGAATCGTGTCGGAGTCGGCGGCCGATCCAACACCTAAAACTTCATAGTGGGTTGGCGCACTTGTAATCAAACCAAGAACTAAGCTTCGATTATGGCAGATTTGGGGCTAAAAAAGAAAGCCTGGAGCGAGGCTCCAGGCTTGTTTGAGTTGAAGAACCCGGAGGCTTACTTGCGTCGTCGTCGAGCGGCGAGGCCAGCGATTCCGAGACCGATAACGGCCATGGAAGCGGGCTCCGGAACGGTTTGCAACTGCCAACCAAAGTTAGCTGCAGGAGCACCGCCGAAGTTGAACAGGCTTCCAGCAGGGCTGTTTACAATGTTCTGGCCATTGTTGGTGGACACGAAGAACACATCTGCGCTGCTTCCCACCGTGGGAGGAGTGAAAATACCTTCGCCCAGGTTTGCTAGCTGTGCATTCGTGATCGACGAACCGGCATTGCTGAACGAGAGGCCAGCCCAAATCTTTCCGCTTGCTGGCAATGTGAACCATACGCCAGAAGTCGGTGCACCCAAAGTCCAAAGTTGAACCGAACCTGCACTAAGAGAAAGAGGATTGAATGCAACGCCACCAAGGAAGTTGCCAGGCACGCCACCGTTATCTTCGTAGAACGTGATCGTTGGTGCAGCAGAAACGGCCACCGAGTTGAAGTTGGCAGTGCTAAATGTAATGCTGGTTACGCCCTTACCGGCTTGGCCGGTGGCCACCGTAAGATCGTCACCAAACATTTTCGTAGCCTGGTTTGCACCATCGGCACCAACTGGCCCTTGAGAAGCAGCCGAACCCGAGAAGGTCGTGATGTCCGAATATGCCATGTCGAATGCGTCTCCCGCTCCACGAGTTTCCTTAACTCCAATTTGACCGGTCCAGATGTTTGTTGCATCGTAGAACTGGCCAAACGAGAACGAAGCTGCCAATCCCAAAATAGAGATAGATAGTAATTTCTTCATATTGCCCTCCAATTGACATAGTGGTCGCCCAACCCCTATGTTAAAAGACAATTCAAGTATAACAAACTCTATTAAGTTTTGAACCTGGAAACCTAATTCCGGCAAATTTACTAGGCAAGTTCGAATCAAGCTTTTGCATTTCGACATCTAGGATGGTACTGACCCCACCTGCAGGTACAATATCGTGTCCCCAATGGATCAATCGCGCATCCGCAATTTCTGCATCATCGCGCATATCGACCATGGTAAGTCTACACTTGCCGACCGCCTCATCGAGCGGTGCGGAGCCATTCGCGGTACTGCGCAAGAGCAAATGCTGGACAGTATGGACATCGAGCGTGAGCGCGGAATCACGATCAAAATGGCCGCCGTCCGCCTTAACTACCGGGCCAAAGACGGCATCGATTACGAGCTCAACCTCATCGATACCCCTGGCCACGTGGACTTCACCTACGAAGTCTCCCGCGCCCTCGCCGCTTGCGAAGGCGCCCTCCTTGTGGTCGATGCCAGCCAAGGGGTAGAAGCTCAAACCATCGCTAACGCTAGCATGGCGATGAACCAAAACCTCGAGATCGTCCCGGTCATCAACAAAATCGATCTCCCCCACGCCGACATCGAGCACGCCCGGCGAGAAATCGAAATGGCGGTCGCGATCGACGCGAGCGATGCCATCCCCTGTTCCGCTAAGGCCGGGATCGGCATCGACGAGATTCTCGAAGCCATTGTTGAGAAGATTCCACCTCCCCAGGGCGACCCGAACGGCGCCCTACAGGCCCTCATCTACGACTCACATTTCGACGCATATCAAGGCGCGATCGCCTATGTCCGAGTGAAATCTGGCACCGTCCGCAAGGGCGACACCATTAAGATGATGTCGACCGGCAACACTTACGTCATCGATTCCACCGGTCACTTCGGCCCCGGCCTCCAGGTTAACGACGGCCTCGAATGCGGCCAGGTCGGCTACATCACCGCCGCGATGAAGAGCATCGGCGATGCCAATGTTGGCGATACTGTCACCCTGCGCGACAACCCCGCCAGCGAGCCGCTTCCCGGTTACCGACAGGCCCTCAGCATGGTCTTCTGTGGACTGTATCCCACGGATGGCGACCAGTACGAAGACCTCCGCGACGCAATCGAAAAGCTTAAGCTGAACGACGCTTCTCTTCAGTTTGAACCCGAGACTTCCGCCGCCCTCGGCTTTGGTTTCCGATGCGGCTTTCTTGGCCTTCTGCATATGGAGATCGCACGTGAGCGCCTGGAGCGTGAGTTCAATCTCGACCTTATCCTTACCGCCCCCAGCGTGGACTACATCGTCCACAAAAAGAACGGCGACACCGTCCACATTTCCAACCCCAGCGAGTTTCCCGATGCCAACGATATCCTCAGCATCGACGAGCCGACAGTCAAGGCAACGATCATGGTCCCGGTCGAGTACGTCGGCGCGGTCATGAACCTTTGCCAGGAGCGCCGCGGAACCTACCTGAAGACTGAGTACCCCACCCCTCAGCGCGTCATCCTGTACTACTCGCTGCCCCTCGGTGAAATCCTTATGGACTTCTTCGATAAGCTCAAATCGGGAACACGCGGCTATGCCTCCTTCGATTACGACATCGATATCTACCAGCCGTCGGACCTCGTGAAGCTCGATATCCTCCTCAACGGCGACATCGTGGACGCCCTGAGCTTCATCGTCCACCGCAGCTTCAGCTACAACCGTGGCCGCGCCGTGGTCGAGCAGCTCCGCAAAGTTGTCCCCCGCCAACAGTACGAAGTTCGCGTTCAGGCCGCCATCGGCGCCAAGGTTATTGCAGCAGATACGATCAAGCCGTTCCGTAAGAACGTCATCGCTAAGTGCTATGGCGGCGACATCACGCGAAAACGCAAGCTGCTGGAGAAGCAGAAAGAGGGCAAGAAGCGAATGAAGCAAATTGGATCTGTTGAGTTGCCTCAGGAAGCGTTCTTGAGCGTTTTGAAGGTTGCAGAGTAGGCCGTTTGCAAAGTGCCTCGTTGGTTCAATGGAACTTTCGAAACTACCCACTTGAAGATTCTTTCAAAAGAATTCTGCTTTATGTGGAACTTTGTCTACATAATCAACGTCTTTAATTATGAGATTCGGGATTATTGCGTCTGAAAATCTAAAGCCGCCCATTTTTGCCTGTTAGGGACAGCAACGCGGATTGTCGCTCAGTTACCTTCTCACGATTCCATCCCAGCTCCTTTGCCTTCTGGTAAATTCCCGATCCACTCTTAGCAGCAAAAGCTTCATGAACGGCGAGCCGTCGGCATTCCGACGGCTCGCTTTTTTTGTGCTTCCTTGCAGGACCTTCTATGATTGCAAATCCTGAAACTCTCTATCGAAACATCAACGTAACGAATGGCACAGCGGCCAATATCAAAAGCTCATCCGGGCAGTTGACCAGCTACTTTCTTTCTAATTCCGGCGGCTCGGCTTGCTATGTGAAGTTTTATGACAAGGCGTCGGCTACGGCTAGCGACACTCCGGCCTTGACGATTTACGTACCGAGCGCGGGGGCAGCGAATCTGTCGGGCATTAGTTGGACTTTTAATTCGGCGATAAGCATCCGTGCTGTTTCAGGCTTTGCTGATAGCGACAATACCGCTCCAAGCGCTGGAAGCATTATCGCAAATCTGGGATATCGCTAAAGTGAGCAAGCTCATGACACTGGCAGGAGCAGGCAATTCAGGTTCACTTTTGGCTGGCCCGGCAGGTTTCTATTGGCATGACGGGACATTTGGAAGTGACAGTGCGAGGCATGACCTGTCCAACTATTCCCTAACTACGAAGTTCGCAGACAATGCGACGGGCGATGAATCAACGTTTGAATCTGCGACGGGTCCGTCAACTGGGATATGTGCCCGCGAATTATCTAGCTCAACCAGCCTTTCCCAGATTAACCTACACATCTACTCAGATCCTTCCTACTCTTGGTCAGTGTACGTATGGGACGGCTCGTCATACCAAACTTCTGGCTGGGCTGAGATCGAATCTCCAGGTGGACCACCCGACCCCGGAACCTCATGGAGGACTGTACAGCTCTCGTACTCGGGCAGCGTTCCGACCACCACCGGCTACTTAGATTACGTTGTCTATTTGTACGCGTTTAACGAATTGAGTACAGACCTAAAGATCGGTGATATCCGAAGGTTTTAGATGCTCTTGAATTCTCAAGTTTCTAACGCATTAATATGATTACAACTCGATATCGACTCAAGATCCTGGTACCGCCGATTGGTGGAATTGCAGGACAAGTTCTTCGTCTTTTTCCGAACGCGCTCACGTTTGTTGGCTATCCATCCGTGGCGCAAATGGAGTTCATCCAGTCGTCATCGGCGCTCCTCGGGGCGTTTGGAGTCTCGATCTCTATTGAGGCGAGCGCTTAGAAGATGGCGGCGACTCGGAAATCAATAGGGTCTGGAAATCGACCGCGAAAGGCTGCGGTCGGGGCAGACAGCGAGTTTTGCCGGAGGGCTGGTGAGAAGGTCGACGCGCTGCTTATGCGGACGTCGGAGATTCCCGACCAGCTCTCGAATGATGTGACGGATTTCTACCAGAAGATGAAGCTGATCGAGGCGGCGGGCAAGCTCTCGGAGCGGATTGGAAAGTTCGCCGGGATCGAGCGAGCGAACGCGATTTCCATGCCTCCCCCGCAGATCGTGATCGACTTTGGCGGTATGAGCATCGAGGAGCGGCAGGCTCTGCTGGACAGTCTGGAAGATCCGAAGTGATCGTTCGCGATGATTCGTTTGACACGAGCAATCCTTTCCATGCTTAAACTCCCAGTTCATTCCTCACAGGGGTCGCCTAAGCATGCCACACGTGATTTGACCTGGCCCCAACCTGCCACGTCCACGAAGTGGCTCGCCGGCTGAAAGGATTTCATTTGACAAAAATGGCAATTTGATCGGAGACGACGGACGCTCGATCAATGTCTATCATGGGATATATGGCGGAGAATATCGGTTCATGGAGATGACTTTCACTGACCACATGTCAAACGGAAACTTCAACAAAAATCATCCAGGTGGAAAGGGCCCGGCTGAGTATGATGGACCTACATATGATAAATATAGAAAGAGATACGGTAGAGACCGGTGGCACCGCAGCCGAAAGCAGTTTGAGGATGATTAGATGGTATTGATGTACAACAACGGCGTCGACAATCTTGCTATTGAAGTCGAACCCAAGGAATGCACTGCCTATTATTTCTCAAAGGCAGAAAAGCGGATAACAGGCGATGTTTGGCTATTTAACATAGGTGAGACACCAGAAAAAGCACCCTGGGACGACACGGAAGAATGGGAAGGTCCATATCAGAATTCAAGTGATTACTGCTATCCCCATGATATTCAGCTTCCAATCCTAGAGTCGGACTTTGACGTTCAATTCGCCGAGGGAAGCGAAACCTTCGGTATATACTTTCGGGGCAAGCTGGTCGGCATCTTAGGCACCCATCAACGGCCAGGTAAGTCCTCATTTGCGAGAAAGAATTCGCCAGTTGCGAAGGCGATGGATCAAGAGATTCCGCGGCCGACATAAACTGGGCCAGACCCTATAACCACCTAACTTGGCGGCATTCCCTTTGGCAGGGGTGCGGCTTGCCTCATCGCGCATTTCTCGTTTCAATTTCTTTCTTTTTCTGCCTTCCTATGTCTTCAAATCTTGAAAAGCCGTTCTTTCGCCACCAGTTGAAGACGTCGATGGCTCGAGAGTCATTGGCTTCGTTTGTGGAGCTGACGAGTGGGTTTCGGCTACATCCTTGGCAGAAGATTCTGTGCGATCGGCTGCAACGGTTGAGTAGCGAGAAGGGGCAGCGGCTCTTGATTTCGGCTCCGCCTCAGGTGGGGAAATCGCAGATTGTAAGCAAGCGATTTCCGGCATGGCTGGTGTGGCGGAACAAGACAATTCGGATTATTTTGGCGGCATACAACAAGACTCATTCAGGTGGGCTGATCGACTCTGCAAAGGCGGCGGCACTGCACGAAGTTGTGGCTTCGAGTTTTGATCCGATCCTGTGGGTCAAGAGCAATGATGACGACGGCACCTTTTCTTGCGAACGTATGGCTTTGAATGACGCTCAACCTTCCTTGATTGGGGTTGGTTTGGATTCGGGCTTTACGGGAAAGAATGCGGATTTGCTTTTGATCGACGATCCGTATCCGAATGCGGAAGATGCTCGGAGCGAGGGACATAACCGAAAGGTGCGCTCGTTTTGGGAGGAGACGGCCGAGCCGCGCTTGATGGCGAATCCGGATTCGAACGTGGTGGTGATGTTTCATCGGTATCACGAGAACGACATTGCGGGTTACCTGATGAAGAAGGGCGAGTGGGAAGTGATTACTTTCCCAGCTCTTGCCGATGGCGATCCTTACGATCCGACCGAGCGGCGACTAGGTGAGACCTTGTCGCCTTTTCACTCGAGAGATTGGCTACTGAAGAAGCAAGCCGAGGACCCGAAGACTTTTGCCGGCCAATTCCAGGGCAAGCCATTGGCGGAAGGGGAGCGGCTTTTCGAACCTTGGATGTTTGAGGAGCGGTTTGTGGACCCGATGAAGGTCCCTCCCCTTTCGCCTTGGTTTCGCGGAGTGGATACAGCTTATGAAGAAAAGGCTTACTCGGACCATTCGGCAACGGTGCGGTGCGCTTTTGATTCGGCTGGGAATCTGTGGTTGCGCGGATTTGAGTCGAAGAAGCTGCAGCCAGGGCAGATGGTGGAATGGATGGAGGCCCTGGCGGAGCGCGAGGGCAGGTCTATCCAATGGGTTGTGGAGAAGCACAACGCTGAGTTTGCGGTTATCGATCGATTGCGCCGGCTCGGATTTTCTGTCATCGGGCAAAAGATCGGGGCCGCGGAGGGTTCGAAACTGCAGCGTGCGTTCGTGCTTCATGACTTGGCTTACGCGAAGAAGGTCTTTGTGGTTCAAGAGGGGGCGTGGCAGGATTTCATGGCTCAGCTCTTTGGCTTTACGGGTGATCCTCGACTGAAGGAAAAGGACGACCTCATCGATGCGGTGACGGTGGTGACGACTTATCTGCGGGAGACGCAGAGCACGGTGGAGGCAAAGCTTCCACCGAATCGATTCTTGATGGCGGCTCAGCTTTGAGTTTGTTGTCCACGGCGAATTTGGTAACTATTAGCATTGGCAAATAAGAAATCTACTTCTGAACCTGTTTCGACATCTTCCGACCCATTCTCGACCGATTCGGTGCTGAGGTACTTGGTTGGATCGGCCATTGGAGGGAAGCTTGGGCTCTGTCCGATTTGGCAGACGAAGCCATTGTTGTATGGCGGGATTGAGTATTACGCGGAGATTGTGGATGGAGTCTTGTCGGTTCGTCGAGGCGGCGACAACTTTCATCGAGCGAATGCCGAGCAAGCTTGGCGAAAAGCGAGTGATCTGGTTGGGCAGGCGCGTCGGTTTCGCGACGATATGAGTTCGCAGGTTGCTGCGACGGAGGAGGCGCGGGACCGGGCGGCGGCGGATTTGGAGCGGTCGACGGTACAGCAGCGGGAGCAAGCGAAGAAGATTCTGGAGTCTTGGGAGTTGACGCTCGAGGAGATTCGACCGCGACTTGGTGAGGCGGAGGATTCCTTGGCGGAGGCGGAGGAAGAGTTTCGCCTGACGATGCCACCGGTTGCTTCTTCTCCAGAGTGCTTTACTTTTGATCTGAGTTCGATTCTCTAGTTTCGAACTGCGCATGACTTGTGGGCTGAGTTGTAAGACTCAGCCCTTTCTATTTTTCAGCTATGAATTCCTCTCAACTACGATCTCAGCAAGATGATTTGCGCTCGCAAAAACGGCGGATTCTTGCTCAGATTTCTCAGATTCAGGTTCGGGCGCAAGACAACCATGTAACTCCATATCTTGGAGACTTGCCAAGCCAATTGCAAGATGTCGATCGTAAGCTGCGGAGCTTGAACTCTCAGCTGGATTTACCCTTTGAATCTAACCGAGTTTCAAGCTCATCGTTCCTTCCAACTAACAACGAGCTATCGATTCCCTTGGCCTCGTCACTGGGATTGAACTTGGACCCATTGAGCGAGGGTCCACCACGGAATTGGGCCGATGCTTACGAGGTTTTGAAATCCTCGATATCGAACGTCACCGGATCCGATCTTGGCAGCGAAGCGAGAACGAGGCAACCGTTTGCTCCAAGACCTGACCAGCGATTGCTGGATGCCGGCACGCTGATTCAAGGGAAGTGGCAAAATCGGACTGCAGCCCCGGAACGCCTGGTTGATGACTGGCCATATCGATGGAGCAGTAATGTCGGGTCACCAGACTTCTATAGGTATGTCATTGGTCCGAATGGAATCGAGTTAGCCCATCCTGACGAGGATATCGTTGTGCCAACTGGATCTAGAAACGATCCACTCACTGCTCAAGAGCAGTCACGTCTTGAGGGCCTTAGGCAGCAGATCCGGTCTGCGGCGAGAAGTAACGATATTCCAGCCTATGATCGCGCTTATGCCACTTACCACCGCTTGTGGAGGGGGCCATCGGTTGTAAATCCCGATGCTGGCCTGCCTGAGCGGCCGGACGATTATGCGCATATGGAGTCGCCTTATCCAGGGGTGTCGATGTCGACATACCTGCGATATATGAATCCGAACACGGATCCGTTCAACCCAGACGACCCGGAGATGTACCACATGTCATTCCGTCACGTCGGACATGGCAGTCCAGGAGAAGGTCCTTACCATGATCCGGTTGAAGCGTGGCTTCGGAAGAATGTTTCGCTGACTGGCATCAATTCACAGGCGTTCTCGGCAAAGGTTGCTGAACTTCGG
>CAMFIS010000116.1 GCA_945952345.1 uncultured Fimbriimonas sp.
GGCTCTCAAGCGGCCCGACTTCCAAGAGGTTGTGAAAACGCAAAAGAAGGTCATCGACCGGAGCATCAACTATCAAGACCGGTTGATGGTCAGCCGCAACAAATATCTGTGGAAGGACCCGACCGCCGACGGCGTGAAGACAGGTTGGACCATTCCGGCGGGGCACACCTACGTCGGCAGCGCGACGCGAAATGGCACCCAGATGATCACGAGTTTACTGAACGCCCCGCACTGGATGGATGACCACCAGAAGATGTTAACGTGGGCCTTTGAGAATTACGAAACCAAGCTGGTCGAGAAAGCTGGACCCGTGAAGTTCGCCAACCTCAAAATTCCCGGCGAAACCAAGGAGGATATATACGTCTGCGTTCGCAAGGGACGTGATCGCTTCGAGTCGGTGTTTATTCCGAAATCAAACCTCTCAAGCCCCAAGAAGGGCGATCTTCTCGGTACCGTCGACGTCACCGACAGCGACAATTTCGTCCAGCATGTTCCCGTGTATGCATCGGAAGACTCGCCGCGCGCCGTGGTTCAAGCCAATGGAACCGTGGCCAACTCGAACCCAACCGGCTTTGCAATCTTCGCCGTCGTCGGCGCCCTGGGAATCGGAACCCTGATCTTCCGAGGGATATTGCGTGGCCAACATCGAGCTTGAGCGTTTACACGTCCGGATCGCGCGATCCGGACTTTGCAGCCGACGAACGGCCGAGAAGCTGATTCTGGAAGGGCGGGTCCAGGTTAACGGCGAAACAGTCATCGAGATGGGTATCAAAGTCGGGGAGGACGACTCCGTTGCTGTAGACGGAAACATTTTGTCGATCGCAAAGAAGTACGTTTTGCTCCTCAACAAGCCGGCCGGAGTCCTCACCACGTTAAGCGACCCCCAGGGGCGTCCCACCATTGTGCAGTTTTTGCCCAACTATGGCGTCCAGCTCAAGCCCGTCGGACGACTGGACAAGGATACTGAGGGTTTGCTCATGATCACCAACGATGGGGATATTGCGTTGCGCATGGCCCACCCCCGCTACGGTTTGGATAAGGAGTATCAGGCCATCGTCGAGGGCATTCCGGACGAAAAGGCTCTGGATCGCCTGCGTCGTGGGGTGATGATCGAAGGCGGGAAAACGCAACCTGCCAAGGTCGAAGTCGTCTTCGTCGAGGAACGCAAGGGCACGACTTCGTTGAGGATCACGATTCACGAGGGCAAGAAGCGGCAGGTACGCCTCATGTGCGAGGCAATTGGACATCCTGTGATACGCCTGACCCGGGTTCGAATTGGTCCGTACCACCTTCGCGGACTGCGACCCGGTGAGTGCAAACTACTCAGCCAAACCGATGTTGCCAAGCTTCGAAAACTCCTGGGAATGGAGTCTTCGTGATGTTTGCCGGGCTGAACAAGTACCAACGTTTTGTCCTCATCATCGCCTGGCTCGGCTGGGTTTTCGACGTCATGGAGGCCTCGCTCTTCGGCCTCACCAAGCAGCAGATGCTGAAGGAGATGATGGGCGAGGCGGCGTACAAAGCGTCGGGCACCGTTTGGGAGAGTTGGGGTCACAACGGCATGCTCCTCGGCTGGGCCGCGGGTGGATTCATCTTCGGCATCGTCGCTGACAAGTGGGGTCGATCTCGCACGCTCATTCTCACCATCGGAATGTATTGTGTCTTTACCGCGCTAACCGCTTTGTGCCACACTCCGCTCGGGGTTGTCTTCGCTCGCTTCCTCACTGGACTGGGCATTGGCGGCGAGTGGGCTGCCGGAGCGGCATTGATTGCCGAGACGGTACCGAACGAATTCCGAGCGCGTGCTGCTGCGTTCCTGCAGACCGCAGCAGCCATCGGTTCGATCATCGGTGTCTTTGTGACGATGGCCGTCGGTGGAGTCAACTGGCGATTCGTGTACCTTGCTGGCATCATTCCCGCGATCATTTGTTTGGTAGCGCGGTTTAAGTTGGAAACCGACGTGCCGTCGGAGACAGAGCGGAAGGAAAACCCTTTGCGCGAGTTGCTGCGCACCCGACCCTACAATCGCAACCTTTTGATCGCTGCCGTGATCGGTGTGGTCGGAATTACCGGTGGCGGCATCCTGCCGTTTTGGCTCCCCAACCTCGTCAAGGACGCCGTTCCGGCCGATCAGCTGACCTATTGGAAGAACGTGACGATGATCGCGCTTCAGTTGGGCACGTTATTCGGCGTGCTCGTGTTCCCGCCGCTGACCGACCGCTATGGCCGCCGCCCAATGTTTGCGTTGTTCGGCGCCCTCTCGGGCATTCTGTTGTTCCTAACCGCGACGATGGCGAAGAATCTGACTCTGATTTTCATCCTCGCCCCGCTGACTTCCTTCTTCGCCCTTGGTCTAACGGCCGGGTTCGCGCTGTACTTCACCGAGTTGTTCAGCCATCGCTTCCGAGCGACGGGAGCTGGCATCGCTTATAACACGGCGAGAATCTTTAACATCCCTGTCGTCCTGTTCATTGGAATCGTCGGCAAAACCAGCGTCGCTCTGGCGATCGGCGCAGTGTCGAGTATCTATATCCTGATGCTCATCGCCCTCATTTTCGCGCCCGAGACGAAGGGACAAGCGCTGGAGGCATAGTCCCCTCGCCCCTTTGGGGAGAGGGGGTTGGGGGTGAGGGGCTTGGGCCGGTATGCTCGCCGCATATGTACTTCCGAAACTCGGACCTCCCGCCGAACCTCTCCGTTCCCCACTCGATCGTGGTTCCGGTGCTTCCCTATCCCGATGTTCGGGAAGCCGTCGAGTGGCTGACCCGAGTCTTCGGATTTACCGAGCGACTCCAAATCGCCGAGCATAGGGCCCAGATGCGATTTGGCGACGGAGCTATGATCGTTGCCGAGTACATCGACCGCGACCAGCGGCCGCTGGAAGGAGCAAAGTACGAGACGCACCAAATCATGGTCCGAATTCCCGATGTACGAAAGCATTGCGACCACGTTCGATCCCATGGAGGAGAGATTCTATCCGAATCGGAAGATCATGTGTACGGCGAACGGCAGTACGTCGTGCGAGACATCGGTGGACACCGGTGGATATTTTCCGAGACCTTGGAGAATTCCGACCCAGGCGTCTGGGGCGGCGAGGATATCGTGCTGAAAGCCTGAATTGGCTATGACTAATCACGGATGCTTTGCTGCAGTCATCGCCGAAATAACTGAGTGCGAAAACTCAACTAACAGGAACATAAGAACCGCATAAATGAAGACGACTAAGCAACACCCGTGGAATTCGGCGGGTTGCCAGTTCTTCCATTCTTCCTTAATTACGAGAAGACATCCAATAGTCAATCCGACTTGACTGATCAACATGAGCTCGTAAGCAACCGCGGCCGAGTGAACGTTCCATTCACCGATAAAAGAGACTGCGGCTACAAGTAGAAAGATCCTTGCGAGCGAAAACAGTTTCCTCTTCGGTTTTTCTGGAGCCGCGGACATCAATGTCATAAATTGTAACACTGCGACCCACTTTGGGGTCGAATATGGATCATAGCAACTCGGGGTGCAGGCACCCCGGGCTAAGGTCTGCGACCGCTTCGCGGTCAAGCTTGCGGTGACCCCGAAATTCACAGGAATTCACTATTCAGTTGGAGGTAAGTCACCGGATGGTTCAGGATTTCAATCCTGATACTCTCTCCGAAATCCTTGTGCTTAGGTTTGGGATTCAAATCCAGAACCATCCAACCTTGTTGACTCGAAACAGCGCGGCCAACAAAGGATCCGACCATAGAGTGGTCGCAGACCTTAGCCCGGGGTCGAAGACCCCGGATGTGCGCCAAAACCGCCGACCCCGGAGGGGTCGCAGAGTAGTCACCGAAGCTCATGACCGCATGGTTTGTCCCGCCTTCACAAGAGCAACCTTCGTCGACATAATCACCGGAGTGCAGACCGCGATGACGAAAAGCATGAACAAATAAAGGAACAGCGCCAACCACTGAAAACGATGCCAACACTTCCATTCGCGTCTTGCCCAGATCAGATAACCGGCTGTCAGGATCACACCACTTGCCCTTTCGACGATCATCGTCATGACGGCAAACGGCACCACCCAACCCAAGAAAAATAGACCAATAGCGATCCAGATGAGAACCGAGCCTAACGACACGTCGATTTTGGCTACCTTGGGTTTCACCTTGCCCACATTCTAACCGGCCTTTCAAAAATCCTCAACCAAACCGATCCTGAATTAGTAAGATGTTATGGGGGCTTTGAACTGAACCAGGGATTTTCTGACGAATCGCTCAGCCATATCGAGATCCGCGACGATGAACTCCACGAATTGCTGGAGCGTCTCGCCGCGACCGACGCGATGTTCCGCGACCCCGTCACGACGATTCGCGATGTGGCCGAAGCGACCGACGCGTCCCCCGAATTGATTGCGAGAATCCTCAACGACATCCGCGGACCCGGCGTCGTAGAGAGGATCGATTCGCGGCTGGATAAACATGACGCCAGAATATCCGCCCTGGAGCGGCAGCCTCGAACCGTCACCGTGCGCGCTGAAGTGGTCAAGCCTCGCCAAGTCTCCTCGGTAAGGGCATTTCCACCCAAAGAAGTTCCGATGCCGACGACGAAATCCCGGGCAACCGACGCCGATTGGCAACGCTATCGCAACTGGCTGGCCGATGAAACCCGAGATCAATCCAGCGAGCTGAGTCAGATTTCTCGAGGCGAAATCGTCGTCATCCTGACCATCATTGCTATCATCGCTCTCGTTACCATCGCAATCGCAAACACGGGTGGCAATGGCATCCACTATTCGAATCGAAGCGAATTCATCGAGAAGCGGCTTCCGGATGGCCGCATCGTCCTGACATCAGACGACCAGTGAAATCCAGGCAGGTACATTATTCTAGGCGCCTGTGCAAGATAATTTTTCCCTTGAATCAATCGAAGTCCTCAGCTACGAGTTGCCGGACCTGCTAGCTCGACTATCCGCCGAGGATGCCGTCTTCCGGGCACCGGTCATGACGATTCGCGACGTGGCCGAAGCGACGGACAAGACCCCCGCCGAGATCGCACGCATGCTCGCCAATCTTCGTGGGCCAGGGCAGAACGCCAACATTCTTCACCGCCTTAACGTCATCGAAGGTCGATTGGACATGGTGGAATCTCGACCCAGGCCAAAGCCCGAAGCCGTGGAGGAGCCAGAATCGAAGTCGTTGGTGGATAAGCCCGGCGGAGAATTCGCCATCATCGGCCTCATCCTGCTCGGCTTCCTCATCCTTGCGATGGTGTTTTCCATGAAGCTTCACGGCTCCCCCAGTGGTCCGAAGCAACCCCCGCTACCGGTGCCGTGGAAGAGCTCCTAGATAATTTAGAACCTATATGGCGGCTGAGCAGTAAGATATATTTGGGGGCCGATTCTGGAACAACAATTCTCTGACGAATTCCTGAATTCGATCGAGATTCGCGACGACGAACTCGGCGAGTTGTTAAGCCGATTAGCGGTTTCAGAGGCGATGTTTCTTGAACCTGTCACGACAGTGCGTGATGTTGTCGAAGCGACCGACGCGACACCTGCTTTGGTGGCCAGAATTCTTGACGAGATGCGTGGCACCAAGCATCTTGAGAATCTCATGGCGCGCATGGATTTGTCGGATCAAAGAATCGATGTTGTCGAGGAGCGACGTGAAGCGATTTCTCACCAAGAGCAATACCCAAAAGTACAGCCTGTTCAGCGAACACGAGTTGAGCAAACCCGCGACCAATTTGGCGCAGCAATTGTCGGCCTCATCCTCCTGTCCGCCTTGACTTTCTTTGCGATCGCTATCGAACGAAGGGTACACCCCATACTCTAGAATCCCAAATCACGGATACCGATGGCGTATTCAACATCTACTCAGACGGAGCAGTATACAAAGTTGAGAATGGTCACGAAGTATCTGCTTCAAACGCAAAGTCGAATGAACTTCGCCAGGGTCACGAAATGATCAAACAATTCGCTCACGATTCAGGTCGATAAGGCCCTAAGCTAGCAAGTCTTTCACGACGTGCCCATGCACGTCGGTTAATCGGAAGTCCCGACCCTGATACCGATACGTCAGCTTGGTGTGATCGATGCCCAGCAAATGCAGCATCGTCGCGTTCATATCGTGAATATGCACGGCCCCCGACGTAAACTCGTCCACCGACGGATTGATGACATGGCCGTCCTTATCCACAATGTTGTAGCAGTAATCGTCGGTTTGGCCGTACGAAATTCCTGGCTTGACGCCGCCACCCGCCATCCACCGCGTAAAGCACCGCGGATGGTGGTCGCGGCCATAGTTCTCGTGCGAGAGCGGACCTTGACAATAGATCGTCCGGCCAAACTCGCCGCCCCAAACCACCAGCGTCTCATCCAGCATTCCCAGCCGCTTGAGGTCCTTGATGAGCGCCGCCGAAGCCTGGTCGACATCTTTACACTGCGAAGGGAGGTCGTTGGCGAGGTTGCCGTGCTGGTCCCAACCTCGGTGGAAAATCTGGATAAACCGGACGCCCCGTTGCGCCAAGCGCCGAGCCAGCAAGCAGTTCGCAGCAAACGTTCCCGGAGTCTTCGCCTCGTCGCCATAAAGCTCGTATACGTCCTTCGGTTCCTTCGAGAGGTCCATCAGCTCGGGCACGCTACTTTGCATGCGGTACGCCATCTCGTACTGCGAGATGCGAGCGGCAATCTCAGGGTCGCCAAACTCGTTCAACTGCATGTGGTTCAGTTTCGAAACGTCGTCGAGCATCTCCCGGCGCATCGACCGGTCCATGCCGTGCGGATCGCTGAGGTACAGCACCGGGTCGCCGCTGGAACGCATGCTCACACCTTGGTGCTCGCTGGGCAGGAATCCAGTTCCCCAAAGCCGAGTGTAAAGCGCCTGGTCGACTTTGCCGCTGCTGACCTTACTATGCAGAACCACATAAGTCGGCAAGTCTTCGTTCATGCTGCCGAGGCCATAGCTCACCCACGCGCCAAAGCTGGGTCGACCTGGAAGCTGGCTACCCGTCTGGATGTAGGTAACTGCGGGATCGTGGTTGATCGCCTCCGTCCACATCGACTTGATGACGCAAAGTTCTTTCGCCACCGTCGCGGTGTGGGGCAACAGTTCGGAAACATATAGACCATCCGCGTTATTGTCGTACTTCTTGAACTTAAACTTCGATGGCGCAACCGGGAAGCGGGCCTGCCCGCTCGTCATCGTCGTGATGCGCTGTCCGTTGCGGATGCGGTCGGGCAAGTCCTTATCGAACTCCTTCTCCATCTGCGGCTTGTAGTCGAACAGGTCCATCTGCGACGGTCCGCCGTTCATGAACAGCATGATCACGCATTTGGCTTTCGGCGCAAAATTTGGGAATCCCGGCATGCCAGGTCGCGGCTTACCCATATGGATTTGCGGCTTGGCATTCTGGCCATACGCCGCGCTCGCCGCCATCACGGCTCCAAGTCCGCTACCACGCAGCAGCGTGTGCAGGGCCGCACTGCCCACGCCCATCGCAGTCTTCCCGAAGAGCTCCCTTCGGGTCATCATCAGTTCGTATTCGCGTAGTGGATCCATGGCTAGTGTTGGTTGAGGAATTCGTCGAGGTTGAAAATGGTGTTGGCGATGACGGTCCAAGTCGCGACTTCGTCCTTGGGCAGCCCCTTCGCAGCGGGCGCCATTCCAACCGAGCTTAAAGCCTCGGCCTGAGCGGGTTCGGCTTTGAACCTGGCTTCGTACTTTGTGGCCGATGCCAGCAGAATCTGCTCTTCCGTCGCGGTCGGCGATCGTCCCAGCGAAAGTCGGAACGCGTAATTCAGCCGTGGCTTCATCCCCTTCTTCTCGCGCACCAGTCGCTCGCCGAAGATTCGCGCCGATTCCATAAAGGCGGGTTCGTTCATCGTGATCAGCGCCTGCAGCGGCGTATTCGTTCGCGATCTTCTCACAACACAAGCTTCTCGCGAAGGAGCATCGAAGCTCGACATTACGGGATGAGGCGAGGTTCGCTTCCAGAACAAGTACAGTGTGCGCCGGTAGATATCCGCCGTCATGTCCTGTTTGTATTTAGCCGTGTTGCTATCCGGGTAAGCGACATCTTCCCACAGACCGGCAGGTTGGTACGGCTTGAATCCATGCCCACCTTCTCGGTTGATGAGGAGTCCGCTGACCTGCAGCGCCTGGTCGCGGAGGACTTCGGCATCGAGGCGGAATCGCGGTCCGCGAGAAACGAGCCGATTCTCGGGATCGATCTTCTCTTTGTTTTGTGAGATCGATGACCGCTGTCGGAACGCCGCGCTCGTCACCAAGAGTCGGTGCAGCTTCTTGATCGAGTACCCATCTTGAGCGAACTTGACTGAGAGGTAATCGAGCAGTTCGGGGTGGCTGGGCCACTCGCCCTGAGCGCCAAAATCTTCGGCCGTCTTCACAATGCCGGTGCCGAAATGCTGCTGCCAAATGCGGTTGACAAACACGCGCATCGTCAGCGGATTATTCTTGTCGATCAGCCACTGCGCAAGGCCAAGGCGATTGTTCGGCGCACCCGCGGGCAGAGTGCCCAGTGCCGCCGGAAGGGCACGATCCACCTTGTCCGCGCGAAGGTTGTATTCACCGCGGCGCAAGATATAAGCCTGCCGTGGCTTCGGCATCTCCTCCGCGATTAATGTTCGCGGGATCGCCATGTCGAGCTTGGTCACCGCCGCCATCGTTTCGCGATACTGCTTCGACTTCGCATCGTCAGGACCGAACTTCAAAAAGGTCTGCTTGGTAAATAGCGGATCGTTCTTCTTGAACGCTTCTTCCACCTTCGTCTCAAGGTCCGTGCCGTACGTGTAGCGAATGCCGTCGCCGCCGGTCGCGTTCACGATCTTGACCACCAACGGATTCTCGCCCTTCTTCAGCTTCAGCGTCACCACATCGACGCTCTCGTCGATGCTTCGGAGAACCTTATTCGAATGGACCAAAGCGCCATTCAACCACATCTTGATGCCGTCGTCACTACTAACCCGGAAGATGAGGTCGCGGTCGGCTTCGGCCGAGATCGTGGTTCGAAGGTAGTTCGAGGAATTGTCCAGGCTGGCGAGGGCGATTCCCTTACCTGCTTCCAGCTTCAGCGCCGACCATTTGTCCGGCGTCTCGTCGGTGGCGAATGCCTCGTCGAAAGTTTTGTGTCGGAACGTCGTCGAGACTTCCCACGGCGTCAACTTAGGCGGCGCAACCCGGTGCTCCATCACCCACTTCTGGGCAGTATCCGGACTCGTCTCACTCTCTATCTTGAGCAGAGTGTCTTTGCCCTTCTGGAGCTCAGCCGCTTCTTCTGCGGTCGGAGCCGGGATCGTCGGCTCCGGACTCAGCATGTTGCCATCGAGCGGAGCGTCCTTGGTGGAGTTGAAGTAAGCGAAGAGCTGATAATAGTCCTTCGTGGTAATCGGGTCGAATTTGTGGTCGTGGCACTTGGCGCAGCCCACGCTGAGGCCGAGGAACACGGTCGACATTGTATCCACGCGGTCTTGCGTATTGCGAACCAAGAACTCTTCCTCGATCGCGCCGCCTTCGCTCGATGTCGGGTTCATGCGCACATAACCCGTCGCGACCTTCATGTCCGTCGTCGGGTTCGGCATGAGGTCGCCAGCGAGCTGCCATTCGGTGAACTTGTCGAAGCCGAGGTCCTGGTTGAAAGCTCGTACCACCCAATCTCGGTAGGGGTAGACCGCACGCTCATTGTCCAGGTGAAGGCCGTGGGTGTCACCGTAGCGCACCGCATCCAGCCAATACCGAGCCTGGTGCTCGCCGTATCGCTCGCTGGTCAAAAGTCGGTCAACCGCTCGCTCATAAGCTCCCGGTTGCTTGTCATTCTTAATCGCGTCGATCTCGGCGGGAGTGGGCAGCAATCCCGTAAGGGTAAGACTTGCGCGGCGCAGCAAGGTCGCAGCATCCGCTTCCGGCTCCGGCTTAAGGCCCTTCGCTTCCAGCTTCTCTAGTACGAAATTGTCGATGGGATTCTTGATCCACGCCTTGTTCTTGACCACCGGAATAGCTGGCATCTTGGGCGGAACGAAGGCCCAATGCTTCTCGTACTTTGCCCCCTGCTTCACCCATTCTTTCAGGAGTGCCGACTGTTCAGCCGTGAGCGGAACCATGCCCGAGTCTTTCGGCGGCATGGGAGAGTCGTTGCCCGGAGTCGTTCGATCGACGAGGACCGAGTGCTGAGGATCGCCCGGCTTGATCGCCCAGTATCCGCCGCGATCACGAGTGGCGTCTTTCTGATCGCTGACGCGCAGATTGCCCTTCACTTCTTTACCGTCAGGGCCATGGCATTTGAAGCAGTGCTCGCTGAGGATTGGCCGGATGTCGCGATTGAAGTCGATCGCTTTGACGGTCTTGACCGGCTTCTTGCGGCTTTGGGTGGGACCTACTGCAAGTCCGACACCGAGAGTGCCAATAGCAGACGTAAGAAGGAAGACAGATCGAGCTCGCATCATCGCAATTCAATCGAGATTGATGACCTGATCTTACGATGAAAATGGGCAAAAAGAAAAGGCCTCCTGAACTCAGGAGGCCTTTTCCTGAAAAAACTCGGGACTAACCCGCGGCTTTGCTGGCTGATGTCGGATCGACTGCGATGCCGGGGCCCATCGAGGAGCTGACGGTGATCGTCTGCACATACTTGCCCTTGGCGCTGCTCGGCTTGGCCTTGAGGACCGCGCCAAATCCAGCCAGGAAGTTTTCCTTCAGCTGATCGTCGGTGAAGTTGACCTTACCGATGGCGAGGTGAACCACACCGGCCTTGTCGGCTCGGTACTCCACACGGCTGGCGGACTTGATTTCCTTAACTGCGTTGCCGATGGCGTTGGTGACCGTGCCGTTTCGCTTGTTTGGCGTTCGTGCGCCGAGCACTCGGCCGATCTTACCAAGCTGAGGAGCCATGTCTTCAGTTGCGAGCAGGACGTCGAACTTGAGTTCCTTGCCGCCGAATTCCTTTGCGCCGTTCTGGATAGCCGTGATCAGCTCTTCGCCACCGACAATGTCGGCGCCGGCCTTTTCAGACTCAGCGACGTGGTCGCCCTTGGCGAGTACGGCCACGAGTCGAGACTTGCCCGTTCCGTGGGGAAGCGTGGTCAGTCCGCGGACGTTCTGATCGCTCTTTCGGGGGTCGATACCGAGCTTGATGGCCAGGTCGACGGACTCGACAAACTTGGCATTGGCGGTGGATTTGACTTGGGCCAGGGCCTCGTCGATGGTGAGAAGGTTGTCCTTGTTGACGGTGGCGGCCAGCGCTACGTAGCGCGGCGAATGTCGCTCTTTCTTCTTATTCGTTCGCATATTTCACCTTGTGGTTCGCGCGGCCACGGATGACCTCCCACGTTTTGAGAAAGCAATTTTCTCGGTGCGAAGGAACATTGTACCCAAGGGAAGTTCCAAGCGGCAAGTTGCAAGCAGCAAGCACGGCGTCGGGTGTGGAATGCGTGGGATGAGCATTACAGATATCGGAGCCGCCGCCCCAAGGCTAAAGAAACCTCATAGCCTCAGGGCTGCTTAGGACTCCTTCGCATAATTGTGGAGATTCATTGGACCTTAGCCAGCGTAGATCTGACAATCGCTGCCTCGGGTCGAATGAATTTCGAAAACATTAATCATTCCCATGCCGCCGCCCCGAGGCTACTAAACTCAACCACGCAACATCCTATCGAACTCAGCAATGCACTCTGGAATCATCAAGAAACCGTCGCCATTTACATATCCCTTTTCAAGCAGCCACTGACTCGACCAAAGGTATTCCTCGGCTGACTCTACTAATCCAGCTCGAACAGGGTTTTGGTGCAAATAATTCAGCTTCTCCCGATACACACCTGTCGAAACAAGTGGATTCGCTCGTAGACCGGCCCGCCATATTTGGCTGCGATTAAGGCCGACCTGACTCGACAACTGTGATCGCTCTGAGGGAGTTAAGAGCTGAGCTATAGCCTTCGAAGAATTCGACTTTACTTGCCTTACCAATTCGGAAATTGTCTGGTTCTCGTTTGGAATGGCAATGAAGTGAATGTGATTCGACATAACTACGAACCCTCTCAGGTGAGCACTCCAGCGCAAGCAATCCTTGAGAAGTGAAATGCACATTGTGGTTC
>CAMFIS010000117.1 GCA_945952345.1 uncultured Fimbriimonas sp.
CCCCTGGATAGATCCGTGCCTCTCCAAAGTCCGAGGAGCGAAGCGACCCCGCCATTATGGCGGCCAAACCCAACATCATATTTATGAAAAGGGTCCAAGTGACAACGAAACTACGACCTCGAATTCAACCACTCATCCCGCAGCATCGCGTACAGATACATGTCTGTCCTTCGTCCCGCGGTATTCAGCGCGCTCGAGGCAAACGTCGCTTCCTTCTTCATCCCGCACTTCTCGGCCACCGTCGCGCTCGCGATGTTTTCGCTGTCGCACTTCCAGATGAGGCGCATCCATCCCCACTCTTCAAAACCCCACTGCAGCATCTGCTCGAGCAAGCGCGTGCCCCAACCTTGACCAGCGTGGCTGCCGCGAATCCACATCCCAATCTCGCCGACACGCCAATCCAAAGGTCCGGCACGCAAATGAAATCCCGTACCGCCGATCAGCATGTTGCCATCCCAAGCGCCCATCGAGAAGTCCGTATTTCCGAGGTAAGCACTCGCCAGCCGACGACAGATCGCCTCGGTTTCCTCCAGTGATTGCTCTTTCCTCGCCCATGGCATCCATGGCTTCAGGTGCTCGTACGATTCCACCGTCGCGCGTTGAAGTTCAGCCGCATCCTCTGGCTTGTAGATTCGAATCGTCATACCGTCGCCGGTCCAAGACAGCGGCGGCAGCCATGGTTCGCTCCCAACTTTGTTCTTCATTCGCCCGGCTGCGTCCTTGTGATTCGCCACTTATCGCCGTACACCTGCCACGTGTCGAGCGACATAAACTCAATCTTCTCGCTCTTGCCGTTCACGGGTTCAAAGACGATCGTCTCCTTCACCTTCGCGAAGTACGTTTCTTCCTTATGCGAGACGCTCACGATTTTGGTGGTAAAGGACTTCTCATGCGGTCCATCGCCTTTCCACTTCTTGGCGATGCCTTCGATGAACTGCTTCTTATCCTTCGTCTTCTTCAGCTTCTTGTTGAGTGACTCAAAGCTGTCGGCGAGAATATCGTTGAGCACGGACTCGTCTCGCTTCACGATCGCCGCATCCCACCGCTTGTATTGCGCAGCAATCTCCTGCTCGGGAGAAAGGGCTTGAGAGAGGCACAGAATTGTGGCGAGAATCATGATTTATTATGTCCAACACGGCAAGTGCAAAACAAAACGGACCAGTCCCGAATCGAGACTGGTCCGTTGTCAAAACCCCAAAGTCTTGACTTACCTTTCTTTTGCGCCTTGCTTCACCCAGGTCTCAACCGCAGCGATGGTCTTCGCGTCTAGCGGCTTGGGCGGCATCTGCTTCGGCTTGCCGTGCAGAACAGTGCACATCATACTCTTCGCTGGGTTACCAGGAATTACGATCTTGCCCTGCTTATTGCCTTTCATGATTCCGGCATAAGTGCTAAGATCGAGTCCAGCTTTGCCAGCGGCGCCCGTGTGGCAACCTGCGCAATTCTTGGTAACCGCCGGACCGATTTCCTTCTTGTAGGTCAGCACGGCTGGCTTCGGCGCCGGCTTCTTGGACCCGGGCTTCTTTTGGGCCAGCGCAGGCACCGCGGAAACGGCGACCACAGCGGCCACGAAGGCGAGAAAGATTGGATTCGATTTCATGTTGTGCTCCTGATTCGGTCCCAGAACTTTCGTCAGTATAAACACAACTCGGAATTTGTAAACCCCTGCGGTAGTACTTTCGGCGAATTCTAACGGCAATATGCGATTTTTGATGGTGGCGAACGGGAGAGTCAGTGCAGGGGAGGGCGAGAAAGAACGCTGCCTTGGGTTCCCGCTCTCGCTCACAACTCAAAGCTCGAAACTCACAACTCTGATTACGTCCCCGCGTGATAGATCGGATTCGTGCGCCAGTCGTTATCTTTCTCGTACCCATACGCCTTCACCCGCGGACGCCGCTCGCGCAAACGCACCGACTCGATGAGCAGCGCATGCCCGCTCGAAAGATGGTTCTTGCCCACGCATTCCAGCCTTAACGTATAAGTCCCCGGCTCGGGCCAGAAATCGAGGAAATGAAATTCGCGGTCCTGCACCGTCGGTGAATAGAAGTCCATCGCATCACCCAACTCCACGCCCTCCAGCGAGACACGGTAGATACCAAGATCGGGACCCGTCGCCACCTTAATCAGCAAACGCAATGGCTCCTTCTCCAAGACCTCAAACGGAATCTCGAGCGAATTGCGGCCATCGGTTCCGGCCGGCGAGTACAGCAGGTAATGTTCGAACAGATCGGAATACCGCTGAACCTCCATCTCGGTTGGGGAGCTCCCCTTGCGGCCATCGTATTCCAGCCGCGGAAGCTCTTGCTCATCCAGGTCGTTCCGTTGGCCGAGCGGCAACGACGACACGACCACAACGTTCCTTTCGATGTTCGGCAGAGCTCGTTCCTTGGCGTGCGGAGCCCGGGCCGAGAAGGTCGGCGTTCCCGTCTGGTACCAAAACGCTACGCTGGCATAATCGTCCTCGCGCGGATTCCAGCTGTGCGGCCGGTTGGCGTCGTTCTCGTCCGGCGACATCCACCCAAACGTCTCGAAGTCAAACTTGAACGACTCGTTGAATACGAACGGATCGTTGATATGCCATCGGTAAGCGCTGGTGTGTCCGCCGACGATGCCGAATTGGTCGAAGTATTGCACGCCGAAGAACGGGGTCAAGCTCTTCTCCATGCCCCATGCGCTCAGGAAATAATCCTCCGTGCCCGTGCCCCACACCGACGGAATCTCGTCGCCGTCGATCGAGATCATCTCGTCGCCTTCGCCAAACCAGTACGGGCTGCGCGTGCGCACCGAGAACACGGTTCCCACGTAATGCCCCTTGCCCGTGGTCTCTAAAATCGTGTACGGTTTGCCCGTTTCAAGTGGGTAGCTCTGGTTGTATTGGGCGTAAAAGTACGGCGTGTCGGCGGGTAGCGAATCCTTCTTGATCCAGTCCACGTTGTAGTAAAGCAGGCTCAACTGCTTCTCGCTCTGGTTCACGATCTGGATTCGGCACGACTTCTGGAAAGGCATGTGCCAGAAGCAGTTGTAGGCGTCGCCGCCCTCCACCACCACCGGAATCGAGATCACCTCGCTGCGCTTACCGAAGCATCCCGCGAAGAAGTCTCCCAGCGGAGCCTCGACGCCTGGCCGCTCGTTGCCATCGTAAAAGATCTGCAGCAAAAGTTCCTGATGGTTGGCCGATCCATCCTTCGCCCACGGGTGCGGCTCCGGACCGAGGAAGGTGATCCACATGTGGGTCACAACGCCGGGCCCTTCAACATCCATGATCACATGGGTCGCCCCACCGGGCACGCGGAAATTGTCGCGGTTGCTCTTCTCTTCCAGATCGCTTTTGGGCGGCGCAGTCGGATCATAATTGCCATCCGCTCCTTCTCGAAACGTGGACGTGGCCCTCATGCTGCGGCCATTCATAGGAGAAGCAAGCGAGCCCATCGGCCCGGACATCAAAGGAAACCCCGGCATAATTTCTCATCATTGCACGCCAACGGTAGATGAAATCAATGCTGAAGACTCCGTCCGGATACCTCGACAACTAGCGAGCATTCGACGATCTTGATCTTATGGCAGATTCGGCAGCGAGCGTGATGTCGAGGTTCCAACTCATAGCCTCGGCATCACGGGCTCGGTACGAAGCTAGCCCAATCTTTGTATTGGCGAGCCCTAGTTGCCGAGGCATCCAGACCGGTCCGTTGAATTAGAGCTACCCCTTTCTTGGATAGGGAGGGTCCGCGACAATCCATGCCACAAAGGCATGGATTTCGTGGAAGTGAGGCATCCAGGGACCAAAGCTCGCTTGGCTACGAAACAAGCTACCCCTTTCTTGGAAAGGGGTCGGTGAGGCACGAACCGGGGGAGTAACGTCAGCCTGACTCCAAACCGACTACCAAGAGCCGACGAGCCAAGAAGAAAAGGCGAGCCGCGAACGGCCCGCCTTGCACTATTCTTCGGAAAAAACCAGCTCTACTTGCCCGCTTTCGTCCGCTGACCCTTCGACGAATTCTTCACCGTCCCCGCCGAAGCCGTCATCGCCACCCCACCCGACACCGGACGACGAACCAAGTTGCCAAGGAATGGAACCTCGATCACATTCTTGAACGGAAACTCTGCGTAGCCAAGGAACTTATCCTTCTTCCACACGCCAAGCTTGATCGTCTCCATGTTCTTCAGCGACGTGCCTGCGTTAAGGAACATCCGCTCGTTCTTCAGACCCGCTGGCTTGGCGAGCGTAAACTCGGTGTCACTCAGGTTCCCCGTATAGAATCGGACGTTCGGCATCGGCATGCGGCGCTCGTCGTTGAACTTGCCCTGATCGCCGTCGGATGTGAAGAACGCTGTCACGCTCTGCATATCGTGAACAATCGCCTTCAGCGTCACCGTCACGCCGCCTACCTTAACCGTCGAACCTGCAGCTGCGAGCTCGGTCTCGAGCTGGGCCCGCACCGCCGGATAGTCGTAGTAAGGCACACCCGGAATCTGAGGGGGATCGAACGTATTGGCCGGGAACGTCGAAGGATATTCGTAAACGTCCCGCTCCCAAAGCTCCTTGCCCTTGTTCCAGATCTCTCGCTGGGCGGGCAGCATCGTCACCGGGTCCACCCACATTCGGTAGTAACCGTTCGCAAAGTCGTAGTAGTCGTACGCTTTGCCGTTCAGCATCACGCCACTCTGCTTCAAAATCTTTCGCTTCTTGAAGAAGTCCGAGGTGAGCATCGACTCGATGGTGTCGACGGTAAAGTGCTCCGAAACGTCCGCATCCTTAAGGGCATTCGCCGGGATTCCCGACATCGCCGAGAAGTATTTGTAGGTCAGGCTGCCGTCGCCAACCGTCGAGACCTGCAGGTTGCCATCCAGATACTGCAAGAACTTCTCTTGGTTATGGTCGGTCCAAAGCTCGGTCACCATGTGCGGCTTCGCTTCGCCCTGGAACAAGTACGCCTTCATGTACTTGCGCGGGTACTTCTGCACCTGGTTGGCGATGTTCTTCAGTTCGCTGGCATATGCCTTGGGCGTGGTCAGCGAGATTCCTGCCGCGATGGCGAGACCAGCGGCCCCGACCGAGCCCAGCCGCAGCACCCACGGGTTCAGCTTGGATTTCGGCGCGTTCGGCGTTGCTTGCATGGCGCGGACAGCCTTGTCCAATCCGCGTTCCGATTCCACGGGCTCCCGCATGGCCTGCAGTTCCCGCGCGATCGATTCATTTTCAAATGGTTGATTGTCGTAATTCATCGGTTCGTACCTCGGGTCCTCCTTCCAGTTGTCGGCGCAGGCATTGGCGGGCGTAGTGAACGCGCGCCTTGGCGGTGCCGGATGGGACGCCCAAAACGTGGGCTACTTCGTTCATCGAAAGTTGCTCGACTTCGAACAGGATAAACGCTTCTCGCTGCTTGTCGGGAAGCTGCCGCAGGGCATTCTCGAGATCGTGGCCGGTCTCGAACGACTTGATCGCTTTGTCGATGGAAGGTCGGTCGTGGTCGGCCAATTGCAGCGGTCGGCGCTTGCGACGCCACTGCCGGTACTCGTTGAAGGCGATGCGGTGAATCCAAGTTCGGAGGGACGAGCCTCCTCGATAGGTGTGAATCTTTTGACGAGCGACCAAGAACGTCTCCTGGGCGATGTCTTCGGCGTCGTCGCGGTTGCCACTCAGGCGGAGGGCAAGCCGGAGGACGGCGGAGTAGTGTTCGCGAGCGAAGGTTTCGGCGGCGGTTGGGTCGCCTTCCGAGATTCGCTTGGCCAGTTCCTGTTCGGTCATATCGTCGATTCCTGTTCTCGTTGGAAGAAAGAACGGAAGGTTAGATGCACCGGGTCGCGAATCGGTTGAAATGGTTTTTAGATTGTAGCGTTTTGTTCTCAGCGATGAGCGGTTAGCGTTGAGCAATGAGAACTATAATCAAGGGGTTATTACTGCCTCCGATTGTTCGCCCCCCCAAACCAAGTTATGCCAGTCGTGAAGCAAAGTTGCTCGCAATGGCCATTCGTCCTTTTGTCATTTCGACAATATTACAAGCTCTTTAATCGACGCACAAAAGTTCTGTACTTAGAATCGTCCGAATATTCGAAGGAACAGAGAGTTAAATTTTTCGCCCGTCCATCCAACAGCTTGCTTTTAAGGGCCCGCAGAACCAGGGTTCCGACCTTTAGCTCTTCGCCCACTTTGTTGTTGAATCCAATACTATAGAGGGCCATCACCGTACTACGGTCATGAAAAATTGGACGCCGCCCCATCAGCAATAGCGCTGCATCGGCCTTTGAAAAGTCAAGCTCACGCCTTGTGACTCGATCGACATTGAGGGACTTGTTAGCTACTGAATCCTTTAATTTAAATAAAACTTCATGCCGGCTTCGCCCCGCCTCAGCCCATCTTTGCAACTCGTCGCGTTGATCAATAGTTGAAAGAGCTAAAAAGTTCTGCTTAAACTGGGCAACCTGTACCATCAGCTTGGATGCATTGGCACTGTCATTGGCTTGAATCGAAATCATGATTTCGGAAGGGGTAGGCAGCAAGTCTCCGATGATTGAATAATCACGATGAGAGGTGCTTGCTATTGCAATCAAACATATCATGTATACCATTTTATTTGTAGTTTAACCTTTTCAGAACTCGCATTCCCCTGGATATCTGTATAAACAGCATTAACAAGTCTCCATAAAAAAGCAACATATTATTTCGACAATGCTTCATGAATATACTGTAGTAATTTATGAAGCGGCTCATCACACTTAGTCACTCTATACATAATTTATCAAAATGGTTAGAAACTATATTAGACCATAGGCTAGTAAGCGAAAAGTTCCCTGCTGAAATGAAAGGGATCCCAGAAAAGTTCAGCTTCTGGGATCCAGATTCAAATCCCCAGGGCCATTTCTTTCTCTCTAGCCCATAAATGAAACCCTCGAGCGATGGATATGCTTCGTTTAGCATCGCTCCCTTTACTTTGTCCTTCGCTATAAAACTAGTCAAATATAGTATAAAGGCGTCACATACCGCCAAGTCACCATCTAGTCCGCGCGTGGACAACTCAACCGAAACACTGTCAAAATAGTTTCGTCCATAGCTTCGACATTTCAAAATCAAATTATTAGCTTGTTCATGTTTTCTTTCATCTCGCTTAAAGTCGTGGCTAGAAATTAGCGTTGAAATTTAGCCGAGGCTAGAGCAAATTTCTCGGACCATAGTTGCCCGATTTCGCGAAACGTCAATTTGATATCCAGGTAGGACAAGTAGGCAGGAAATCATGATTGTTGTCATGACCCTACTTTATTGCCTGAGTTAACTTGAGACCGTCGAGTCGGCTTTGTTGGTAGGATAGGCTTCTTTGGCTCCAATGACTTTAGTGGCTTCTTTTGCCAATGGGTGCCGGAGACCCCGAGGAAAGCGAGGGCAGCGACTTCGTATGATGAATGAATAAGACCGTGCGTGTGCAGCTGAAAGGTTGGATTCGAGTCCAATACCGCCCAGCCCATACACATAGTGCCATTGTAACACCTGAAGAGCAATCTAACAACGATGTTGTCTGTTGCTGGGCAACGCATCAACTTTCTACGGACATAGAACGGGCCACACCTGGTGCGGAGTTATTTGGAGTAGTCCGACCACGAAGCGTATGCTTCGTCAATTCTCCTATACTGATCCCATGCCGATCCTCGCTTTGCTACTTATAGCCAAGGTGCCGCAGATCACCCCCATTGCCTTTGACGTCAGGGGAATTTCGGGCGACGGAAGGACCGTCATCGGGATGGATTTCATCGACGGGAAAGCAGTCGGCTTTGTATGGACAAAGGCCGAAGGTACCCGCAAGCTACTTTGCCCGACCAACTCTGACCGCGCCGTGCCCACCGGAATATCGGACGATGGTCAAGTCATCGTCGGCTATGCGTGGCAACCGAAAGGCTACGAGATTGTTGTATGGGAAAACCTGAAGACGCCGACCGTCATTGCCCCAACCCGAGAAGACCGCCCCCATCCCATCATTTCCGGTGACGGCACCTGGGTTTATTTTCAAAAGGTCGATTTCGGAAGCGACAGGAATTCGGTTCGCTTGGCCTGTTGGAGAAAAGGTCATCCCTTGGAATTCCCCAACATTGCCGCCAACGCGATTTCTAAAGATGGAAAATGCCAGGTAGGAACTGGAGGTATGGCTCAGGTAGACCACTCGCCGGCTGCCGCCGGAACCGGGATTCGAGAAACCGACTTTCATGGACTAATCGCCACACGATGGGAAGACCGAAAACCAACCCAAGCTCTGGGAATCCCCAAGTCGGCGACGGCTTCGACCGCCACAATCTGTAACTCGGATGCGTCCCTCATCGGAGTCTCGGCCATGACCAAGTCAGGTGATCGCCCATATCTCTGGTCTCGGTCACGAGGACTTCGCAGACTTAGCGTTCCCAAGAATGCTCTCAGCGTGAACATTAGTTGCATGTCCGACGATGGCCACATCATTGCCGGAACTCAGCAAACAAGTTCCAGCACCATTGCCTTGCTTTGGATCGACCAACGACCGATCACGCTTCTCGACGAAGCTCGGCGAATGGGTCTCCCTAAGAACATCGACTGGTCTCCGAAAACGATCGAGGGAATTTCCAAAGACGGAAGAACGCTGGTTGGCTTCAACATACCTAAGCGCGATGGTGATGCTCCAAGTTGCTGGCTGTTGACTTGGTAGCTCTCGATAAAGGGCCATGGCAAGAAAACCCTTGAATCTATATAGTAGACTAATGTATACTATTTCAGATGATTTCTGACGAATCAATTGCTTCTCTCGCGAGAGCCGAGCCGGGAAATCGTTAGGAACGTTTTATTGCCAATGACACATTTGGTTTGGTCAACGAACAATCTCGGTCCAATCCAATCGAAAGGACGGAGAGCCAAGGAATTAACCACCCAATCTAGCTTCCACCCGTGCCTACCAACTCCATTGGCAGACACGAGTAATAAGGGAAATGTCCCTACTTTGCTTTCTTCCGTCGAGCGACCAAGGCACCAAAGCCGAGGACGCAAGCGGTGAGCGAGGCGGGCTCCGGAACCGTGCCGCCATACGGATTGGCCGACAAAGTCGAAATCTGAGAATCGGACAGCACCGAATCCGTCAATCGAACCAATCCGACGGAAACATTCGAATACTCATTAAAGCCTGTTGCGGAGTCATCCAAGAAGAAATCGAAGACGTTGCCGTTCATCACGGACGAGTTCGCCGTAAGCTCGAGAGCGCCATTCACGTAACCTTTGATATCGCCATTGGATGCGACCGTCAGCGCAAGGTAGTAGTACGTGCCGGTGTTCATCACCGTGGTGCCGCTAAAGTTCGGATAGATGTTAAGCTTGGAGGCAGGATCGATGTAATACCCTCCGTCCGACGCCCGTCCGGATACATCGGCAAGCTTCCTCCAGCCACCCGAGTTTGAGAATGAAACAACCATTTCGAGCGAGTAGCTATTGGCGGGAACCAGGGTGGAAGCATCGAGGCTCAGGCCCGCGTTGTTCCCGGCTCCGGCGGAACCAAGCGTGTTATACGTGGTTCGGTTTGCGCCGTAGAGGAACGCCGAGCCGTACGAGTTTCCGGCGGTGGGGTCGGTCGCAGTCATCGCGTTCACTCCGCCCTCTTGAGCATTGAGATTACCGTTAAAGAGGAAGGTGCCCGTACCAGCGAATGCGCTGAATGAAAGGATCGAAGCCCCGACCGTAAGCACGGATCGAATTAAAAATGTATTCATATTCCACCAAAACCGGCGCCCAAGACGAGGCTCCGAAACTCAAGTATAGACGAACTCGACCTCAAGTGGTCGCGGTGCAAATATCTTGGGCCAAAAGGACACTTCTTAAGCGAGGGGCATGCTGGCAGCCGAAGGGAAATGAACCTGCATTTCTACCCTTCCATCACCGCAGAGCGCGAGAAGGGGAAAATTGAGTGGCTGCCCAACGTGGATTCGAACCACGATTGACGGTACCAGAAACCGGAGTCCTGCCATTAGACGATTGGGCAATCGGGACTCTGGTTATACCTCAAAGCTCGCCGTCAATCCAAGCCAGCGACTCGGTAAGCAGCATCAGCGTGACCTGCTGCTGAATCTCTCCCATCATCGGACGAGCAAGGAAGTCGACGATATTCATCAGATCGACCACCCGCGAAAGCAGCATCCAATCGCTCGGAACGTCCAGCCCACCCTCGCGCATTCCGGATTCCAGATCCCGCGCGAACTCGTCGCGATGCGGTCCCAAGTACCGCAGAATCTGCCCCGCGTCGACCAACCACGAACCCGCGTGGGCAAACTCCCAATCGAGGATCCCCGTCAATTTGTCGCCCTCGACGAGGATGTTCGACGCCTTAAAGTCAGCATGGCAAAGGCACGGACGAGCCATCACCGCTTCCAGCCGATCCAAACAGCGACGCCAGCATCGGTCGACATCCATGATCACTTCCAGCGAAATTCGACCCTTCAGATACCCATCGCGAGCGTGCGAGTTGCAGTAGTCGAAGTACGCCTCGTACAGGCTCGGCCCCCGTTGAGCAACCCGAAGCGTGGCATCCAGTTCACCGGCCTGTTCGAACTCGAACGAGGCGATCCGTGCCAGTGCGAGTCCAATCGAATGCGCTGGCTTGGTCAATTCGGAAAGGTCGCGGTTCTGAATCATCGACTGCATGGTGCGCCCGGGCAAGCGTCGGAACAGCGACCAGTGCCCTTCTTCCGAATCGAAAACCATCTTCGGCACCGGCAGAACGCTGGACAACTGCTCGCCGATCGCCGCCAGCAGTGGAGCCTTGCTCGGCTCGTTTTGATGCAAGCGAAGGACGTAGTGGTTGCCGTCGGCCGCGTCCACAAAGTAGTTGGAGTTGGCCAATCCTTCTTGGATTGGCGTGGCCGATGCGACATCGATTCCCGCCTCCATCAGCATCAGCTGAATCTCGATGAGCGAGCGCGCATCAAAGGGTTTTTGCCGTGACCAATTCGTTTCCATGCGCCGCTCCGAAAGGACAGGTTACCGCGCTAAACTGGATTCGTATGGCCGGACCTATGTCGATTCCCGATGCGATCGAAGTGTTCGTCCACGCCTTCTGCCAAGGCAAGAGCCAGACCTACCCGTACGTGCCCACATTCGTCGATGGCATCTGGGTCATGCGGGACACACCGGACCGCAAGAACCCGCGCAAGATCGAGGTCATTACAACCGGTCTGGAATCGAATGAAGTGGCGGCTCGCTTGTCGACGATGGACATCGGCTGGCACTTCTTGTGCGAAATCCACCCGCCCGAAGCCGACTTCGACGGTATCCGTCAAGCTTATAAAGAGCTCGGCTATAAAGCGGTTTCGACCGAGTGGTTGTTCTTCCACGATCTTAGCGAGATTCCGGTGTTCGACTGCAATCCTGCGGTCCGGCTGGTCGAGGACCAAGCGATGATGGACTCGATTCCGATGCGCGGCTTGCAGCGCCGCAAGCTTCGCCCCGGCACTCGCCACTATTCCGTCTGGGACGGCGAGCAAGATTTCGGCTGGGTTTACAGCGTTCCGGTCGGCGAGAACGCCTGGGTCTCCGACCTTCATGTCCACGAGGATCAGCGAAGCAAGGGGTATGGCAAGGCGCTGATGAGTCGGCTGCTCCGCGACGATCGGGAGCTCGGAATCAAGAACAGCGTTCTGCTGGCGAGTTCGGCTGGCGCGAGAATCTATCCAACGCTGGGCTATCAGCAGATTGGCGTGCTGCAGATGTTTTGTCCGGTGAAGAGGAGCTGACGATCTGATTCAATTTTTGGATTTGTCGACAATCCCCCGCTTCGTGCCTCAGCGACCCCTTCGCCAAGGGGTAGTCCGATTTTAGCGAGAGAGCTTACTGAACATGACCAACAAAGGCTGCCCCTTTGATTCAGAGGGGCCGGTGAGCGCAAGTACAACCAGGTTATGAACATTGGTGCTTCAGCGAACCGGGGGAGTTACGGCAGCCCTACGAGAAAGAACTAACTCTTCGCCTTCGAGATTCCTGTGTCCGCCAGCCAGTCCGTCAGGCGCTGCGGCCACGTCTTCACGGAGTCGAACTTCGATCGCTTGCCCATGTAGAACCCGTGCCCACCCCGCGTGTAC
>CAMFIS010000118.1 GCA_945952345.1 uncultured Fimbriimonas sp.
CATCTCCTCCTGACTCCAGACACAGCCGCACAACGCTATCTGCGCGCAGAACAAGCGGTCTTGCCGAGAGCGTATGAGGAGCAAGGGCGACAACGATAAGGGCTTCGACGGTTGGATCGACAACTGGGCCACCAGCGGAAAGGTTGTATCCGGTTGAACCCGTTGGCGTGGAGACCATAACACCGTCGGCGGGATAGGAGGTCAGCTTGTGGCCGTTAACGTCGACTTCAAACGTCAGCATTCGGTCGGTGACGATACGCTGAAGAATTGACTCGTTAAGCGTGTGAATGGTCGCCACAACTTTCTCGCCGCGGTAGAGGTTTGTTTGGAGCATCATGCGCTTTTCGAGGGCATGTTCTCCATCCAGGAAGGCGCTAAGGGCGACGCCAATCTCGTCCGGGGTGCACTGGGTTACGAAGCCAAAGCGGCCAAAGTGCACGCCAAGGATTGGTGTGCCAACTTCGGAGCAGAGATGGGCGGCGCGGATGATGGTTCCGTCACCACCAAAGGCGATCACAAGATCGCAAAGCGGTAGCTGGGCATTGGGAACAGCGCGAACCTCAAGCTGTTTCGCGACAGCATCTTCAGCAACTACTTCAATTTGACCATGCTCAAATAGCCAACGAGCCGCCCCTTGGGCGGCTTCGATGGCATCGTTTCGATGCAAATTTACGACGAGACCTACACGCAATTAACCAGCCGCTCGCATTCGTTTCAGATTCTTCTGTACGTCTGCGTTGTTTTCATCAAGTTTGGCAGCCGTTTCGAGAAGAGAGATGGCCTCTGCACGCTTATTCATCTTTTCGAGAACGACGGCGAGGTTATTGTACGCGGGGACAAACTTGCTGTCAGCTTTGATTGCACTGCGAAGGGCTGCCTCGGCAGCTGCGTAGTTCGCATCTCGAAGGTGGCATCGGCCAAGTCCATCGAGGGCGCTTGCGCTGTTCGGCTTCGCCGCGAGGATCTGCTTGTACATCGCGAGAGACGCTTTGGTATCTCCAGTTTCGTACAGGGCATCGGCGAGCAGGACTCGAACTTCCTGATCGTTCGGGGTTTCTCGAAGGATATCGGACCAGACTGGCATAGCAGCTCGGTAGTCACCTTCGCGAGAAGCGGCGGCGGCAAAGTTCTTCTTGTTCCGAACCGAACCGTCCATCTTCATCAGAGCCTCGAACATCTTTCGCGAGTTGGAGAAATCTTCTTTGCCAAAGTACAGAACGCCGAGGGAGTTAAGGGCTTCCTTGTTGTTCGGCTCCATGTCCAAGGCTTTCTTGAACGCGTTGATCGCGCCTTCGTTGTCCTTGTCTGCCTTCTTCATCACACCCAGGTTGAAGTAGTACTGCGCATTTCCGGCAAAGAGATCCTGGTGGGCGTCGTACAGTCGAACCTCATCGGCATGTCGGCCAACTTGCTCGTATGAATCGCCCAGCGCGAGAATCATATTCTTATCGCCGTCGTTGTTCTTGATTGCTCGTTCGAGGTAAGGAATCGCTGAGGTGTAGTCATGACCCTTGTACATCATGGCTCCCGCGTTTCGAGCGTAGGTGGAGTCGCCTTTGTCCAGATCCGAAGCTTTCTTGAAAGAGCCTGCAGCCTTGTCGATCTTGCCTTGGCCCTCTTGCGAAACGCCCAGGTTGTTGTAGATTGGGGCAAGGTTCCTACCCATGCCAAGAGCTTTGGTGAAGCTGGCTTCAGCCTTGGCGAAGTTCTTGTTCTCAAGCTGGATGTTGCCCAGGTTGTAATAAGCCTGGTAGCGGGTGCCATCCATCGTGATCAAGTCATGATAAGCGCTTTCGGCCTTGCCTTTGTCGCCACCCATCATGTAGGCGTTGCCAAGGTTGTTCAGCACTTCCAGGTCTCGGGGGTTTAGGCTACGGGCACGCTCAAGAAACGGGATTGCTTGCTTAGCATTCTTGTTTCGAAGGTGGATATAGCCGATCCACGAATTGACGTCGGCGCTCTTGGAGTTTTCGCCGTACAGCGCCATGAAGTCGGTCAGTGCCGCATCGACATTACCGGACTTGTACTTCTGGGCGGCATCTACGACCTTTTGCTTGAAAGCGGCATCGTCTTGCCCTTGGGCGTACGCTGTGCCAACCGCAATCGCAAAAAGCGCGGCCACGTAGGTTCGCATCGCAAATTTCATCTCAACCACTTGTCCAAACATATTTTATGCCAATCCGAAAAGTTGTTCTAGTTCAAAAGCCTGACGAAGCATCCTTCGTAGGTATTTCGTAGTTCCTCGATGGTCCAAGCTGTCGATTTTCCATCGTTGTCTAGTTGGAATTCGGGCGTCTCATTCACGTTTCCTAGGAAAACTGCCTGAATACCGAATTTATTGGCAAGCTCCTGAACCGCATCGCGATTCGAGGTGGAAACCACGACGTTGCCGGGGACTTCGGCGAAGGGGCCGAACCGACCGGAAACCGATGCGCGGATTCCATTGTTCGAGGCCATTGCCATTTCGGCGAGTGTCACGGCAATTCCACCATCGCTGACGTCGTGGGCTGCGGTAATGTGACGAGCCTTGGCGAGTTCGCAGAGCAGAACGTACAACTTCTTCTCTTTCTCAAGATCGGGTGCCTCGGGATAGCCGTCTTCGATTCCGTGGATGAAGGCGGCGAAAGAACTCGCTCCAATGCCTTGATGGCTGGAAAGTCCGCTGAGTGTCGACAGCAAGATTAGGCTTTCGCCGCACCGAGGACTCATCCCGATCGCTTGATTGGGGTCGTCGAGGATCCCAACGATGCCGATCATAGGAGTCGGAGGAATCTCTCCAAGCTCACTTTCGTTGTAGAAACTGACGTTGCCACTGATGACGGGCGCATCCAGCGCTTCGCTCGCCTCGGCGATTCCTTCGACGGCCTCGGCAAACTGCCAATACACGTGCGGTTGCTGCGGACTGCCAAAGTTAAGACCGTCGGTTGCCGCCACCGGAAGAGCTCCGGTACATGCTACGTTGCGTGCGGCTTCGGCAACGGCAAGCTGACCACCTCGGCGAGGGTGCTGGCGTGTCCAACGTGAGTTTCCGTCGATCTTGACCGAGAATCCTTTCGGCGCCCCGCTGGGAGCGATAGCAGCTGCATCGGCCGCGCCTGCAATCAGCACGGTCTGCGTCTGCACTTGCTGGTCGTATTGGCGGAAGACGTACCTTTTGCTTGCGATATCTGGGCTGCCCAGGAGCTTGAGGAGATCACTCTTCGTTTGGGTCTCCGGGAGCGTATTCGGGTCGAAGGAAGAAGCTTTGGTGAAGTATTCGGGGATTTGCTGCTCGCTGTGATACACCGGGCAGTGGTCGGTAAGAAGGGTTGGGTCGACTTGGGCGATGATCTCACCGTGGCGGGTGACGGTGACGATTCCGTCCGCAGTGACTTCGCCGATAACGACGGCGTGGATGCCCCACTTATGGAAGACGTCGATGACTTCCTGCTCTCTTCCCTTTTCGGGAATAGCGAGCATGCGCTCTTGGCTCTCGCTCAGCATCATCTCATAGCCGGACATGTCGCTTTCGCGGATCGGTACGAGGTCGAGGTTGATCGACATTCCGACTCCACCTTGCGATGCCATCTCGATGGTCGAGCACGTCAGGCCCGCCGCACCCATGTCCTGAATCGCGACCACGGCACCGGTCTTAAGAGCTTCGAGAGTCGCTTCGATGAGCTGCTTTTCGGCAAAGGGATCGCCAATCTGGACGTTCGGACGCTTTGCTTCACTGTCTTCGCCAAAAGTCTCCGAGGCAAAGGTCGCGCCGTGGATTCCGTCGCGCCCCGTGCTGGAACCAAGATACAGGACAGGGTTGCCAACTCCGCTCGCGGCTGCGGTGGTGACTTCGTCCATCTTTAGCACGCCAACGCACATCGCGTTTACCAACGGATTTCCACTGTAGTTGGGATGGAAGTTGACTTCACCGGCAACTGTAGGAACGCCTACGCAGTTTCCGTATCCCGCGATGCCTTCGACAACGTGCTCAAACAAGTAGCGATTCTTCTTGACGACCTCATCGGGAGCCGACCCTTTTTCGAGCGGGCCAAAGCGCAATGAATTGAGCATCGCAACCGGGCGAGCGCCCATGGTGAGAATGTCGCGAATGATGCCGCCAACGCCGGTTGCCGCGCCTTGGTACGGCTCTACATAGGACGGGTGGTTGTGCGACTCCACCTTCATGGTGAGCGCGTAGCCATCGCCGAGCGGAACGACGCCCGCGTTCTCAAGGCCACTGCCTTCGATCGCTTCCTTATACTTCTTAAATCGTGCGAGCACGGGGCGGCTGTATTTGTAGCCGCAATGCTCGGACCACATGACGGCGAACATGCCGAGTTCGGTGTAGCTGGGTTCACGCTTGAGAAGTTCGGTGATGAGCTTATATTCGCCGTCGTTAAGACCCATCGAGGTGTAGACTTCTGGTGTGAAAGCAGGCATTGTCCAAAGTATATCTGTGGCGAGCCTCCTGATACTGGGTTTGAGCCTGACAACCGGGTGCCAACGCGATCAAAAAATGGTTGGGCACTACGAAGGTAACCGCGACTGGCGCAAGCTCAATGCCGTCAGCGAAATAGCGGCCCGGGGCGCGATGGGCGTCGACCTCGACCTAAAGGCCGACGGTGCATTTTTGCTGAAAGAGTTTGGGATCCCGTACGAGGGAACCTGGAACGCTGGATCAGACTCTCTCGATCTTCATGTTGAAACCGTGGCTGGAAAGCCACTGGAGCGCCAGCCAGAAGCGATGCAGAAGTACGCTAGCTTCTCGGTCAAAGTCAAGGATGGGGCGATTGTCTTTACGAGTCCGGCCAATGGGGACGAAATCCTGCTTCAAAAGAAACCGAAACCCTAGTTTGCGGAGTATCGTACAATTGAACGAGAAACAAATATGGTCGCAGCTTTGATCATCATCGTCGTTGTCCTGGTCCTAGTCGTCGTCGGATGTGTCGGGATCTACAACAGCCTGGTCGCCCTTCGGAGAGATTGCGACAACGCATTGAGCCAGATCGACGTCCAGCTCAAGCGCCGATACGACCTCATTCCAAACTTGGTTGAAACCGTGAAGGGCTACATGAAGTTCGAGTCGGAGACGCTCGAAAAGGTCATCCAAGCTCGCAACCTCGCCCTTGGCGCTCGATCGGTTGGCGAGAAGTCAGCCGCAGACGCACAAGTAACAACGGCTCTTAACGGTTTCTTTGCCGTCGCTGAGTCTTATCCTGACCTCAAGTCCAGCACTAATATGCTGAACTTGCAGGAGGAACTGACGAGCACCGAGAACAAGGTTTCGTACGCTCGCCAGTATTACAACGACGCGGTTACGCGGTTGAACACCAAGATCGAACAGTTCCCAGCTTCCATCTTCGCGGGCATGGGCGGCTTCAAGTCGAAGGAGCTCTTCGAGCTCGACGAGCCCGAAGCTCGCAAAGCGGTTAAGGTTCAATTTTAAGAGAAGGTTAAACCTTAACATTTCCTCCAACAGGAATGTTAAGGTTTTTTCTTGTTAACGACTCCTTAACTTTTCGCCGAAAGACTGTTTGCCATGCGCAAGGCATTCACGTTGATTGAACTCCTCGTCGTTATAGCTATCATTGCAATTCTTGCTGCCATCCTCTTCCCTGTCTTCGCGCAAGCCAAAGAAGCAGCCAAGAAGACGGCGTGTCTCAGCAACGACAAGCAGATGGCTACCGCCCTCTACATGTATGCGTCGGACAACGACGACATGCTTTGTCAGACCAGCTGGGAGAGCGATGCTACCCACCCTTACCAGGTTCACTGGTCGTTCCTGATGCAGCCATACATCAAGAACTTCGATATGTTCCGATGCCCTTCGGATACCGCCCCGGTTAAGCCCAAGAAGCCTTGTGCTAGCGATGCCGATCTAGGCAAGATGCCCATGGTCTGCGACTGGATGCCAACCAAAGGCTACTCATATATTCCGAATTACAACGCAATTCCTGCTCACGACTGGCTCCCTGTAAGCATGACTTCGTTCAACCAGCCGGCACAGACGATTCTCGTCACTGAGAAGCGAGACACCGGTAACTCGGGCGACGCCCACAAGGGTCTCAGCGGCTTCCTTCCCTCGCAGCCTTGTCCGAACTGGACGCTGGCTCCGTACGGCGGTCGAATCCCACCGGCAAACACCTATACTTACACCGACGCTCAGCTCGTGAAGGCGGCCAACCTCACCGGTACTTCAGCCGATTACAAGCAGGTCGACGTGACGCGAGTTGCATGGGACCGACACTCGGGCAAGAAATGGGAAGGCGGCGCGAACTACTCCTTCGCTGATGGCCACGCCAAGTTCCAGAAACTTGAGCAGACCTTGAACCCTCAGGCCTACGAGTACGGCGAGCGCTGGTACCCAAGCTCGGCTCCGTGGAACTCAAGCCCCTGCAACTGATCGCACGGAATTGGTCTCCACAACAGCCCTCACTCGCTCATCGGGTGGGGGCTCTTTAGTTGTGAGTTGTGAGTTGTGAGTTGTGAGTTGTGAGTTGTGAGTTGTGAGTTGTGAGTTGGCAGCAATGCCTTTCTTACTCAGCTCTCTGCACTCTGCCTAATGTGGCAAGACGGGAATGCCGGGTCCTGGTTCCACGAACGTGGTCAGGAGGAAACTGCCGCCGTTCAGACTCTTGGCTTTGAATGCGCGCTGGTAAGTTCCGTCCTTCCCGACCTTTGGAATCACGGCATGAATGGTTTGGCCATCGAGGTCGAGCACTTTAGGCGTCAAATTTTGAACCTGGATGAAGGGAACGTTTGATTCAGAGAGTCCTGTCATTCCTTCCACCTTTAAGGTGACCAACGTCGTGTCACCCTGCTTAAGCTGCTGCTTGGGGGTGTCGAGTTCGACGCTGATGGTACGGATTTCAGTTTCGGCTCGTTTATTGTTCTCCACCAACTTGGCCTGAGTGGCTCCGATGCCGCTATCATAGGGCACGTAGACTGTCATCGAACGGGGCGACTCGGCAAGGATGGAGGCATCTGACTTTCCGAGGGTCAGCCTTGTATTCGAGGAGTTGCCGTCAAACGGGCCGTAAATGACGGCTGGCCTGCCGGTCTGGACAAAATTAGGAAAGGTAAACGCGTCAAGCGGTTCCGGAGCGGGCGTGACTCCGATTCGAATCGCACCAAGCTGGTTGCCCAATTTGCTCGTCACAATGAGCGGGCACCCGTTCTTGGCTGAGGTCGGAACCGTCCAAGTGTAAAGCTTGCTCCCCGCCCGGACGGGAGAACCGGCAACGCCACCGATTGTGATAGACATTCCTTTAAAGGTGTCCGAATTGTTATCCGTGAACACCGAGCCCGTAATTCGATCGCCAGGCGCGATATCGTTGGGAAGGTAAATCGTGATGCCACCGTCGGTGGTCATGAACTTTGCCGAGATGTAGCCACGGTCTTTGGATGCCCCCTGGGCAACCAAGAGGAGGGAGGCAAGGAGCGTCGTAATCATAAACCCACCGTTACATCGAACGTTTAAGCACAGAGGCGATTACGCCATTCCGGGCTGCAATCTCGCGAGGCGCGCACGGTCGATCGCCTCATCGGGCACGGCTTTCTCGAAAGACCGGAAGCCAGCCAGCTCAAATCCGTGCTTGTCCGCTAATCGAATCATTTCTTCAACTTGCCCGACCGACACATCTTTCCCTAAGGTGAAGTTTTCTATCTTCCCTTCCAGGGCCAACATCATCGTCTCGCTCATGCAGGCAAACGCGGTCTTTGGTGGAAATCCAAAATTGAAATTGAAGTTGATGTCCTTGCCGGGCACGGCAACGACGCCGCCCTCGATGACCAAGACGTCAGGCCTTTCGCTCGCAACTTTAGCGGAGACGTCTCGAGGACGGGCCACGTCGCACACGATTGCGCCCGGTTTCAGATGCTCGGGGAAAATGAGGTCTGCACCGGCGGATGTGACGGTAATCACGACGTCTGCGTCTCGGATTGATTCGACGTCGATGGAAGCCGTTGCGCGAACACATTCATCGGCGACGGCTTGAGTTCGAACCTGATCTCTTCCTACGCAAACGGTCTTTTGGAATTGGGGAGAAAGGATTTTGGCGCAGGTCCGGCCGATCGAACCGGTCGCCCCAACGACCGCGAGGTTAGAATTTTCTGGCTCGATTCCAATCATCGCGCAGGCCTTGAGGGCACCTTGAATCGAAGTCGCAATCGTATAGCTGTTGCCGGTGGTGATCGCGATGGGAGAATGCTTGGCGACCGTAACGCCACCATCGCCCACCACGCTGGTAAACGCGCCAAGCCCCATGATTTCTGCACCTTCAGATTTGGCAACTTCCGAGCAGTAAATTAGCTTCTCGTACACGGCTTCCAGCGGAAGCTTGTGGAGCATCATGTCCGGCGTGAGAGGACAGATGATGAAGACGCCTTCGGTCTTGGCTCCGGTCTTACTTTCAACCCCGGTCACGTGCGAGCCAATAAATGGTTTTTTACGCCCATAGAACGACTCGATGAGCCAGTCCGGCATGTATTTGGCGATGGGGTACTTCCGAGCCGCATCCTGAGGCTTGATCGGATGGATGACGAAAGCAAATTTATGCACGTGTGAACCCTAACTTACCTTACGCCGGATTGAGGTCGATCCGATTCGGTTTCCAACCAAGGTCTTGGAGCACCTTCATATACTCCTCAGCGGTGATCTCTTCCGGGCGCTTCCCCAAATGGGCGACGACTACGCCTTCCATCACGTTTGTAGCGAAGGTTTCACCGTTGATTACCGGAGTTGTTGTGAAGGCAGTCTTGATGCCCGCCTGCTTGAGGAATTCTAGGTCGGCTTTTCGGAGGGTCTGGGTAATGATCACCTTGCCCGGAAGCTTATCGGGCATGAACTTATGGATGTAGTGCCAATCTCCGCATATCACGTCCGCCTCTTCGAAGTACTTGGGAAACTTCGGCGTTCGCTTCTCCTGCTTCTCTCCCGTGGGATAGAACCATTGGAACGGCAACTTGGTGATGATCGGAAGCAGAATGCCGCCAAGGGTCTTGACACCTTTATAGCTGCGAACCGGAATTGGAAGTCCAATACCGAACAAGAAGTCCCCATAGACCACTTTGGCTCCGCTCTGATCCAAGGCTTGCGCCATGCCGAACCTGTCCACCGCGCTGACAAGCAACACTTTTGACTTGGTGAAGTCGATGTCGCCGCTTGCCGAGAGAGACTTGATGGTCTCCCGTTCGAGGGTGTGTTTGAGTCCCCCACCATCGACCACGGGCGTCTTAGTGACTGGTTTGATGAGATTCAGAATTTCACGAAACGCGTACTTCTTGTCCTCAACAACGAGGAAAACATCGGCTCCGCCCACTCCAAGGCAATCCACCTTCCCGTCAAGCTCTCGGAAGAGTTCACCGAACTTCTTCATATCGCCATCGGTGCCGCGGCGCTCGAGGATAAAAGTTTCCCCGAGCATGTCGACTTGCTCTTTCTTGTCGCGCTTGCTGGTGCCCAGGCTGACGGAAACGATGGTCTTCATCTAGAACACTGCAGTTGCTTCGATCTCAACGTCAACACCCCGCGGCAATCCGGCCACGGCAACTGTCGAGCGCGCTGGAGGCATATCGCCAACCGCGGCTCCGTAAACTTCGTTCACGGTTACAAAGTGGTCCATGCTGGACAGGAAAATCGTGGTTTTGACAATATTAGAAAAATCGAGGCCGGCAGCTTCGAGCACGGCTTTCATGTTCGCAACGACTTGGGTCGCTTGGGCGCGGACATCGCCGTCGACCAATGTTCCATCGGCACGGAGCGGGATTTGTCCGCTCATAAAATAGAAGCTTCCGGAAGCTTTGATAGCTTGGGAATAGGGGCCGATTGCGGCCGGAGCATCGCTCGTCGAAACGACTTCTCGCGTCATAGCGAGAGGATACCTATCGGGGCGTTAAACGTAATAGGGGACGTCCCGACCAAAGGACGTCCCCTTCCACTCAATAGACAAAGATCAGAAGCGTTATCGCTTCATGTTGATGAGATCTTGAAGCAGTTCGTCGACGGTGGTAACCACCTTCGTATTCGACTGGAAGCCACGCTGGGTGACGATCAGGTCGGTGAACTCAGCACCGATGTCGACGTTGGACTGCTCCAAGAAGCCTGCGCTAATGGCGCCGCGAGCGTTAGTTCGCGGCGTGCCGACCAGTGGTCGTCCACTGTTATCGGACGAGATGTAAAGGTTGTTGCCTTGCCGCTCGAGACCTTCCGGGTTACTAAACGCCGCCATGCCGATTTGAGCGATTGGCCGCGTAAAGCCGTTGGTGAAGATGCCAGTGACGACGCCATCTTGCGAGATTGCGAATGATTCCAAGCTGCCGGGAGCAAAGCCGTCTTGATCGACCGCATTAACCTGGCTGGCCCCATTGAGCTGGGTGATCTGCTTAAAATTCATGTTAACCGTGAACGGGCTAAAGGATTGCCCGGCCGTCGGATTCAGCTTGATCTGATTGAACGTGCCTGCGGCAAGGCCAGAGACTTGGTTGCCACTGCTGTCAAAGAACATTTTTTCATTTCCGGCCGAAGTGTTATCGCCAAGGAGGGTGCCCGTACCAGGGGTACCTTCCCATGCTTGCCAGTCCCAACTCGAAGTAGCACCGGCAGGAGCGCCTGCTCCCGCCGGCGTGGCGTGATTGCTCAGGACCAGGTTGACATCGTGCGAACCGCCGAGCGAATCGTAGATTCGGATCGACGTTGTTACGGTATCGGTGGGGAGGGCCGAAGCGTTCAAGTTACCGGCAAAGGTTGCGACGCTAGTCTGCTTCACCGAGTTCAGCGAGTTGGGGATCGAGACAAAACTTGCTGGCGTGATGGCCTGCGTGGTGTCGATAGCACCAGTAGAATCGCCTTGCCAGCCGAGAACACGCTCGCCGGTGGCAGACTGCACTAGGAAACCTTGGGTGTCGACCTGGAACGAACCGTCACGGGTGTAGGCCATACGGTTCGTGTTCGAGGTGATGAAGAAGCCATTGCCTTGAATGGCAAGATCCGTTGGCTTGTTGGTTTGGTTAAGGGCACCTTGTGCGCTGTTTACGTCGGTTGACGTGACAGAAACGCCCAGACCATATTGGATTGGGTTGACGCCACCCCGAGTTGCGGTCGCGCCGGAAGCGCTACGCACTGTCTGGGACATCATTTCGGCAAAGCTCACTCGAGAGCCTTTAAATGCGGTGGTGTTGACGTTGGCGAGGTTATCGCCGATCACGTTCATTCTGGATTGCTGCGCCTTGATCGACGCAACACCCGAAAGCATTGCTTGTAACATTTCTCTTCTTAGTCCTTAATTGAGTTGGTCCGTGTGATGTGAGATCGATTTTCTACCGCTCTCTTGGCTTCTCGAGACTAATCTTGAGTCCAGCCATTTTCACTACTGTTTTAGGTCGGTACATTATTGATTTTCTTAATGGTTAAACAACCACTGCGCTATCAATATTTGTAAATACGTTGTCTTTGAGGCTCGCCTTATCTACCGCGGTAATCACCGTTCGATTCTTGACGCTGACTACGAGGGCTGCGTCGTCAACCAATACGAGAGATTCTTTGGCTCCTTTTGCCGCCGCTTTCTCGACTCCGGACATCACACGATTCCATGCGGCAGCGTCGAGCTCGATGTTGCGGCTCTGCAGTCGGGTCTGGGCGTGGCTGCTGACCTTCAGGCGGTCCTGGAGGATCGCATTGAAGTCGCCAATATCTCCAGTTTTTGGTGCAACGGGAGTCGTTGGCTGGTTGTTCAGCAGGTCCGATATTCGAGAGTTTTGAATCTTGTCCACGGTTGGTTGTCCTTAGGTGATCGAGGTGATCTGTCCCACTGGCATCTGCAATTTGATGCCTGCGGAGGTAAGCACGTCTACCATGATGACACCATTCGATGCAGCAACTCCGGTTACCTGCCCACTCACGTCGGCATTGCCGTTCTTGCCGGCCACATTTCGACCAATGAGGTAGGTATAGTCGGCTGGGATAGGTCCATTGTAGGTCTTCGGTGCGTCCGATACATTTTGAAGCGAGCTAAGCGATATAACTGACTGGGGACCATTGGCC
>CAMFIS010000119.1 GCA_945952345.1 uncultured Fimbriimonas sp.
GGTGTTGATCTTATAGTCCTTGACTGCTTCGTTTTCCGGCGTCAGGTAGCTGATCGAAACGTGCTTGTATTCCTTGTTGAAACCAGGAGCCATTTGCTCGATGCTCTTGCCGCCTTCTTTGGTCGTGAGAATAACGACCATGGCCTTGAAGTCCTTGTTGGCATACTTGCCCATGGCGTCGTCGAGAGTCTTGGCGAATGCCGCAACCGACTTTTGGTCGCCATTGGTAACCCATGCCTGAACCTGAGGTCGGTTTTGGTAGGTGCAAGGGAAACAGGTATCGGTGCCTTTGAGAGCGCCAGCAACGTGCTTAGGATGGAAAGGGACGACTCTTTCGCCCTTATTGAGACCGCTATTCACGAATGCGGTTGCGACCATCGACATGCCGACGAGCGCCCCAGAAATCAAAAGTGCTTTGTTCATGTTCGTATCTCGCAAAAAAAGATTTGCTTGCTTACACTACGCATTCTAAACCATTTTGGTTCTCAATCGGAATGTCTGGGTTGTTTGGCTAAGGCGAGACGGATGCCTGCATTCGAATGAGTCCCGGTACTTTGGTTTCAATTCGTTTGGAATCGTTTATACTTTAATCCTATGCGTTTGCATTCCTTTGTTTTTTGGGGGGCATTGAGCCTTCTTTCTCCAACCGTTTTTGCCCAGGTGGCGCAGGTCAATGTAGATACCCTCTCTGGAATCACAGATCTATCGCAAAATCCAAACTTTCACAATGCGGCTGACGATCAGGTTTCGACTGGCAGCAATACGCTGTCGCCCATTACCGCTCAAACGTTCGACAGCTTTGGGACTGGATTTTCCGAGGCCGTTGCTACTGGCCAAGCCGGGATCCTCCGGGCCAGATCAAAGGCAGGATACGGATATTTCGTGCCGTCGCTCACCGACGGAGGCTATGCCTCCGTCAACGCGACCGTTGAAGTCAATGACTGGCTAACCCCAACTTCAACAATCTACGCCAATGGCACCGCAGTAACGCTTCATTTCGTGTTTGCTGTGCATGGTAGCGTCGATGTTCCCGATAGTGATCAACAACGGCCCGGCATAACGGCAATCGGACTCACTCACGTTGACGCGACAACCAGCATCGATTCCTTCGCGAAGACGATTACGGTACCTTCGCAAAATCTAGACGGAAGCATTACATTCGATCTGAACGCGCAGATTGGGTCGGCCTTCAAGTTTCGCTACAGTCTTGAAGCGGCCACATACCTCAGCAGCTCAATTCCGGACTATCGCGTGGTCAGCTCCAACTTCTATTCGACGGGCATCATGTCCATAGCAGCAAACGATCCGAATGTCAGTTTTACCACCGCAAGCGGTTACAACTACGCTCCCGTCCCCGAGCCGACCTCGCTGTGCGCCCTGGGATTGGGTGTGGCTACGTTTGCTAGGCGCAAAAGAAAGAATGCGTAGGGTTTTGCGGGATCGGCTTACAGGCAGCAAAAACTGCTGACTGCGAACTGCGAACTGTTGGTAGACTAAGCTCTACCAACCGATGCGCAACGGCCCGCTTGATCCGAACGAACTGCCCGGAGACGAGGGCGAGCTTTCTCTGCGTCCGCGCTACCTGCGGGAATTTATCGGTCAAGAGCAGCTCAAGGAGAACCTGCGCGTGTTCATCGAAGCCGCTCGCCAGCGCGAGGAACCGATGGACCACTTGCTGCTGTACGGTCCTCCCGGCCTCGGAAAAACCACTCTCGCCCACATCGTCGCCAATGAGATGGGCGCGCCGATTCACGTCACCAGCGGACCCGCCATCGAGAAATCTGGCGACCTCGTCGGCATCCTCACCAACCTCGAAGAAGGCGCGATCCTCTTCATCGACGAAATCCATCGCCTAAGCCGAACGGTCGAAGAATATCTCTATCCCGCGATGGAAGACCGAAAGGTCGATATCATGATCGGCCAGGGTCCCGCCGCGCGCTCGGTCCGCATGGAGGTTCCCGCTTTCACCGTCGTCGGAGCGACGACGCGGCAAGGACTCCTCACCGGCCCACTAAGAGATCGCTTCGGCATCATCAGCCACTTCCGTTACTACGAACAAGATGCGCTTTTCGAGATCGTCAAGCGCTCGGCCAATATTCTCGGCTACACCATCGCAACCGATGGAGCCGAAGAGATTGCTCGCCGGAGTCGGGGCACACCTCGAATCGCCAACCGACTTCTGCGTCGAGTTCGCGACTTCGCTCAAGTCGAGAGCCTCGCCGAGATCCATCGTCCGATCGTCGAAAAAGCGGCGAGGGCTTTGGAGATCGATCACCTCGGCCTGGATCGCATCGATCGCACGCTCCTGAAGATGATTATCGAGCGACATAAGGGCGGACCGGTTGGCATCGACACCATCGCCGCCAGCACCGGCGAAGACAGCCAAACTATCGAGGACGTCTACGAGCCGTATCTTCTCCAGATTGGCTTGCTGCAGAGAACGCCTCGCGGGCGATGTGTTACAGATTTTGCCTATAAACATCTCGAAATCGCCATGCCTCCCACCAAGGAGTCAGATCCATTTTCCTCCTAGGTCTAGTCGGAATCCTGATCATTCTATCCACGTTGTGGGACGGATTCGAGACCGTCATCATGACCCGAAGCGTCAGCCGTAGCTGGCGACTGAGCCGAATCTTTTACGCCATCGCTAGCAAGACCTACTACGGTTATGCTGGCAAGGTGAAGAATGAGCGCGGGCGAAATGCGCTCCTCATGATCTATGCCCCGCTGTCGATGATTATCCTCTTTGCCTTTTGGGGTGGATTCATCGTCCTCGGTTTTGCATTTGTGGGATACGGTTTCGCCATTCCGCATTCCACCGGCACGCTGAATCCCTTCGAAGCTTGGTACTACAGCGGCGTCACCTTCCTCACGCTGGGTTACGGAGACATCGCACCAACCAATTCTCTTGGCCGGCTCATTGCGGTTATTGAAGCGGCGACAGGGCTTGTCTTCCTCGCGAGCATCATCAGCTACCTGCCAGTCATGTATGCCGCCGTTCAGAAGCGCGAGTATCCGATCATCCTGCTCGATACCAAAGCCGGATCCGAGCCGACCGCCTACGAGCTGCTGAAGCGCCACGCCGAACACGGTGCGCTGCACTCGCTTCGAGGGCTGCTTGAGAAGTACGAAACCTGGGGTGCGGAGATGCTGGAAGCGTATCTTTCCTATCCCATCATCGCTTTCTATCGGAGCCAGCATGACTCGCAAAACTGGTTAAAAACGACGACCGCTATTATGGACGCCTGTACCATCATCGAAGCGTGCTATCCGGCCACCGATGAGGCAGGCAAACGGCTGAAATTCCAAGCGAGAGCGACCTACGCCATGCTGCGGCACGTGATCGTCGATCTCGCATACGTCATCAAGATGCCACCTGCCGAAGACTGCACATTTCGACTGGCCCCCGAAGACTTTAAGCGGATGCTTCGCGATCTCAACGAAGCTGGTCTTCCTGTTGTGGGCACCTACGAATCGATCTGCGACTCGCGAGAGATGTACGAACCGTACTGTGTCGCGCTTGGACGCGGGCTCCTAATGGACCTTCCGGACTGGATTCCAGCCACGAACGAGAAAGACAACTGGGAAGTCGCCGCGTGGGACGGGGCGAGGCACAATAGCAGCGAGCAGTGAGCAGCGAGCAGTGAGCAGCGTACGGGGAACGGCGAACCGAATCTCATTCCGTTAACCGCTTACCGATCTCCGTTTGCCCTCTACCGAATCGTCGCCACGAGCAGCGCAATGCCTAGCGTCGCTCCGTTGTGCAGGGCATGCAGCATAATATTCCCCACCAGCGACTTGGTCTGATTGCTCACCGCACACATCATCAAAGCCACGCTCATCAGCGGGAAGATGCCCGCCAAACCCTGAGGGTGAATCGAGGCGAAAACAAAGCTGGACAGGATCGCACCGAGAATCGGCTTGCCGGTTACTTTTGCGATGGCTGGGAAGATCAGGCCGCGGAAGCAAACCTCTTCCCACATGGGAGCGATGATGCAGGCAAGCACAAAAATATTGATGATCTGAACCGCGCCAGGGTGGTTCAGCAGCTCTTCGGCGGCGGGGTGGCTTCCACCCGGTAGGAACTTCTCAAGCAAAAGCGTGATTGCCAAAACCACCAGCAGCACAGGAATATTCGCGATGAACGCGCCGCCCGCCCAAAGCGCATTCTCCTTCAGATTGATCTTTGAGATTCCCAACTTTTCGAAGGTGAGCTGCCATCCGAAGATCTTAAATTTGGTCGCTCCATAGATAACGAGGAAAATTGGAAGGAAGACGAGATACTCGACGATCGAGTCGATTTTCTTGCCGAAGGGAACCAAGATAATCCCCATTCCCAAGTAAGTGAGGAAGATGAGGACGACGAGAAAGATGAGCCGATCGGCTTGGCCCAAGCTGATGTCTCGCAATGGAATACCCTTAGGCTTCCATTTGCCCGAGGAGCGATTCACGCCGTAAAGAATCCACGCGCCAACGCCCAGCACCATGCCGCCCATCGCCGCCACGCCAAAAATCATCGCAAGGGCAGACTTCGCCGACTTAAACTCCTTGGCCCGCGCCGCTTTGTCGCCGTACATCTCTTTGACCTGAACGCGCGCAAGCTTCTCGGTGACCGTGTCCCCTTTGACGCTCTCGAGCAGCTTCATCGCCTCGTCCTTGCTTGGCCGAGGTGTTGCGTACAGCTTCGAAAAGGCGACGTTTTCGGGGTTCTTGGACTTGGCAAGCCGAGTCAGATCGGACGCGACCACCGGCTTTTTGTCCTCGACGCAAAGCACGATTCGCAGCTTCTGCGCCTTTGACTCGATCCGGGCTGAGTCCGCTAGATCCTGTATGTCCTGTTTGTATTTGTCCTTCTTGGTATCCGCGAAGCCGCTCATCAACGATTCGACTCCAAGCTCGGAGCCGATCTTGCGTTCGATTTTTGTGACCACATCCTTGCCCGATGGCGCATTCGCGTCATTGAGCCGCAGGGATTGCGGGATGAGGAGAAGCATGAAGAGGATGAATACGATCCACGCCCAAATCATCCGTGGCAGAGCCGGCTCGGTGGGATTCCCGATGGGTGGTCTCATGGGCTCTGGCAGGTCAAATGCAATCGGGGGGCGGTCCATGAGTGCTTCCAGATGATAGTACCGCCGGTACACTGCCGATATGCGTCTAACGCACCTCGTAAGCTGTGCAGGTTGAGCGGCTAAGCTGGGTCCGACCCAGTTGACGGAGGTTCTCCGTCAGATTCCGCATAACGACAACCCGAATCTGCTCGTCGGTCTGGAAACACGCGACGACGCAGGGGTTTTTCGTGTGTCCGAGAATCTGGCATTGGTGCAGACGGTGGATTTCTTTACGCCCGTCGTCGACGATCCGTACGCATTTGGGCAGATCGCGGCGGCCAATTCTCTTAGCGATGTTTACGCGATGGGTGGTAGGCCCTTGACCGTTTTGAATATCGCTTGCTTCGACCCGACCGCGGCTCCGGCCGAAGTGTGGGCGGCGGTGCTGAAAGGTGCTGCGGATAAGACGATCGAGGCGGGCGCGACCATCCTAGGGGGGCACAGCGTCGACGATAAAGAACCAAAGTTCGGTATGGCCGTGACGGGCACGGTCGATCCCACTCGAATGTTTGCCAATACCGAGGCGGCGGAGGGGGATTTCATTTACCTCACCAAACCACTGGGAACCGGCATCGTGACCACGGCGGCGAAGTTCGATGACTGCCCCCCAGCGACTTTGCAGGAAGCGACGCAAAGCATGACAGCACTGAACGACAAGGCGGCTTTGCTGGGTCATGAATACGGTGTTCGCTGCGCCACCGACATTACTGGCTTTGGATTAGTTGGGCACTTGTACAACATCGCCCGGGCTTCGAAGGTGACGATTTCGATCGAGACCGCGGCTTTGCCAACGTTCACGGGACTTCGTGAACTTGTGGCGAAGGGACACACCACCGGCGGCGCAAAGCGCAATCGCGAGTTCGTTGGCGATGCGTTGACGATTGCGGAAGGCGTGGAACCATGGATGCTCGACGTCGTCTTCGATCCTCAGACGAGCGGTGGCTTGGCACTGTTTACCACGAGAGAGATCGAGGGGATGACGCCGATTGGGCGGGTTGCTGGCAGTGAGCTAGGCATCCAGCTTAAATAGCCAAGGGAAGTGGAACGATTTGAGCCCAGCCCTTAGAATGCGTCGCTAACCATGCGACGCACGATTGGGAAGCAGTTACAGATTGCTGGTGTTGAATGTATCTCCATCCGAGATCTTGCCGCTTTTGAATCCCCTCATGAACCATTTCACGCGCTGCGCCGAAGTCCCGTGCGTAAATGAGTCTGGAACGACATAACCTTGCGATTCCTTTTGCAGCTTATCGTCGCCAATTTGGCTCGCCGCATTCATCACGTCGCGTACGTCCTTCTCGTCGATGTGAAGTTCCTTCGCATAATGCGCCCAAACGCCAGCAAGGAAGTCGGCCTGTAACTCCATCCGAACCGACATCCGGTTTGCTTCCTTCTTGGACATACTCGCCCGAAGTTGGTCGACGCGATTGCTGGTGCCCAGCAGGTTCTGGACATGATGTCCAACTTCGTGGGCCACCACATATGCCCGTGCAAAATCCCCATCCGCATGCAATTGATCCTTCATCAATTGGTAGAAGCCGAGGTCGATATACACCTGACTGTCGCCTGGACAATAGAACGGTCCCACCGCCGATCCCGCCAATCCGCACGCGGACTGAACTTCATTGGAGAAGATGACAAGTTTGGGTTCGACATATTGCTTTCCGGTCTGCTCGGGCAAGACTTTTTCCCATACGATTTCCGTTTCCCGGAGGACTTTCGAGACGAACTTCTTGCCTTCGTCATCCACTCCGCCACCGGAGACGGCTGCGCCGGAGGCCCCGGGATTCGTGGAAAGATTCTTCAGGTCTTGCGGATTCCCGCCCAGGAGCATGTAGATCGCGACGATCACGAAGGTGCCAATGCCGCCGCCCAAAGCGATCCGACCAGTGGGCATGCCTCGGCGATCTTCAACATTTGAACTCTCGTCGATGTCATCCAGACGCATGACTTTATTCTACGTTGGCGATAAGGGGAAGCAACGAAGGACCTAGTGAATACTGAAGCCTGACGGCTGAATCCTATTTACAGCACATCACGCAGGCGTCGCTTGTGGGCCAAAACGCGCAGTTTTCGAATCGCCTGCACTTCGATCTGGCGCACGCGCTCTTTTGAAATCTGGAGTTCCTGCGCGATCTCTTCCGTCTGAAGGCCCTCGCCGTTCATTCGGAATCGGAGCGTCATGACGCGCTGTTCGCGTTCATTCAGCTCAGTCAAAATTCTCTGAAGCTCGTCCACGGTTGCATCGCGAAGAGCCTTCAACTCTGGATCGTGGTCGCCCTCATCGCGGATCAAACCGCCGAGAGTCGTGCCCATACCATCGCCGACTGGGTTATCCAGCGACAACATTTCCTGAGCGGAGGCGATGACCGTGATCAGCTTTCGTTCGGACATGCCCATCACGTTTGCCAGTTGCTCAAGAGTTGGTTCGATGCCGGACTCACGAATAAATCTTTCTTTCTCTTTCTCGATGCGCCGAATGGATTGCGAGACGTGGGCCGGGAGGCGGATGGCCTTACCCTTGTTGTCGATCGCACGGCCGATGGCTTGGCGAATCCAGTGCGTGGCGTAGGTAGAGAACCGGAATCCCTTGTCGGGGTCAAAGCGCTCGGTGGCTTGCATCAGCCCGATCGCACCTTCCTGAATCAGGTCATCCATCGGGATGTACCGGCACTTGTAGCCCTTCGCGATGTTGATCACGAGGCGCATATTGGCTTTGATCAATCGCTCGCGAGCATCCTTGTCGCCTCGCTGCACGGCACGCGTGAGGGCCAATTCAGCTTCGGAATTGAGGAGAGGCTCTTGGGTGAGCCGACTCAAGTAACTCGGAATGCTATCTTCGTTTTCTATATTTGTCTGTCGCTGTGCTGACATTTCTGGTTCAAATCGAAAGAAGAGGGAACAGGTTGCTTTTTATGACGCAAGCATCAGAACGCATGTTCTGTGCCATGCTGCCGATTTTGCGCGCTTTCACAATGTTGACGCCTCTTTCGGGTGCGAAGTTTCGTTGTTTCCAGAACTTTCATGTCGCGATTTTCGCTTATTTGGCTTTAGCCATATTTCACGTTTCTCAACAAATGGAACTTGCTGGGATTCTATAATGCAGGGAAGCTGCAATGAATGAGGAATCCCTGGTCAACCGTAGGATTGCCGACTGGAAGCGGCTGGAGGAACTGTGCGCCAAGACGGACTTGCGCGTTGGCAACCTCAATAACTACGAGATTCTTGAGTTCGTCCGCTTGTACAAGCGCGCTTCGACCGACCTTTCGCTGATCCGAACTCGAAGCGCCAACGAGCCGCTCGCCCTGTATCTCAACAATTTGGTGGGCCGGGCCCACGGCATTCTCTACAAGTCGCCCAGCAAGACCGTTGCCCGTGCGGTCGTCGACATGCTCAACAATACGGCGCGTACGATGCGCCGAAACAAGCCATTTTTCTTCGCGTCACTGCTCTTATTCCTAGGCTCGGCGTTGTTTGCCTTCGTCCTCGTGAGCCACGATCGAGGCTATCTGCCCTACTTCACGGGCGGCATGGACAACGTTTTCGACGATTGGAAGAAGGGAGTGCATGAGCAGCGAGAGCTTGGGGCGAGTGGCTTTATGACTTTCATGTACGCGGGTCATAACCCGATGGTGTCGATCATCACCGGTGCGGTAGGCGCGGGCACGATGGGCTTTTTGTCGCTTGCGATGATCTTCCAGAACGGCGCAATCCTCGGCGCATTGGCCAGCGAAATGCAGTCGGTGCATAAGCTTCCGTTCCTGCTCAGCTCGATCGCACCGCATGGCGTTCCCGAAATGTCGGGCATTTTGTTCGCAGGGGCTGCGGGACTACGATTTGGCTGGGCAATTCTCGTCCCTGGGGTGTACTCGCGCGGCGAGTCGTTGCGTCGGTCGGCAAAGGACGGCGTTACCATGATCGTCACCGGCGTGTTCCTCTGCTTCATCGCCGCTCCCATCGAAGGATTCTTTAGCTTTAGTCCGCGAATTCCCCAAGAACTGAAGGCAGTCTTCGCCGGTGTCTCACTCTTCTTCTGGATTTACTTCTGGTCTTTCTACGGAAAAGATCCGGTTGCCGAAGCGGTAGCGTAGGAATAGGTATGCCGCATATCATCCTCGAGACCACCAGCGACATTGTCGAGAATCCGGATGTTGTCGATATCTTGGAGCGTCTCGTCGCTAAGCTCGCGACATTTGAAACCGTCTCGTCGAAAGCGATCAAGGGCTATCATGGACTGCGCAATACCTGGATCATGGGCGATGGCGCCCCGGCTGGCTTTGTGCATTGCGAGGTTGCGATCTTAACAGGCCGAACACCCGAACTGAAGAAGTCGATGGCGGACGGCATGTTTGCCGAGCTGCAGTCGTGCTTCGAAATCACCAAGGCAAGCGGCGAGGCGTCGATCACGCTGGAAATCCGCGAGATGGAAGCGGATACGTATCGGAAGTAGCTTCGAGTTTTGAGTCGTGAGTTGCGCGTTTTGAGCCGAGGGAAGCGCAGAGAAGCGGCAGAGCCAGCGCAAGGAAGAGCAAGAAGCCAAAAAGAATTTTGGTAGGGATTTCCCTTCGAAGAGAACAGTAGGCTCCTTCTTCTTATTCTTCTTTGTTCTTCCCTCGCTTCTCTGCGCTGGCTCTGCCGCTTCCTCCGCTAATCGCTCACAACTCGCAACTCAAAGCTCAAAACTAATAATTCCCAAACAATTTCCAAACAGCGAAAGCCTATTAATTCTCCAGCAGACTTCGGTCTGCCTTAGGAGAAGCGAATGATCAATCGCAAACATAAGGTCCGGAAGATAACCCGTTGGGCGGCGCTTCCTTCGGCTCTCGCAGTTCTCGTCTTGGGAGCTTGCGGCGGCACGGGGAGCGACTCGGTCCTTCCGATCGTGACCCTGTTCGATGACCCGAACGGAGGGAATGTCCACCTGGGCGATCCTCTCCCCGGTTTATCGAGCGCTGACCTCGTTGCGTTCAAGGACGGCCAGAATACTTTTGCTGAGCAAGAGGATAAAGCCGACGGCCTTGGACCTGTCTTCAACGGGGTGTCATGTGCACAATGCCATACGAAAGGAGCCGTTGGTGGCGCCGGAATCGATCTTCAACTGACGCGGGTTACCCGCATCGGCGGAGTTCGAAACGGCAAGTACAGCGACCTGACCGACCTCGGCGGGCCCGTGCTTCAAGCACGATCGCTCAAAGAGTTCGATCCCACCTATCCCATCCCGGGCGAAGTCGTCCCGGCAGGAGCTCAGTTCGTCTCGCATCGAATCACGACACCCCTCTTCGGCGACGGCCTCATCGAGGCCATTCCCGAGGGCGCTATTCGAGCTCGCGCAAATATGCACTTGCCCGACGGCGTCCAAGGAATCGTCAACACCGAACTGAACCCCATCACCAATAAGGTTGAGGTGGGACGGTTTGGCTGGAAGGCACAGCACTCCAGCCTGGCGGTGTTCGCCGGAGATGCATATCTGAACGAAATGGGAATTACCACCCCGTTATTCCCGACCGAAAATCTGCCCCAAGGGAAGCCAATTCCTCCGGGCGCAGATACGGTTGCCGACCCCGAGGACACCAGCGACGTTCGGAAATTCGCAACGTTCATGTCCTTCCTTGCCCCGCCATCGAGAGCCCCTCTGACTCAACTTGGAAGAACCGGCGAGGTCGCGTTCAGCCAGATGGGTTGCGCCAACTGTCATGTTCCCTCCATGATGACCGGCCCCAACTCCAACCCGGCTCTTAGCAATAAGCCGGTGAACCTCTATTCGGACCTGCTGCTGCATCGAATGGGCAGCCAGTTGGCGGATGGAATCGTTCAAGGTCAGGCACAGGGCGATATGTGGCGAACCGCGCCGCTGTGGGGACTATCCAAACGGGTCTTCTTCATGCACGACGGCCGGGCCAACACATTCGACCAGGCAATCCTCGCTCATGGCGGGGAGGCCGAGCGAGCCCGACAGCGGTACATTGGTGCCCGAAAACCCGATCGAGACGCCCTCATCGGATTCCTCGGATCCCTGTAACTCTGTAGGAAAATATGGGAAACCCCCCGTCTTCGCTGGGCGGGGGATTCGTTATTTGGCGAGATCGATGTCGAAGGCGTACGCCGCAATATCCGTATCTGGGAATTCGTTGTCGCCCCGTGCTCGGCAGAGGCCACGAAGTTCGCCTCGGTGGTAGGTGCCGTGATTGATAACGTGCTGGGCCATGATGCCAAGCTCCATACTGAACTCCTCACCGGTCGTTCGCTTGTAATGAATCCATTCGCCGAGGTCACGGGTTTGCAGAATATCGATCCACGTCTTGGCTTGGGCTTCGAGAGTAGCTTCGCTGACTTCGGGCTTGGGCATCTCCATCGGCGAATCGCCGTTCACTCGCCGCGCCCACACCTCGGTGGAGGCGAGAATGTGCTGGAAAATCGTTCGGTCGGGATCGCCGATACTGTGCTCGTCTAGATAGGTCAGCCACTTCTTGCTGGCCCATAGGCCATATTCCATTCCCCGAATCAAAACGTCTCGATCACTCACGGGGGATTCTACGTGGGTTGGAGGTCGGGAGTTGGCAGAGGGGGAAGAAGCGTGGGAAGCGCAAAGAAGCGGCAAAGCCAGCGCGAAGAAGAGGGGCAAGACAAGAAGTTAAGAAGTAGGGACTGACCAACGCTACACCCCTGGGGGTGTCAATGAGCGGGCCGTAGGCGAATTGGTGGGGGAAGTAAGGGTTTGGAGGGCTTCACATGTTTACGAGCGACCGATTTCCAAAGGTAGGTTGAACTACCCCCTCCGGTTCGCAGGCTCACCGACTTGTATAGTTAGAGTCGAGGAGCGGAGGGCCATCACCGGCAAACAG
>CAMFIS010000120.1 GCA_945952345.1 uncultured Fimbriimonas sp.
GGCGGCTTCGCCGATTCCCTCGGTGCCGCAGTTGGGGCAACTCGCGCCGCTGTCGATTCCGGAATCGCTCCAAACGAATTGCAGGTTGGTCAGACCGGTAAGGTCGTCGCTCCCGATCTTTACATTGCGGCGGGCATCAGCGGATCAACCCAGCACATGGCGGGAATCAAAGATTCGAAAGTCATCGTCGCGATCAATACCGACGCGAACGCGCCAATTTTCGACTCGGCCGACCTCGGAATCGTTGGAGATCTTTTCCAGGTCCTTCCGGAACTTCAGAGTCACTTAAAACAATAGGAAAATAGGAGACGCTATCGCCAGCTTGGCCCGTCAGATTAAGTTATGAGTATGTTAGCCTTTGCCATTTGCAGCCTTGCCCTGAGTCGGCAAGGTACCGACGCGGTTGCGACCGTCAATGGCGAGGTGATCACGAGCCAGTACTACTATCGCCGCATGGAATACCTACCGGGTCTCGGGCGAACCTCGATCACGGGCCAATTCGTCGAAGTCATGCCAGCGATTGCGACCCTCGACGCTCTCGTAACCGAGTCGATTATTCTCCAACTTGCAAAAGAAAAGAAGCTGACTCCGACCGAAGCAGAAATCGACCACGAAGTTCAATATCGAACACGGAACAATCCAAATTTCGTAACGGAGTGGATGGCGACCGGAAGAACGATGCCGGAACTTCGACATCAATTGATGGTTGACCGAGCCCAGTTCAAGCTTCAAACCGATGGTGTGGTCATCACTGACACCCAGATTCAGAACAACTACGAAGCGGCAAAGTCCACTCGATTCACCGTTCCTCAGCGAGTCAAACTTCGCGTCATCACGGTTCGCGACGACGATTCAAAAGCGAAAGTCGATGCTGACCTGAAAGCCGGAAAGAGTTTCGCGTCGGTTGCATCGCAATACAGCACAGACTCGAGCAAGACCCAGGGTGGAGATTTCGGCGTCGTGCCGATCGACCTCCTGGGCGAACAGGTCAAGACCGCGATCGGAAACCTGAAGAAGGGGCAAATGACGGACTGGATGAAGTCCGACAACGTGTTCGCTAAATTCCTTCTTGAGGACTCCTTGCCTCAATCGATTGTGCCCCTCGACGATTCGGTCCGCGAAGATCTGCGGCGCGAGATGATGCTTCGAGCTGGCTTGAAAAACGATCTGCCCAAGATGATCAAACAAGCCCGACAGAATGCGAACATCAAGATCACATCTCCACAGATCGAAAAGCTCTACAAACAATTCCTGGGATTGGAGAAGAACATTCCGCAAAACGGCGGCTAAATGGTTGTCCTCCACGTCAGTCTCACCAGCGATTTCCCAGCCCTTCGAGATGAACTCGAAGGGCTGATCGTTTATCACGCCAATCCTTCTTGCCAAACATATCTCGCTTTCGGATCGGCAAGGCCATATCCAGGCTCCGATACGGTCGAGAAGAACGCGGTCATCCTCATCCCAGAGAACGAACCCTATACCGAACTGGCGGTCTTGATGGACCTCTTGCTCGGACCGCATGGCTGCCCATGGGATCGAGAACAATCGCATGAAACCCTCAAGAAATATCTCCTCGAAGAGTCATACGAGACACTGGACGCGATCGACCGGAAAGACATGAAGTCTCTGGCCGAAGAATTGGGCGACCTAACTCTCCAGCCGGTGTTTCATGCGCGACTCGCGGAGCGAGCGAAAGCATTCGCTTTTGACGAACCACTGCGTGAGATTTGCGCAAAGCTCATTCGCCGCCATCCGCACGTGTTCGGCGATCTCGACGTCGCCGACGCAGATGAAGTGCTCCGAAACTGGGACGCAATCAAGAAAGATGAGAAGCCAGAGAAGCGGTCCATTCTTCATGGCGTTCCGAAGTCGATGCCCGCGCTGGCTCGCGCCCACGAGGTAAGTAAACGGGCAGTTCGCGCTGGCTTCGAGTGGCCCGATTTCGGCGGAGTCATCGACAAAATTCGGGAAGAGACCGCCGAGCTGGAAGAAGCCATCGCAGGCGGTGATCCAGAAGCCATTAAGTCCGAGATCGGAGACTTGCTTTTCACGCTGGTAAACGTCGCTCGGTGGCAAAAAGTCGATGCCGAAGATGCCCTTCGTATGATGCTGGACCGGTTTCAGGGTCGCTTTGAATTGATGGAAGGGATGGCAACAAAACCTCTCAACGATCTTTCGTTTGAAGAATGGGATGACCTGTGGAACCAAGCGAAGGCCAAAGTCGCCGAACGGGCATAATAGTGTTGCGATGAGAAAAGGATCGGGGCGAGGGATCGGACAGCTTCTGGGTCCAGAACGGGATTCGGTTACGCGCGAGATTGCGGTTGCGGATATCGTTCCGAATAAGCGCCAGCCTCGACGACACTTTGAATCGGATGCCCTAGAAGAACTTGCCGATTCCATCCGTGTCCATGGCATTCTTTCACCGCTACTCGTTCGGCCGTTGTCCGCCGGGAAGTTTGAACTCATAGCAGGAGAGCGCCGTTGGCGTGCCGCCCAAATCGCAGGCCTGCGAACCGTGCCCGTCACGATCCGATCGGTAGCAGGGCAAGAATCCCTCGAACTTGCGATCATTGAGAACGTACAACGCGAAGATATCTCGGCCTACGAAGCGGCTCTGGCGTATCGCCAGTTAGTTGACGAGTTTGGCCTCACCCAAGAAGATGTGGCAATGCGGGTTGGAAAGACCCGAACGTCGATCTCGAACGCGGTGCGATTGTTGCGATTGCCAGCCAAGGTTCTGGACGGACTGCAGGCGGGAGACATCACCGAAGGTCATGCTCGGGCTCTCCTATCGTTTGGCTCTGAACCCAAGCAACTTGCGATCTACCAAAGAATTCTGAAGGAAGGACTCTCTGTCCGAGATGTGGAACGACTTGCGGCCGCCGAGGCTCCTGAGAAAACTAAGAAGCAAGTGGCCCGAGTAGAGAAGGACGTGCACACCAAGCAGTTGGAAACGGCGATCAGCGAGCGACTCGGGCTGCCTTCGAAGATTACGCGCAAAGGAGATCAGGGCATCATCGAGATCTCGGTCTATTCGGACGATGACCTCCAAAAGATTCTCGACATTCTCGGTGTCGAGCTTTGAGCTTTGCCATTGTCTCGATGGAATCCTGCAGCTTCGATGGGGTCATCGAGCTTCAGCGTTTGGCATTTCCGCCACCGTTCCCCCAAGAATTGTTGTGGCAAAGAGAACATCTGCAGGCACATGTTGACAAATTCCCTCTTGGTCAATTTGTTGCCATCGACCAAGGAAAGATCGTGGGATCTTGCAGTACAACAATCATTTCTCAAGAGCGATATGATCGGCACCTGAGCTGGGAGGATACAGTGGGCGGATTCTATCTAGACACCTTCAACGAAGATGGCGAGGTGATGTACGGACTAGATATCAGCGTCCATCCTGACTATCGGAACCAAGGTATGGGTCGCGGATTTTATGAGCAACGCTTCTTCTATCTGAGCATTCTTGGCAATCTAAAGATGTACGCCACTACGTGCCGGCTCCCCGATTTTCGGGCCAGTGGTTACAGCAACGTTCGGCAGTACTGCGAGGATGTCAAGTTTGGCCAGCGGGCCGATCGCACCCTAACTCCTCTTCTGCGCTACGGTTTGTTCCTCGCCGACGTACTAGAGAACCATATGGACGATCCGGAATCTGGGAATGCAGCAGCTCTGCTGGAGTACAAACCGTGACCGTTCGGGCCGCAGCTGTCAACTGGAATCTGCGCAAGATCAGGTCGGATGGGCAGTTTTGGAATCACGCATATGAGTTCCTCGAGCAGGCCGACAACGATGGCGCCCAGCTCGTCGTCTTCCCAGAGTTGTTCTCCCTCGAACTCCTCTCTTTGGAACCACAGCTTAAAGAAAAAGATAGCCCCCGATACCTCGTCCAATATTGGAACGACATCGTGCAATGGTTGACCCGCATGGCTCAGAACAGTGGAATGGCCATCGTTGGAGGTTCACACTTTTACGAGGCCGAGGATGGCTACCTAAACGTCTGCCCGATCGCGTATCCCGACGGTAAGGTCTACCTGCAGGAAAAGAACAAACTCACAGTCTACGAGCGAAACGACTGGTCGTTGCTTGGCGGCTTCGGAGTTCAGCCTTTGCCTGGTCGGTTAGGCGTCAGCGTTTGTTACGATTGCGAGTTCCCCGAGGGTGTGCGCGTCCTGGCTGAGAATGGAATGCTCATTCATGCCGTCCCTGCCTGGACCGAAACAAGACGTGGTTTCCAACGAGTGCGATGGAGTTGCCAAGCCCGGGCGGTTGAGAATCAGACCTTCGTGATTCATTCTTCTTTGGTGGGAGATATCGGCAAAGAGCCGGTTCCGGAGAGCTATGGTACGTCGGCGATCATTGCTCCAAGCATGGCGCCGTTTCCCATGGAAGCGATCCTCGCCGAGTCGAAACTCAACGAAGATGACGTCATCGTGGCCGGGCTCGATATCGACGCATTGTTCGCCTCTCGCAACGAAGGCGAGGTGATGAACTGGCAGGATCGAGATTGCTCGACTTGGGAATTACAGGGCGACGGCGACGGTCATGCACCCTGGGTTATCTAGAATTCGCCGAACGCTGACTTGACCACAGCGACCAACTGCTCGTCGGTTACCTTCTTTGGCTCGTAGCCAAGGGACCGGATCTTTGCTTTGAACTCCTCAGGCAGATCGAAGCTCTTCTGATACTTGTGGTGGACGGCAAACTCCGTCCATTCCCATTCACCATCGGTGTATAGGGCACATCCGTTCTCGCCAAGATAGGCGAAAATCGGGCACGCCTTCATGTATTCGCGAAGCAGAAAATAGTCTCCGGGATAGGATCGTTTCGGTGGCTTGAGGCCCTCGTACCTGACGAGCCCTTGAGTGTCGGGAAAGAACTCTTGCCAGAAACCGAGGACCTTCGGACGGTTATGACGGTATTGCATGAGTCTAACCGGCGAACATGGCGCTGGTTGGCCATGCTCCTTCCTCCACCTTTCGTTTCAGAATGGCACGGCGAACCAGGCCCAGGAATTGATATCGAGCCTCGAATGGCGGAGCTTTAACAAGAATGAAATCCTGGGTGGCTTTGAGCACAATGACTCGACCAGGAAGTCCATCCTCCAGACCTTTGTGAAGCGAATCTCCGTATCGGTAAACAAGCTTTGTGTCGTCTTCTGATTCCAACACGATTCCAATCGCCCATTGCCCCATGTGGCTTAGGTTACTCGGTGTCTAAATGTCTCGACATCTGTCCTGCCCATAGGTCTCTTCGATCTTCGCGAGATAGCTATCGCTGAGAAATTCGGTTAGGTCATCGCCGTCCGAAGTTATGATCTTGAATTCTTCTCCTGTGGTGTGCGGAATGCTTGTACCATCAATCACCGCAATCACAATCGAAGCGCCATCGAAGGCGGTTGATCGAATAAATTTCAAGAAGTCGTCTCGTTGCTGGCGATTCAAGGACTGGTAGATCGGAATCATTGTCTTCCACATTGGGTTCGCTGGCAGCGGATCCCATTTCGCCTCAAAGTTGTCCCTCAAATAGTGAATGTACGATTCACCAAGGTCTTTCTGAATGTATGTGACGAATTCTTCTTGAGTCATATCATTTCCTTGTTGACTTCTACTTCCTAAATCGTTCGCAAAACCGATCATGATAGGCGGTTTGCGCAGCAACACTGGTCACCATCGATGCCGGCGCGGGATCGAAGATATCGACGAGGTCATCATGACTGACCTCCACGCCGATGACATAGACATAAGCCAACCTGCCGCCTCCCATCGAGGAAGACATACCGGAGGGCCAGACATTTAGGCGCGCGCCTTGGCAACAGATTGCCGACCCTTCGCGCTCCAAATCTTCTCGATAGCTCATCAGAGCCCAAAAAAGATCGCCGCCCTTGTAGACCTTCCCATCAACCTTGATCGCATCGACGGAATCGGCAATTTCAATCGACACGGACTCAATTGAGCCGTCTCGTTTGACAACCTCAACTTGCCTAATCTCCACCAATCTGAAGGTACCTGGTAAAAGGCACTAGGTCTTTTTCCTTACTTCATACATTCTTCTTATTCTTATGCGACAATGGTTCCAAAGTCCTTCTCTGAGGGGCTTTGGTTTTCTTAGGGCATATATGAATTACACGAAACTTGGGCTATTCGTAGCAGCAGGTGTCGGGCTCGGTGCAGCCGCACATGCAAACCTCGTCATCAATCCTACGTGGGGTTCGTCTATCACGAGCGACGCTAACAGCGCGCAAATTCAAGCGACGATCAATCAGGCTATCGCCTTCTACAACGCAAATTTCTCCGACAACATCACGGTAGAAATCACCTTCCAGAAAGGCGGTGGTTTGGGTTCCAGCAACACTGGCTTCATCTTCGATACCTACTCGAACTTCCGAAACCTTCTCGGCGCCGATGCCAGCACGGCCGACGACACACTCGCGATGGCTCACCTCGCATCCGGGGCGGTTAATCCTGTGTCAGGTGGAGCTGAAGTCGCTATTTCGAGAGCCAACGCCAAAGCGCTTGGTTACACGATCGGTGCGGGCACGGACGGGACCATCAGCCTCAACACGGATATCTGCAACTTGGTGCATGGAACCAACACCAATTCCAGCTTCTACGATCTGTACGCGGTTACCTGCCACGAAATCGACGAAGTCCTCGGAACCATCTCCCTTTGCGGCGATCCGTTCGGAAGCGGACGGGCCTCCTCGGCCGACATGTATCGTTACAACGGCGGGGCGCGAACTTGGGATACAAACAATGGCCATGCTGCTTTCTTCAGCATCGATGGAACCAACAACATTGTCGAGTACAACGCGCTTGGCCGGACGGGTGGTGACTGGGGCGACTGGATTCACCACAATGGCGCTCCACAGGTCCAAGACTTTTCCGGAACACCCGGCGTTACCGTCAATATGGGCGCAAGCGAGACTCGACTCCTCGATGTCGTGGGCTACAACAAGGTAAATCCTGTTCCCGAGCCTGCCTCCATGGCCGTACTTGGCCTTGGCGCGCTGGGACTCCTTCGCCGACGCAAGAAGAGCTAGGGCTCTGGCGTGATACTTTCGAGGGACTCGGCCAACTTGGCCGGGTCCGTCTCATTTTGCAGAGCCTTGGCCGTGTCTGCGTCAAAGTCGATTCCCAATTTCTCCATGATCTGATTCAGCATCAGAATGATCTGACTCGCCTCTTGCTCCGCCAACAAATTGATTTGCAAGTCCAGTTGATTCCGCTGGTCGGCCAGTCTTTGCTGCCGGTTTTGGCTGATGAGGATGAAGGTCGAAAGGAAGATGGCCTCAAGCGAAACAATCAGCGTGAGAACTCCAAACGGCGGTGGATCAAACCGAAGAGTGTGCTTGAATTGGGGGAGGGTGTTGATCGTTAGCCAACCTCCAAACCAAATACAGTGCACCCAAACGAAATGCATGCTGCCACAGAACTTGGCAATGTTATCGGCCAAACGGTCTACCGGCGTCCGCGCCTCGTGAGCGGCGCGTTCAATATTGGCGATCGTATCGATGTTTCGCTTAATGATCCCTGCCAGTTCAGGATCCTTGCTTTTACTCTTCATTTCTCCTCCTTGGGCGCAGCGCTAACATTGAGCGCCCACTTCTCGATTCCAAGTTGTGCAGTCTTGGTTCGATAAGGATCACCATCGATCACAAACTTTTGCGGCGATCTGAGCCGAACGGTAGCTCTGTCGGTTTCACAATTCCACACCTCTCCCAACTCGGTTTGCTTCCCGAGGAGGAGGGCCACACCGTAGCGAAGCAGACTTCCCTTTCCAGCTTGAGAAACGATATAGATCGAGAGTTTGCCGTCATCGATTGCCGCATGCTCAGAGACCGGAAATGGCCCGCCGTGAAGCCGAGTTGCCGCCGCCACGAACTGGAGGGCCGGGCCATCGAAGCCACCGCCGGCGACTTCCAACTCGAGCTTGATCGATTTGAGATTCGATACAGCCCGGGCAACGGCCGGCAAGTAAACCATGCGGCCGAGGGCGCCCTTGTTTGAGTCTTGTACTTGCTCCATGATTTTCGTTGTCAGACCCAACGTGGCAACATTCACAAACGATTGGTCATTGAGTCGACCGACGTCGATCTTTCGCTCGATTGCTTTTGTTTGATGGAATTCGATCGCCTCATTAAGGGGGATGGGAATTTCCAGTTCGCGCGCCAAAGAATTTCCAGTCCCGAGGGGAAGAATTCGCAGCAGTACGTCCGTGCCCGAAAGCTGCTGGGCCGCCGCTCGGATGGTACCGTCGCCGCCACCAACCCAAATCTCTCGAATGCCCGATTCAATAGCCTTGCGAATAATGCGCTGCTGGTCTTGCGAACTCTTGGTGACTTCTACGAAGGCCGCGGTGTCGCCGAGAACTTTGCATACCTCATATGCTGAGTCGCGACCCGACCTCGACCCGCCGCTGATCACGACGCCAAAACGTTTTGCTGATTCCATGGCCAAACTGCCGAAGACTTACAAGTGAGATTCGAGGAACCACAATTGCAGCTCCAGTTTGCCCGAGATCTGGGTGAGAATGTCGGCAGTAATGGCATCACCAGCTTCGTCAATTTTGTCGATACCATCATGAAGATTTTGGATGACCTGAGCGAGAGCATTCGTAATTGCCTCGATCGCCTGCTTGCTATTCACAATTCCTTTTGGGAAATCCTTGAGTCCTGAACTACTGAATACTTTTTCAGATGTTGCATCGATTGGGGCTCCCAACTGGCGAATCCGCTCAGCGATTTGGTCCGTACCTTCATCAACAGCGGAGACCACTTCGTCCAACAGTCGATGCACGGCTATGAAGTTTGCGTCTCGTAAATTCCAATGTGCCAATTTCGTCTCGTTCTTCAGGTCGATTCCGGAGTAAACGAGAGGAAGCAAGATCGCCGTGACTTCGGCTTTGACCTTCGGTGGAAGAGGATTTCTGCTGGTAGAGGACATCGTATTTTCCTTCGACCCAATGGGTCAACCATTTCTACGCCATTAATGCAATGGCTCTGATGGCTCTAGGACTTTGTTAACACCGTGGCGGTGGCATTGAGCGGAAATCCAACCTTGCCGCGGAGGGCTCGACCAAGTTCGTCTACCAATCCAACTCTGGCCATTCCCAAACTTGGGCGCATCTTGGTCACCCCTAGTCCGATGACGCATCGCTTACCGCCTCCCATCTCGACGACGGCAAGCGCCGCGCCCTTGGTGAGATCGATCGTCGTTCCATCGTACGTAAGCTGGTTACCTTTAACCACGAATCCTGCCCGGGCGAGCAACGGCTTCATTTCTGGCATCGTGTCGGGATGGCCAATGATAAAGCTGCCATCGAGTGTTTTGCTTTGGCTCGCTTGGGCCATTGCGGTTAAGTACTCCGGATGTTTGGGATCGCGGTTGACATGAAGGCCACTAAGCGTTTCGTCGATCGAACCTACGCGCGGATCGGCGCCATCGCGGAGTGCTCGATGGTACGGATCGACATAGACACGGACAGGATTGAACTTCGGAGCCGAAATCTTGATCGTGTTTGCTGAGGTGATATCCTTCGTGTCGACCGTCTTGACAATGCGATTACCCGATGAATCTTCCAACCAGACATCAAGCGGCATTCTGAACCTCGGCCCCGTCCAGGCAAATTTCAGGGTTACTTCATTGCCCTCGACGCGTCCGTTTTCCACAACAAAGCTTGCCCAACCTGGCCGCCGGAACCAATCGTCGAAGAAGCTCTTGAGCGAAAACTGAGGGAGCGTCTTCAGAGTCACTGCCTCGAATTCTTCCCACTCGGCCGGTTCACCAACGGGATGCGTTCGAATCCACTCCTGCTCACACTTCAGCAAGTTCTCGGTGCCGACGAGTTGTTCGAGCATGGCAAGGACCAGGGCGCCTTTTCCGTATCCGAGTGCCCCGCCAGCAGTTCCGGATGCCACACCGGAGTTCATAAGCGTCGCTTCTTTGTACTCTGCGTCCGGCGTCGAGACGGTTTGGAACATCTTTCGCCGCTCGTCATTGTTCCCGATGGGCACTTCGCGGTGGTAGAAACCGTCGGACCAGTCCGCAAAGCTCTCATTCCAGAACGAATGCAGATACGTGTTGGGCAGAATTCCGCCCCACCATGTGTGCGAGGGTTCGTGGGCATCTTCGGCGGGGAGCCCTCCACCATATGTCGCGTATGAGTAAGCCTCCAATGCGCCTCCGCCATAAACTGGGCTATCTAACGCACCGTAGGATTGGAACGGAAATGGCGAGAACTTCTCGTTGTAGAGCTTGAGAATCGGGGCATACAGCGCCGGCTGCAACTTCATGCGTTCTTCGTCGACCCGAGGGCTCCACATCTGCAGAGTTCGTCCATCGATCTTCTCCTGCACATGCTTTGTCTGTAAGACTGTGAGGCTCCAGTACACGCTCGGCAAGTTCATTTCGAAGATCTCGCCGGGAGCTTTTACTCCGCTCTCTTTGCCTTTGTAATCGCCTTGAGCAACCACTGTGTAATCCGGTCCAGGCGGCACTACGGAGATGCGATATCGACACGGCATTCGGTTCGCCATTGGATACCAGTAGTCGTTTGTCAGGGTCGCCAAACCGGGCTGAATGGAACCTGCGTAGTTTGGCAGATTCACCGTTCCCTTATAAGTCACCCACAAATTCATCGTTCCCGCAGCTTGTTTGGGAATCATCACAATCCCACCGGACTGATGGAAAGGCACGGAATTGGTTCCGTCCGTGATCGAGCTCACTTGGTAGCAAGGCGAAAATCGCAAGAGATGAAATGCCTTGCTATTCGGCGTGATCTCGACCGTGACCTTGTCCAATATCGATGTGGTCTTAGCTTCGATATTGAAATGAACATGAAGATCTTGGTATCGGATTCGCAGTCCGTCTTTCTCACTCTCGTCGATATATTGGAGCTTGTTTCCAACCCGTTGGAACAGCAATTCGCCGATATCTTCGGAGGTGAGTGGAGTCGTGAAGACGACGAAGTCACCGATGCCATCCGCCTTCAAAGCTTTTGCCGACCAACCAAGCGAACCCACTTGATACGATCCACCACGGAAGACTCGAAACTCGTGGCCATCACCCGTAGAGAACTTCGCCAGCGATTGGTAATCCTTCTTCTTGGCTAGTTCGTCAAGGGTTTCAATAGTGGGACCCTGGTAGGCGGCCAAGAGCATCGCGAGCGACAACATGTGATCTTAAGTATCGCCGAAGTTGCGCCGAAGATTCCGAAACTGGTATCTTTTTTACTCACGCGGCGACGTAGCTCAGTTGGTTAGAGCGAACGGTTCATACCCGTTAGGTCATCAGTTCAAGTCTGATCGTCGCTACCATCTCTCTCAGAGATCAGTAAGCAGAGCACAGCGCTCAGGTTGACTCTCAATTCAAGTACCAGGTCGATTCATTGAAGCAAGGACCTTCGTTAACCGCCCGTGAGCTATGCACTCTCTGAGCCCTGTGCTCTGTGCTCTGAGCTCTTTTTGCCAATCAACGCCTTCAGAATCGGCGCCGCGACGATGCTCGTCAGAAGCGACATGCCAACGAGGAGCGAGTAGATTCCTTCCTCGATGACGCGGAACTGCATGCCCAAGCCAGCGATGATGATGCCGACCTCACCGCGAGGCACCATTCCGATTCCGACGATGCGGCGATTCTCCTTAACTCCCAAAAACGCGCCGACGAACTTCGCGGCAACGGCTAGCGCCGATATCACGACAAGCGAGAGAATGGCGTGGCCCGACTTAAGAGAATTCAAATCAACGTTCAGTCCAGCTGAGATAAAGAAGAACGGCACAATGAATTCATTGAGGTCGATAACCTTCTCATGAATCCACTCCTTGTAATCTGTCTCGGCGAGCACCATACCGACTAGAAACGCTCCGATGATGGCCGCAAGGCCGAGCTTATTGGCAAGCACCGCCACGCCAATGCAGAGCGCAATACTGAGCGACCA
>CAMFIS010000121.1 GCA_945952345.1 uncultured Fimbriimonas sp.
GAGGTTCGCCATCTCAGCATCGTCGTCGACGATTGCGATCCGGGGGGCTTCCATGAATGGTAAAGCTATTTTTGCATTTTCGTCAGAGCGTCCTTAAGCTCCTTGGCTTCGGCATCCGGCGTCGCCTCTTCGGTTGCGCCCGCCTTACCCGACACCGGATCGACATCGACTTCGATGAGCTTGTGGTTCTTAGTGATGATGACCCCGTAAACCCAATGGCCCTCATCGAATTCGAACACGGCCATTCCTGCCTTGCCACCGGTTTTAGCTTCGGCCGCCTGCATGGCTTGGACCGGAGTTACTTTCGCAACCGGCTTCGGTGCGGACGTCTGGGTTCGGCCATAAGCGTACGCTCCGGTAACCAAGGCGGCTGAACAAAGGAAAATTGAACTACCAACTACAACTCTCGTTAGGACCTGCATCATTTTCTCCGTGCGGCGGGGGCCGCATGAGGATCATTCAACTCGGTCCAGTTAGTGAGAAATCTTTGAAAACGCAAAGAACTAGGGGTGTTCTGCTGTGAGTATTCTCAGATTCGCGAGAACCGAAATAGAGAAATCTATGAACGTTGGAGAAAGGGCAGGGAACACTTGGCGACCAAACATCCATTTCGATTTCGAGGCGTCGGCCTCTTGGTGGCGGCTTCCTCGCCATTTGCGCTGGGTCAAAATCAGTCCGCTACGGACCTGGTCCAGCAAGCCCTCCATCAACGTGACATCGTCAAGTCTTCCGAACTCCAGGTAACCGCCGCGAAGAACACCGCCGCCAGCCTTGGCGCTCTCCCACTGACACGCCTAGAAGCCGGTTCCGGCACGCGTCCCGACGTTAACGGTGGCGAAGACTTAACCCTTTTCCAACCCATCGATTTCTTCGGGAAATCCCGGGCCGCTCGAGAAAGCGGAAATGCAGGAGTCCAAACTGCCCTGGCAACCCTTCGCCAAACCAAAATCCAAGTTCAAGGCGACGTTCTGAATGCGCTCGCCAACGCGTGGAATTCCAAGAGTCGCCTCGATAACGCACGATCCCAACTGGAGATCGCCAACACAACTCAGAAAGCGACCAAGACCCGAGTCGATGTCCGCGCCTTGCCCGAGATCCAACTCACAAGAGCCAACCTCGACGTTCGCCGAGCCGAGCAAATCGTCATCGACCGCGAGGCTGCCCATGCCGCAAACCTCGTGAAACTCAGGCAAGCCCTTGGCGGTGAGCTACCGCCCCTTCCTTCCAGCTCGATCGTCCTGCCATCTCCTGGCAACCTCGACAAGGACCGACCCGAGCTTCTCACCCTCAACTCTCAGCGCGAAGGATTCATCGCCGACGAGAAGCAAGCCAAACTTTCTCTCGCTCCGGATGTCGAAATTCAAGCCCGCCGCAGCCCGTGGGCCGAGAACGAACGATATGGAGTTCGCCTCCAATTCGTAGTCCCGCTCTGGGATCACGGAGCATCCAAACGCAAATTGCAAGCCGCGCGCCAGCAGGCCGATGCAACCGAACTTGCCTACCAAGACACCAAGAAGCAAGTGATGGCCGAGATTCAAGCCGCCAATATCAACCAATCTGCCGCCAAGAAGTCGCTCGAATCTTATGTCGCGCTCGCCTCGGGAGCCAAGGACTTGTTGGACAAAACTCAGCGGGGATTCGAGTTGGGTGCGAGCACATTGCTCGATGTGCTTGATGCTAAACGCGCTTACTCTGACGCTCTCGATGACGTCGCCAATGCCGAAATGAACCTAAACCTAGCCAACGCCGAACTGCTTCGAGCCAACGGACAAATCCTGGGAGAACGAGCATGAAGCGACGACTCCTATTCTTGCTCCCTCTAGCCTTCGTTCTTGCCGCGTGTGGCTCCCAGCAAAAGTCCGAAGAAAGTGCGAAGGAAGCGGCGGACACCACGGTTTCGGTGGATATGGCGACGGTCGCCACCGCCACCGTGCACGAGCTCTTACCCGTCGATGGCTCGTACGTTCTCTCAACATCCGACTTCGCTCGATTGGCGCCCCAAGCCGCTGGTCGACTTCAATTTGTGTATGTGAAAGAAGGTGACTGGGTCAAAAAGGGCCAGCTTCTTGCCAAGATCGACACGTCGGTCCTCGATGCGCAAAGAAACAGCGCGTCGGCGGGATCGGCCTCCGCCGCCGCCCAAGCGAAGCAGACCCAAGCAGCTCTCGATGCGGCTCGATCCGACTACGCATCCGGAGTCAAGCTCGCCCAACTCAACCTGCAAGCGACCATCAGCGAACAGACGAGCAACATCGATCAAGCCAAAGTCGATCTCGACAAGCTGAAAGCTGGTGCCAGACCGCAGGAGATTTCTCAAGCTGAACAAGCCGTTCGACAAGCGCAAGTCAATCGCGACAAGGCGCTGGCCGATGCTCAGCGCGACAAGAAACTGCTCGCGGAAGGTTACGTCTCTGGCCAGCAAGCCGATGCCAGCCAAGCTGCTTACGATGTCGCCGAGTCTGCCCTGACCCAGGCCAAGGCCCAACTCGACCTCACCAGGCAAGGGGCTCGCAAAGAAGAGCTCAAAGCCGCGGAGCTTCGATACCAATCGGCCAAAGACCTCGGTGCAAAGCGCATCGCCGCCGCCAAAGCTGCCCTCGAGCAAGCTCAGCAAGGACATTTCTCCGTCACCTCGAAGCAGCAAGAAGCGAACGCGGCAAGTCTAGCCGCCGCTGGAAAGCGTGCCGACTCCAACGCCGCTGCCAGCCAAGCCGCCCTCGGCGAAGTCCGCGCTCCATTCGATGGTGTCGTGACCAAGCGTCTCCTCGGACCCGGCAACTCCGTCGATCCAACTTCAGCCATCCTCGAGATCGCCAAGCGAGGAGCGAAGGTCGAATTCGCTGGGCAAGTCTCGCCTCGCAATGCCGCCTCTCTCCACGACGGCATGACCGTCTTCGCCGAAGGTGTAGATAAGCAGATTGGTTCCATCCGCTCCGTCGGTGTCGCCGATCCTCAATCCGGTCAGGTTCCTGTTCGCATTGTATTCTCCCAACCTCCAGCTGGCAGCGCCTCAGGGCTCTACACCCGAGTCGAGGTCGAGCTGAAGGAAACGCGGGACGCAACTGTCGTTCCCGACGACGCGATCGTCACCCGCGAAGAAAAGAAGGTCGTGTTCGTGGTCGAAAGCGGCGTGGCCAAGATGCACGAAGTCGAGACGGGCGCCAGCGAGCACGGCAAGACAGCGATCGAAAAAGGCGTCAAGCTCGGCGATAAGGTCGTTCTGGTTGGTCAGCACGAACTCGCCGATGGCGCGAAAGTGGAAGATGCCGCCGCGAAAAAGGAAGAGAAGAAAGACGACGGCAAAGACGAGAAGAAGGACGAAAAGAAGGGAGACGACAAGTGAAGCTCTCCGATTGGGCGATCCGTAATATCCGCCCAATCGTGTTCCTCACCGCCGTCCTCTGCATGGCGGGAGCCGTGATGTATGCGGCTTTCCCGGTCTCGATTCTCCCCGACGTCACCTTCCCCCGAGTCGTCGTCGTCGCCGAAGCCGGAAGTCGACCAACCAAGGTCGTCGAAACTTCGATCACCAGCACGCTCGAGGAAGTCTTCGCGACGATTCCCAACGTCAAACGGATCCGTTCGAAGACAAAGAAGGGCTCGACCGAAATCTCCGTCGACTTCATCGACGGCACCGATGTACTCCAGGCCGAGCAGTTGGTCAACGCAAAAGTCAACCAAGCTCGCCCCGATCTTCCGCCCGATACCCAGACCGAAGTCGAGCGGATGAACCCGACCGTCTTTCCCGTTCTCGGCCTCACCGTCAACTCCAAATCGCTCACCCAGACCGAGCTCTGGAACCTCGCGACCTACACCCTCAAGCCTCGCCTCGCCCGTGTTGATGGAGTTGCTCGAGTCGTCGTTCAGGGCGGTCGCGCACCCGAAATCGAGGTCGCAGTTCGTCCCACCGATCTCGCCGCAAGCGGCTTCTCCAACGCCGACGTCGTCCAAGCCATCCAATCCAGTAACCTGGTGCGCTCGGTTGGCCGCCTGGATCACGAGTTCAAGCAGTTCGACGTTATCATGAATGGCGAGCGAAAGTCCATTGACGACCTCAGCACCGTCGTGATCGGGCAGAAGAACGGTGTCCCCATCAAGCTCACCGACGTCGCCGACGTGAATCCTTCGACCGAGGACCGAACAACCATCGTCTCTGCCAACGGCAAAGAGTCTGTCCTCATCAATATCATCCGCCAACCCAGCGCAAACAGCGTCTCGATGGTGGATGCCGTCAACAAAGAACTGAAGTCGATCCAGCCTGGTCTGCCCGGCGATGTGCAGATTGGACTCTATTACGACCAATCGGTTCTCATCAAAGAAGCGGTTTCCAGCGTTCGAGACGCCGTCATCATCGGCGCAATTCTCAGCGTGATCGTGCTCATGATGTTCCTTCGGAACGTCCGTGCCACCATCGTCACCGCGAGCATTATCCCCATCACTTTGCTCGTCACTTTCGTCTTTATGCGCCTCGCAGGTCTCACGCTCAATCTTATGACCCTTGGCGCGCTTGCGGTCGGAATCGGACTCATCATCGACGACGCCATCGTCGTGGTTGAAGCTGTTTTCCGCTATCTGCACAAGGACAAATCCGTCGGATCGGCGGTCCAAGAAGCCGCCAGCCACATCGCCGCTCCGATGATTTCGTCGACGCTCACAACCGTCGTCGTCTTCCTTCCCCTCGCCTTTCTCCAGGGTGTCGCCGGAGCATTCTTCCTCGCTCTTGCCCTCACGCTCACCATCGCGCTGATCGTCTCGCTGGTGCTCGCTCTGTGTGTTAGCCCAAGCCTTTGCGCCGGATTCCTTCGCTATCACGAAGGCATTCATCACGAGGGAAGGATGTTCTCGTGGGTAGCCAGGAGCTATGAAAACATCCTTCGCGAGATGCTCAAGCACAAGTGGATTGTCCTGCCCGTCGTCCTCGGAACCGCGTTGCTGACTGTCTTTATCGGAGGCAAGCTCCAGTCCGGATTCATGCCCGAAATCGACGAGGGAGCATTCGTCCTCGACTACTGGAGCCCGCCCGGAACCTCGCTGGCAGAAAGCGATCGCCTCCTCGCCAAGGTCGACAAGATCCTTCTAGAAACGCCCGAGATATCGACATTTTCGAGAAGAACCGGAACTGAGCTCGGCTTTGCCATTACGGAGTCAAATCGCGGCGACTACGCCGTAATGCTCAAGCCCAATCGCTCACGCCCGATCGATGATGTCATATCCGATGTCCGCGCCAAAGTCCAGGCCGAAGTCCCCTCGCTCGATGTCGACTTCATCCAGGTGCTTCAAGACCTCATAGGTGACCTCGCTGGCAACCCGGACCCTATCGAGGTCCGCATCTTCGGCGAGGACAAGGAAGAAATCGAGAAGCTCGCCGAAGATCTCACCGGCAAACTCTCGAAAATTAAAGGTCTAGCCGACGTTAAATCTGGCGCGGTCGAGTCCGGTCCGCAGGTCCAGTTCATCCCCAATGATCTCGAAATTGGCCGACGTGGCCTCACCAGCGATCAGGTTGCAAATCAACTCAATGCCGCGCTGCTGGGAACCATCGCCACTCAGGTCATCCAGAACGACCGTCAAATCCCCGTTCGAGTCCGGTTGCCCAAAGCCAGCCGAACCTCTCTCAAAGAAATCGAGTCGCTACCTGTCACCACTTCAAACGGACTGGTCCAGCTACGCGACCTTGGCGAGATCAAGCTCATCAGTGGTACGACCGACTCCTCGCGAGAAGACCAGCGCAGGCTTGTGGGCGTCACCGCAAGGCTCGAGGGTGTCGACCTTGGAACCGCGGTCTCCAAAGTCAAGGAAGTCTTGGCTGGCATCAAGCCTCCACCGGGCGTGAGCATCACCCTTGCCGGACAGTATCAAAGCCAGCAGGACTCCTTCCGCAACCTCACTTTGGTCCTCGGGGCTTCCGTCATCCTGGTGTTCGCGGTCATGCTGTTCCAGTTCCGACGCTTTGCCGCCCCGGTCGTCATCCTGCTCCTCATGCCGCTCGCCATGTTCGGCGCAGTGGTCGGGCTCTATGTTACTAAGACTGCCCTCAACGTCAGTTCATTCATGGGAGTCATCATGCTCGCCGGCATTGTCGTCAAGAATGGAATCCTCCTCCTCGACCAAGCCCAACATGCATGGGAGCGGGGAATCTCGCCCGAGGTCGCCGTTGTCGAAGCAGGAAGAACTCGCCTTCGACCCATCCTCATGACGACCCTCACCGCCATCCTCGGCCTGCTGCCCCTCGCCTTCGGGTTCGGCGCAGGAGCCGAGATGCAAAAGCCCCTCGCAGTTGCAGTTGTCGGTGGACTCTTCTTCTCCACCCTCATCACCCTCCTGCTCGGACCCACGATTTATGCCGCCGTCTTGCGGCGAAGCAAACCTAACGAACCCAAGGAACCAACAACATGATCATCGCCCCCCTTATCGCCCTGGCTTTTCAATCCGCCAATTACGCCATCATTCACGAATATCCCATTCCCGGCGATGGCGGCTGGGACTACATCACCGTCGATCCAGATTCCAAGCGGCTCTATATTTCTCGCGGAACCCATGTCCAGGTCATGGCCACGGACACCGGCAGGATCGTCGCCGACATCCCGAATACCCAAGGCGTGCACGGCATCGCCCTCAACAAGAAGACAGGGAAAGGCTATATCAGCAACGGCCGCGATAACTCCGTTTCGATCTTCGACCTGAAGACCAATACCGAAACTTCTCGCGTCAAAGTCGGACAGAACCCGGATGGCATCATCTTCGATGAGTTCTCTAATTCCGTTTACACGTTCAACGGACGAAGTTCGGACGCAACCGCCGTTGATGCTGCCAGTGGCACCGTACGTGGAACGGTTCCGCTCGGCGGTAAACCCGAGGGCGGAGTGAGCGATGGCAAAGGCCACATCTTCGTCAACATCGAGGACAAGAGCGAAGTGGTCGAATTCGATGCCAAGACCCTAAAGGTCGTCAAGCAGTGGTCGTTGGCCCCGGGCGAAGAACCAACCGGTATTGGTTACGATGCCAAGAAGGGGCTCATCTTCTCGGCATGCGGAAATTCCATGCTTGCTGTCTCGGACATCAAGACGGGCAAAGTGCTCGGCACCGCTCCCACCGGAGACGGCACCGATTTCGCGGCATACGATGCTTCGATCGGAACCATCTTCACTTCCAACGGCGCGGGGACCCTCTCGGTCATCCAAGATGTGAAAGGGAAGTACACCAACGTGCAAAACGTTAAGACGAAGGCGAGTGCGAGAACCATGGCCCTCGATCCCAAACACCACTTGGTGTATCTCATCGCGGCCGAATTCGAAGCTGCGCAACCTGGCCAACGCCGAGGCAAAATGAAGCCCAACTCGACATCCATCATCGTCATCGGGAAGAAGTAAGCTTCGCTCGGTGGCTCACACACTCGATATCGCACTCGCTCGACGCTTTGCCGACTCAACTCTCGGACATGTCGAGCGAGAGTATCCCAACGGCCTTGGCCTTTGGGTCGAGGGCCCGACGATGGTCGAGCCCTCCAAACTCCACCCCGTCTTTTACGGCAGCTTCGACTGGCATAGTTGCGTCCACGGATGGTGGCAGCTCCATCGCGTTGCCCGACTATTCCCTGAGCTTAGCGGCGAGATTTATGAGCGAGCCAGCAAGGCGATCACTGCGGAGAAAATGGCGGGAGAGATTGAGCACGTCCGTACCAATTCCGGATTCGAACGCCCTTACGGCTGGGGATGGTTTCTTGCGCTCCATCAAGAGACCGCCCAAGCAAATTTGGAATGGGAAGTCCACCTCCGGCCCCTTGCCAATCTGTTTTCAGAAAGGCTGCAAAGCTACTTGCCACGTCTGACTTACCCGGTCCGCGCTGGCACTCACGCCAACACTGCTTTTGCCCTCATTCATGCCCTCGCATGGAGCCGTGTCCATGACCAGATTCTGGAGCAATGCATCGTTGATTGGTCCCAATCTCGTTTTGGAGAAGATATCGCTGCCCCCCATATCGAACCCAGCGGCGAAGACTTCTTATCTCCTACGCTTACCGAGGCGGTACTGATGTCTCGGGTCTTGCCTGCCGCCGATTTCCAGCGGTGGTTTCGAAAGTATCTTCCTTCAGAGCCGAAGAACTTGTTTGAACCGGCAACGGTCGGCGACCGCGCCGACGGAAGGATTGGTCACCTCGACGGTCTTAATCTCAGTCGAGCCTGGTGTTGGCGTGCGCTATCCTCGAAAGTCGATGTCGATCCATCCATTTTCGGCTGGTTGATGGATTCTGCCTTGCCGCATCTGGAAGCAAATTACATGAGCGAGCACTGGCTCTGCTCGTTCGCCCTATTGGCGCTTACCGACAGCTAACCAAAGGATTCAGCCGACACTTTGTTTCCGCATGAACAAACCACCGAGAAAATCGAGATTCCGCACTGAAGACAAATCACCCGAGTCTTGCCGTTGCGACGAGAACCAACACGTCGCAACAGGTCCTTCGAGCCGCAATCGGGGCACGAGCATGACGTTAACTTAATATTCTTCAAGCAACTCGGGCACTGAGCTTCATTGATCTTGCGCGGAGTGGTCATTTCGGTACAGGAAGCTATGACGTAAAGCCTAGTTTAAGGTTCCTGCACGATGCAGGAACGTTCTCATAGCATAGGCCCTTTGACCCGAATCGCGCTACTTTGACTTCTGATACTTCACAAGCATCACCTTGCCTTTACCGTCGAAACTGGTCGGACGCTTGCCATCCAGCCCGTAGCAAATCACAAGGTTCTTCCCATCCATCTTGTAGATCGTAAGGTATGTCTTGCCCTTGTTCGGACCTTCGGTGCCGACGATATCCATCCCCATCGGATCACCCTTGATGTCCTTAAGGTTGCCGGTGTCGTGCCCATGCCCTTCGTCATAGTCGTACTTCCCGTTCTTGATGATCAAGACCATCTTATCGGTGAGCGCTTTGGGTAAGGCATTCGCGCCGATCTTGCCTTCGAGAACCTTCCAGGTCCCCTCGATTTTCTTGAGGTCCGCTATGCCGAACGCGGCGATGGCGAAAGCGATGCTGAGAGTGAAGAAGAATTTCATTGTTACCTTGATGATGAAAGAGATTGGATAGGAAGGCAGCAATCAAGATCGAGCGTTTCCCACCCTTTTGAGTCGTCCGAGTTAAGGAAGAGTTCCAGATTAGGCGCGTTCGCGGGTTCGTATCCACTGTTTGGCAGCCAGCGATGGTACAAAAATGTCCATGCCCTCTGCACTTTGTGGATGTCGCCCAGACTATGCACCTTGGCGTATCGCCGCCGGTCCAGAGTCGCGTAGGCCATGAGCTCGTCTTCGGAAAAGCCACTTGGAACGACCATTCCCAGATCCAGTCGATACTGGTGGGCGGGCACAACCTCTGGGTTATCTGGCGATGTCGAGACGAGCGTTGCCCCCGGATAGATGCCCCGCTCTCGTCCCCACGCGAGCAATCGATTCAATGCCGCCATCAAAGATTCAGGCTGGTAGGCCTCACCGATCAGGCGCACATAAGCCATGCGCTGTTCGGGCAGTTCCTCGATGCGAACCTCAAATCGATCGTCATGTTCCATTTCGTTCGGACTCAATTCACGATAACCTGCCGACGCACGCAAGTCTTGCCGAATCTTGCTATCTTGCGCGACTCTCCCCTTTCGGTGCTGGCTGGGAGGATAGCCATATTCTTCGCGGAAGGCGCGGGAAAAGTCTGATGACTGGGCGAATCCACATTCAAGGGCCACACCACTTAGGGATCGCCGGCCGCCATGCTCGATTTTCGTGATCGCCTTTTGCAACCTCACGCGGCGAACATAGTTCGAAGGAGTCTCGCCAGTGTATTCCTTGAATATTCGGTGGAAGTGATAGGGCGAAAAGCAGGCTCGGTCCGCCAAGGCTTCAAGTGGAAGCGGCTGAGCATAGGAAGTATCGACCCAATCGAGCACGTCGTTGAGACGCTGTTCGTAAATTTGGAGCGATTTCCGGTCATCCACGGAGCGAACGTTACCCGCTCGACTTCGGTTTTGGCATCACCGAGTATGCCTTCTCACTGGGCCGAAGCTCTGTCGATTGCTTCTCCATGGTTGCAATCACCTTGAGCGATTTAAATTGATCTTCGGATTCCAAGCGGATCGTCCAGTTGTTGTCGTCGTCGACTTCAACCTGGATGGGCTTGTCCCCAACCATCGCTTTCACTTCTGAATCCGCGGTGGCTTCGCCTTTGATCACTAATCCGTCTCGACTTGTCCATGCCAGGAAAGGCTTCATTGCGGACGCCAGGGCCGCATACTCGGTCTGAACTTCGATGTCGAAATCCTTCAGAGGCGACTCGCCCGCGCCTTCAGCCATGCGCTTCACGTCGGCCCGAAGCTTTTCTCTCGTTTCCTTTTGCGCGTACCCTGGGATGAAGTTGGTGCCATCGACGCCGTGGCATCGCTGGCAATGCTCGCGGTAATACACCCTTGGAGCATTCTTCAGAGGCTCGACTGGCTTCTTGTCGGCTGGTTCCTGAGGTGCCACAACCGAAGCCATCGCAACAAAGGAACCAGCCAACAAAAAGGGAATCGAGTTCATTTCTTCTTGCTAATACGGAAGATTTTGTTTGTGTAGTCGTCCGAGAACAGCAAACTGCCGTCCTCTTCCTCGACCACATCGACCGGTCGCCCAAGCACGTTGCCGTCTTGGCCGAGCGTACCCACAAGCATCAGACTGCCATACGGTCTTCCGGTTACGGAGTCGAACAGAATCTGCTCTACTCGATAGCCACTCCGCACCGTGCGGTTCCAAGAGCCATGGTTGGCAATGACCGCGTCACCGATGGGGCCAATTGTGTTCTTGGTGAGGAAGGTCCAGCCGTTCGGTGCCCAGTGAGGGCCAATCGTCCATATAGGCGGGATCGCAGTTCGAGCCAGCTCATGCACCACCGGATTTGTGTAAGTCTCGTATCGGGGAACATTGTCGCCCACGATGAACGGATGGCCGTAGAAGCCCCCCTCGACATATAGGTTGAACTCGCACGGCGGATACATGTTCGTGACCGGTTGGTCCTTTTCTTTGTCGCCGGTTGGAGCGCCAAACCAGTCGCTGCCGTGGTCCGCGCCATACAGGTCGGTCGTGCCCGGGCGGTAGCGGTACTTCTCGGTGTTGCGGATTCCAGAAGACCACAGCTTCCTCGTTTTACCGTCGAGGCTGTACTTCCAAAGCTTTTCGCGATCCGTACTTCGACCGTCATTAATATTCCCCGAGTCGCCAATGCCGGTGAAGAAACCGTCGTCCGTAACAAAGATCGGCCGCCACCAGTGTCCGCCTTGGTCCAATCCTGTCAAAACGTCCTCGACCGGACCGGCCGAGCCATCGGCATTGACCTTTGCCTTATGAACCGAACCAGATTTGGTAAACCAAAGGTAGCCGTTCTTATAGTCCAAGCCGTGAACCGTGCGGTAGCCCTTCACAAAGGTTCCTGCCACTTCGTATTTGTCGCCCTTGCGAACCAATCGAATGATATCGCCGACGTCTGGCCGGCTCATAAACAAATTGCCCTGGTCGTCGAGTTGCATAAACCGTGCATTTCGAAGATTGCTGGCGACGGTCGTAACTTCGTAGCCTGGGCGAACCCAGAACTTCGGAGTGTCGGGGCCGACTGTGCTCACCCAATTGAACCGTCGGTCGTAGCC